>CAIRBF010000148.1 GCA_903876715.1 uncultured beta proteobacterium
GTAGAAGCGGCTCGAGCCCGGGTCCCCCTGGCGACCAGCGCGGCCGCGCAGCTGGTTGTCGATGCGCCGGCTCTCGTGGCGCTCGGTGGCGATGATGCGCAGGCCGCCCTGCGCCTTGACCTGCTCATGCAGGCCCTGCCATTCGGACTGCAACTGCTGCGCGCGCGCGGCGCGCTCGTCGGCCGACAGCGACCCGTCCTCCTCGAGAAGCTGGATCTGCTTCTCGACATTGCCACCGAGCACGATGTCGGTGCCGCGGCCGGCCATGTTGGTGGCGATCGTGATCATGCCGGGCCGTCCGGCCTGGGCCACGATCTCGGCCTCCCGCGCGTGCTGCTTGGCGTTGAGCACCTGGTGCGGCAGCCCGGCCTTCGTCAGCAGCGAGGAGACGATCTCGGAGTTCTCGATCGAGGTCGTGCCCACCAGCACCGGCTGGCCACGCCCGTGGCAGTCACGGATGTCAGCGGTGACGGCGTCGTACTTCTCCTTGGTGGTCTTGTAGACGAGGTCGAGCTCGTCCTTGCGCACCGTCGGCCGGTTCGGCGGGATGACCACCGTCTCCAGGCCGTAGATCTCCTGGAACTCGTAGGCCTCGGTGTCGGCGGTGCCCGTCATGCCGGCGAGCTTGCCGTAGAGGCGGAAGTAGTTCTGGAACGTGACCGAGGCCAGGGTCTGGTTCTCGTTCTGGATCTGTACCCGCTCCTTGGCCTCCACCGCCTGGTGCAGGCCGTCGCTCCAGCGCCGCCCGGTCATCAGGCGGCCGGTGAACTCGTCGACGATGACGACCTCGCCGTTCTGCACCACGTAGTGCTGGTCGCGGTGGTAGAGCTGGTGCGCGCGCAGGCCCGCATACACGTGGTGCATCAGCGTGATGTTCGACGGGTCGTACAGGCTCGCGCCCTCGGCCAGCAAGCCTGCGGCCGTGAGCAGTTCCTCGGCACGCTCATGGCCGGCGTCGGTCAGGAAGACCTGGTGCTGCTTCTCGTCAACGGTGAAGTCGCCGGGCTCGATGACGCCCTCGCCGGTACGCGGATCGGCCTCGCCGATCTGCTTCTTCAGGTGCGGGACGATGGCGTCGATCTTGATGTAGAGCTCGGTATGGTCCTCGGCCTGGCCACTGATGATCAGCGGCGTGCGCGCCTCGTCGATCAGGATCGAGTCCACCTCGTCGACGATGGCGAACTGCTGGCCGCGCGCCATGACGCGCTCGGCCACCTCGTAGACCATGTTGTCGCGCAGGTAGTCGAAGCCGAACTCGTTGTTCGTGCCGTAGGTGACGTCAGCGGCGAACGCCGCCTGCTTCTGCTCGCGCGTCAGGCCCGGCACGTTCACGCCCACGGTCAAGCCGAGGAACCCATAGAGCCGGCCCATCCAGTCGGCGTCGCGCCGCGCGAGATAGTCGTTGACCGTGACCAGGTGCACGCCCTGGCCGGCCAGCGCGTTCAGGTAGACCGGCAACGTCGCCATCAGGGTCTTGCCTTCGCCCGTGCGCATCTCGGCGATCTTGCCCTGATGCAGAGCGATGCCCCCGATGAGTTGGACATCGAAGTGCCGCATCTTCAGCGTGCGCTTGCCGGCCTCACGCACGGCGGCGAAAGCCTCGGGCAGCAGGTCATCCAGTGTCGCGCCCTGTTCTAGACGCTGGCGGAACTCGTCAGTCTTGGCGCGCAACTGCGCATCGTCGAGTTTCTCGAAGGCCGGCTCCAGAGCGTTGATCTGCTGCACCACCTTCCGGTAGGTCTTCAGCAGGCGGTCGTTGCGACTGCCGAACATCTGGGTCAGGAACTTGGGCAACATGCGGGCTCGCTCGCTCGGGTGGGGTCGGCCTTGCACGCAGGTCTCGGGCACCTGGCGCCGCCGGGCGCGATACCCCGGACGCCGCGACCTGTGGACCGCGGACAAAGCCTGTCACTTTACCATCCGTCCGTCAGGCGACTGATCTGGCAGCGGGGTGCTCGTGGGCCGGTATCCACCGTCATCCCCTGCCCTGCGCAGCCGACCGCTCGCCCAGCGGCGCACGGTCGGCGACTTCAACGCGGGCGGCGGGATGTCACAGCCGGTCCGGACGGCGCGCCACGTGCGGCCAGGAACGTGGCCGGATCCTGAGGCACGCCTTCGAGCAACACCTCGAAGTGCAGGTGTGGCCCGGTGGAGCGACCACTGTTGCCAACCTCGCCCACCACCTGCCCACGACGCACGATGTCACCGACGGCCGCGCGCGCCTTCGACAAGTGCGCATACAAGGTCGTCAAGCCGCCGCCGTGTTCGATCTCCAGCACCTGCCCGTACTGGGGATGCAAGTCCACCGACACCACGACACCGCCCGCGGCAGCGCGCACCGGCGTACCGATGTCGGCCGGGAAGTCCAGGCCCGTGTGCAGCGCCGTGCGTCCGCTGAAGGGATCGGGCCTGAAGCCGAAGCCCGAGCCGACCGGGCCCTCGACCGGCATGACGCTGGGGACCATGAGCGCGCGCATGCGCTGCTCGAACAGGCGCGACTCGGCGAGCGTGAACAGATCGGCGGTCTGGTCGGCACGGTCGGCGAGCAGATCCAGCACCTGGTCGAGCTGTTCCAAGGTCGGACGCTCCAGCGGCAGATACACGCCGCCCTGCCCGCCCGGCGCGGCGGCGCCCGGGCGCACCGCCGCGCCTGACTTGTCGGGTGCGGCCTGGGCACCACCGCGTGGCGTCGCCGCAGGCGTGTGCCCGACGGGGGATTTCGGCGCCCCTTGCGCGGGCACCGAGCGCCGCTGCAAGGGCGCAAGATCCTCGGCCCTGACCCCGGCGAGGCCTGTGACGCGCTCGCCCACAGCCTCCAACCGGATCATGCGAGCCTGCACCTCGCCGAGCTTCTTGGCCATGGCATCGAGGTTTTCGCGCAGGAAGCGCTCGCGTTGGGCCACCTCGTCGCGCGCGACGAAGCGCACGAGCGTGCTGACAACGGGCCAGCCCTCGCGCGCGGCCTTCAGGAAGAACCAGTGGTAGATCGCGCCGGAGGTGAGCATCAGCATCAAACCCAGAGCCACGGAGAAGCCTGCCAGTTGCAGGCGGCTGATCTGCAGCACGCGCGTGCGCGCCAGCGTGCCGTGGGTGATCATGATCTGCATCGCGAGGCTCCTGCCGGCACCGCCGGTACACTGGACCGCATGAGGCGCTCCAGCCCGTCGGGCACACGCTCCGTAGCCGAGGCGCTCCAGGGGCACGAGACCCTGGGTGCGCTGCTCAACCGCTGGCACCTCGCGCAGCAGTGTATGCAGGCCGCACTGCCGGTGGTCGGAGCTGGCTTGGCCACGGCGCTGCGCGCGGGGCCGATCGAGGACGGCTGCTGGGTGATCCTGGCCGACAGCGGCACCGCCGCGTCCAAGGCCCGACAGCTGCTTCCGCGCGTCAGCGCCGTGCTGCAGCAGGCCGGGATGCCGGTGTCGGAAGTAAAGGTACGCGTCGCGCCGCGTCTGGTACAGCCGCCCGGGGTACGGAAGGGGATCTGAACCGCCCAGGTGGGCGGCCGGAGCACGCAGATCGGGATGGCCGAAGCGTCGGACGGCCGCAGTGCCGCACTGAGCGAATCGCGTGCCTGGGCGTGGATTGGTGCCGACTATCCGAATCGAACGGATGACCTCCCGCTTACAAGGCGGATGCTCTACCAGCTGAGCTAAGTCGGCAGAATGTGGATTCTAGGAGGGCTCTCGGCGAGACCGGACTGCCGATCGCGGTCGCGTGCGAGGCCACGTTCCGTCAGCGAGTCCTTCGCTGCCGTTCACTTGACGCGCTTGAGCGAGGGCCGACCGCCCGGCGGCACCGGTGCCGGTGGGGGTGGCTCCGGCGCAGATGCGCCAGAAGAGCGCTTGGGCTTCGGCGCCGCGGGGGCCTCGACGCCTGACAACTTGATCACAGGTGCGGAACGACGGGGCTCGGGGCCCGGCTCCGGTGGCGATGGCGCCGCAGCAGGCGCCGCAGGAGCCTCGACCGGAACCGGGAAGGCCATGCCCTGCCCGTTCTCGCGCGCGTAGATGGCCACGACATGGTCGACCGGCACGAGGATGTCGCGCGGCACGCCGCCGAACCGCGCCTTGAATTCGACGAACTCGTTGCCCAGCTGCAGGCCACTCGTGGCCTCGAAGCTGACATTGAGCACGATCTCGCGGTTCTTCACGTACTCCACGGGCACCTGTACCGTCTCGTCGACGTAGACGGCAAGATAGGGCGTGAAACCGTTGTCGGTGCACCAGTCGTGCAGCGCCCGGATCAGGTAGGGGCGCGTGGATGTACCCTGCGACTCCGGGGACAGCGGCGTGACCATGGTGGGGAAGCGGCCCGGGCCCGTTTACTTGCGCATCACCTTTTCCGAAGGCGTCAGCGCCTCGATGTACGCAGGGCGCGAAAAGATGCGCTCGGCGTACTTCAGCAGCGGCGCCGCGTTCTTCGACAACTCGATGCCGTAGTAATCCAGGCGCCACAGCAGCGGGGCGATGGCAACGTCGAGCATCGAGAAATCGTCGCCGAGCATGTACTTGTTCTTGAGGAAGATCGGCGCGAGCTGCGTCAGGCGATCGCGGATCTGTTCGCGTGCCTTCTCGAGCTGCTTGTCGTTGGCCTTCACGCTGCGTCCCTCGAGCAGGTTGACCTGCGAGAACAACTCCTTCTCGAAGTTGAAAAGGAACAGCCGCACGCGCGCTCGCGCCACCGGATCGCCCGGCATCAATTGGGGGTGCGGAAAGCGCTCGTCGATGTACTCGTTGATGATGTGCGACTCGTACAGGATGAGGTCGCGCTCCACCAGGATGGGCACCTCGTTGTACGGGTTCATCAGCGCGATGTCCTCGGGCTTGGCGAACAGATCGACGTCGCGGATCTCGAAATCCATACCCTTCTCGAACAGCACGAAGCGGCAACGGTGGGAGTAGGGGCAGGTGGTGCCGGAGTAGAGGACCATCATGGCAACAGGATTTCCTTCAGCAGCGGACCCCGCGGGCCCATCGAAAAATGCAAACGCAGTGGGGGCTCGACGCCGCCACTGCGCGCACAGGCCCGGACCAGCCGGGCCCGGGGAGAACTCACTTGACGTCTTTCCAGAACGCCGCGTTCAGACGCCAGGCGATCACGGTGAAGACGGCCAGGAACAGCAAGACCCAGACACCGATGCGGATCCGATCGGCCTGCATCGGCTCACTCATCCACTTCAGGTAGGCCACGAGGTCGGCCACGGATTCGTTGTACTGGGCAGGGGACAACTGACCCGGGGAGATCTGCTCGACGCCCTTGAAGACGTGCGTGACCTTCTTCGGATCGTGCGCGTCCGCCACGTCGGCCCACACCGCGCGTGTCTGGCCTTGAAGCTCCCACAGCACGTGCGGCATCCCCACGTTCGGGAAGGCAGCGTTGTTCCAGCCGGTGGCCTTGGCGTCGTCGCGGTAGTAAGTGCGCAGATAGGTATAGATGTAGTCGGCGCCGCTACCCTGGCCCGCAGCCGACCGCGAGCGCGCGATCACCGTCAGGTCGGGTGGCAAGGCGCCAAACCACTCTTTGGCGTCCTTGGCGGCGAGCGCCACCTTCATCGTTTCGCCGACCTTCGCGCCGGTGAAGATCAGGTTGTCCGCGATCTGCTGTTCGGTCAGGCCGATGTCGCGCAGGCGGTTGTAGCGCATGAACTCGGCCGCATGGCAGTTCAGGCAGTAGTTCGCGAACAGCTTGGCGCCATTCTGCAGGGCGGCCAGGTCGGTCACGCGCTCGACGGGGAACTTGTCCCAGGCAATGCCACCGCCGGCTGCGCGCGCGCCGCCGGCAGCCAGCGAAAGGGCAGCCAACAGCGTCAGGAGGAGTTTCTTCGTCATGGATGCAACAGCTCTCAGCAGGATGCCGGCTCAGTGCGGCTGGAACACGACACGCTCGGGGACGGGCTTGAACTCGCCGATCCGGCTCCAGAAGGGCATCAGCAGGAAGAAGCCGAAATAGAAGATCGTTCCGATCTGCGAGACCAGCGTACCAGCGTCTGACGGCGGCTTGATACCGAGGTAGCCCAGCACCAGCATGTCGATCGCGAAGACCGTGTACATCCACTTGTGCCAGCCCGGCCGGTAGCGGATCGACTTGACCGGGCTGTTGTCGAGCCAGGGAAGGAAGAACATGATGACGACGGCGCCGCCCATCACCACCACACCCCAGAACTTGGCGTCGAAGCCCTTGAGCAGGCCGATGAAGACCAGTGCCGAGACGGCCACGACAACCTTGGCGTTCCGCGACAGCCCACCCAACAGCAACGACACCGCCGCGCCGATGGCCACCAGCACGACGAAGACATTGACCATCGGATCCGTGGTCGCGCGCAGCATCGAGTAGTAGGGTGTGAAATACCACACCGGGGCGATGTGCGCCGGCGTTTTCAGCGGGTCGGCCGGGATGAAGTTGTTGTACTCGAGGAAGTACCCGCCCATCTCCGGCGCCAGGAAGACCACAGCGCTGAACAGCAGAAGGAACACCGACACGCCCATGATGTCGTGCACGGTGTAGTAAGGATGGAAGGGAATGCCGTCCAGGGGCCGGCCCTCCGCATCCTTCTTCGCCTTGATCTCGACGCCGTCCGGATTGTTGGAACCCACCTCGTGCAACGCGATGATGTGGGCAGCCACGAGCCCGATCAGCACCAGCGGGATCGCAATCACATGGAAGCTGAAGAAGCGGTTCAGGGTCGCGTCGCTGACAACGAAGTCGCCACGGATCAGCAGCGCGAGGTCCGGGCCGACGAACGGCACCGCGGCAAACAGGTTGACGATGACCTGCGCGCCCCAATAGCTCATCTGTCCCCAGGGCAGCAGGTAGCCGAAGAAGGCTTCGGCCATCAGGCACAGGAAGATCGCGCAGCCGAAGATCCACACCAACTCCCGCGGCTTGCGGTAGCTGCCGTAGAGCATGCCGCGGAACATGTGCATGTAGACGACGATGAAGAAGGCCGAGGCGCCGGTGGAGTGCATGTAGCGCACCAGCCAGCCCCAGGGCACGTCGCGCATGATGTACTCAACCGATGCGAAGGCGAGCGCCGCATCAGGCTTGTAGTGCATCACGAGGAATATGCCCGTCACGATCTGGATCACCAGCACCAACATGGCCAGCGAACCGAAGAAGTACATGAAGTTGAAGTTCTTCGGCGCGTAGTACTCGGACAGATGCTCCTTGTACAACTTCGACGCCGGGAACCGGTTGTCGACCCAGGTCAGCAGTTTCTGCCCCGCGTTGGCGCCGGCCGGAGCTTCCTTGAATTCAGCCATGGAGTCCTCGGTGGAATCTGGAGTAAGCGCAAGAAGGGCCGTTCAGGCCTTCTTGTCCTCGCCGATCATCAGCACGGTGTCCGACAGGTACATGTGCGGCGGCACCTCGAGGTTGTCGGGCGCCGGCTTGTTCTTGAACACACGCCCGGCGATGTCGAAGGTCGAACCGTGGCAGGGGCAGAGGAAGCCGCCGGTCCAGTCGTCAGGCAGCGACGGTTGGGCTCCAGGCTGGAACTTGTCGGCAGGCGAGCAGCCCAGGTGTGAGCAGATGCCCACGCCAACAAAAAACTCCGGCTTGATCGACCGGTGCGGGTTCTTGGCGTACGCAGGCGTCGGGTACTGCTTGCGGTCCGACGCCGGATCGGCCACCTGGGCCTCGGTCTTCTTCAGGGACTCGAGCTGCTCCGGCGTGCGGCGCACGATCCACACCGGCTTGCCGCGCCACTCGACCGTCAGCTTCTCTCCAGGCTTCAACGCCGAGATGTCGACCTGGACGGGCGCGCCGGCGGCGCGCGCGCGCTCCGAAGGCGTGAAGGTGCTGACGAAGGGCACCGCGACGGCCACGCCGCCGACGGCGCCCGCTCCGCATGTGATCGCGATCCAGGTCCGGCGGCCCGGATCGGCAACGGCCTCACTCATGAAAACCCTCTTGCTTTATTCGTTCGATGGACGAAACCCAGGGATTCTAGCGGACCGCCGTCTTCGCCCCGCCAACAGCGGTACTGCGGCAGACCCGGCCTCAAGCACCGCCGTGCACGGGCGCCGCGCGGCCCTGGACGAGCGAACGCGCCATGGCCAGCGCCGCCTTCAGGCTCGACGCGTCGGCAAGGCCACGGCCTGCGATGTCAAAGGCCGTGCCGTGGTCCGGGCTCGTGCGCACGAAAGGCAGTCCGAGCGTGACGTTGACACCGTGCTCGACGCCCAGGTACTTCACGGGGATCAGCCCGTGGTCGTGCGTCATCGCCACGACGAGATCGAACTCGCCGGGATGCCCGACCGTGTTGCGCGCGCGCATGAAGACGGTGTCCGGCGCAAAAGGGCCGCTCGCGTCGATCCCCTCGGCGCGGGCGGCCTGGACAGCCGGGCCGATGATGCGCAACTCCTCGTCGCCGAAGAGACCGCCCTCGCCGGCGTGCGGATTCAGGCCCGCCACACCGATGCGCGGGCGCGGCTGGCCCCACAACGCCGCGGAGCGATGGGCGATACGCAAGGTCTGCAGCACGGCGTCGAAGGTGACCGCCTCGATCGCACGCCGCAGCGCGAGGTGGATCGTGACGAGTACGACGCGAAGCTCGTCGTTGGCCAGCATCATCCGCACCTCCGGCAACGCGCCTTCGGGCGCCGCGCGCGCGGCCAGCGCCTGCAGCATCTCGGTGTGGCCGGGGAAGTCCACACCGGCAGCGGCCAGCGCCTCCTTGTGCAGGGGGGCGGTCACGACGGCGGCCCCCAGGCCTTGCTGCACAAGACTGACCGCCGACTCGATGCAACGCGCAGCCGCAGCACCACAGCGCGCATCGATTCGGCCACAGGGCCCTTCGGCCAGCCCGGCGGGCAAGCCGGCAGGCTCGATCACCGGCAGGCAGCCCGGCGGCACCTCGGCCAAGTCGGCCGGCGTCTCGATGCGCGCCATCGGCACGGGCAGGCCTGGAAGCTGCGCGGCAGCGCGCCGCAGGACGCCCACGTCACCGATGACGACGCTGTTCGCCGCCGCGCCTTCAGCAAAGGCGCGGACGATGCACTCCGGACCGATGCCGGCAGCGTCGCCCATGGTCAGCAGCAGAGGCAGGGTTGCAGGCATGGGAATTCCGCGGATTTCGGGTCAAGCCGGATTCGGCACGTCGATGAAGCCGTGATCGAGGCCCAGGCGTGCCGCGAGTTCGGCGCCGAGCGCCGGCGCGCCGTATCGCTCGGTGGCGTGGTGGCCGCAGGCCAGGAAGGCCACGCCCGTCTCACGCGCCAGATGCGCCTGCGGCTCGGAGATCTCACCGGTCAGGAAGGCATCAGCACCGGCAGCGATGGCCGACTCGAAGTAGCCCTGCGCCCCACCGGTGCACCAGGCCACACGCCGCAGCCGACGGCCGTCGCCGGGCACGAGCAGCGGCGCGCGGCCCAGGGCCTGCGCCGCGCGCCCGGCCAACGCATCGACATCGGCGAGGTCATCGGCGGCGCCGATGAAGCCCAGGTCCTGCTCGCCGAAGCGGGCGTCGGCCTGCAGCCCCAGCCGCAGCCCCAGTTGGGCGTTGTTGCCCCACAGCGGGTGCGCGTCCAGCGGCAGGTGGAAGGCGAAGAGGTTCATCTCGTGGCGCATCAGCAGCGCCACGCGCTCGCGCAGCCAGCCCGTCAGGCGGCCGTCCTGTCCGCGCCAGAACAGTCCGTGGTGCACGAGCAGGGTGTCAGCCCCAGCCGCGATCGCGGCCTCGATGAAGGCGCGACTCGCCGTCACGCCGCTGGCCACGCGCCGCACCTCGGTACAGCCCTCGACCTGCAGGCCGTTCGGCCCATAATCCTTGAACCGGTCCACAGCGAGTTGCTCGCGCAGCCAGGTGTCGACTTCGTTGCGGTGGGTCATCGAATGCGTTTGGGCAAAGGTTTGCGGACGGTCTGGCGATGCACAGGCTCTGGCTGATTTTCTCGCAGGCCGTCACCGTGCTCGTGGCGGCGTTGTTCGTCGTCGCCACGCTCAAGCCCGAGTGGTTGCGCGTACGCTCACTGCTACCCGTAACGGTGTCGGTCGTGCAGGCGCCGCCATCAGCGACCTCCGGGCCTGCGAGCACGGGCTTCAGTGCGGCAGCGCGCGTGGCGATGCCAGCGGTCGTCAGCGTGACCGCCCAGCGGACGGGCCAGCGCCCGCCGCAGGCCGACGATCCTGCCTTGCGCTTCTTCCATGGGGACCGCGCGCCTGCGCCGCAGGCGGGCCTGGGCTCGGGCGTCATCATCTCGCCCGAGGGCTACCTGCTCACCAACCACCACGTGATCGCCGGCGCCGACGAGATCGAGGTGCGGCTGGCCGACGGGCGTGAAGCACGCGCGCGGCTCGTCGGCACCGACCCCGAGACAGACATCGCGGTGCTGCAGGTCCAGCTCGGGCCGCTGCCTGTGATTGCACTGGGCAACGCCGCGGCACTGCAAGTCGGCGACCCGGTGCTGGCCATCGGCAACCCCTTCAACGTCGGCCAGACCGTGACGGGCGGCATCGTCAGCGCCCTCGGGCGCAACCGCCTGGGACTGTCGACCTTCGAGAACTTCATCCAGACCGACGCGGCAATCAACCCCGGGAACTCCGGCGGAGCGCTCGTGGATGCGCGCGGCACGCTCGTGGGCATCAACACCGCCATCTATTCGGAGAGCGGCGGCAGCATGGGCATCGGCTTCGCGGTTCCGGTCGATCTGGCGCGCGAGGTGATGGAGGCCATCGTGCGCGACGGTCGAGTGATCCGAGGCTGGATCGGCGTCGAGCCGCGTGACCTGACGCCTGACCTTGCAGCCTCGCTCGGATTGGGCTCCGTCAGCGGCGTGCTCATCACCGGCGTGCTGCAAAACGGCCCCGCCGCACAAGCAGGGCTGCGTCCGGGTGATGTCGTCACGCAGGTGGCGGCTCAGTCGGTGCAGACCACCGAGCAACTGCTGAAGGCCGTGGCCAGCCTGAAGCCGCAGTCCCGCGCCGTGCTGAGCCTGCAGCGAGCAGGCCAGATACTCAACGTGCAGGTGTCGGTCGGGCAGAGACCACCGCCGACCGAGAACACTCGCTGACGCGCCACGAACGCGGTCAGCCCGCCGTCGAAGATTCGCTGTCAGGCGCCTTCGTGTGCTTGATGAATATCTGCGCCGCGACGATACCGATTTCGTACAGGATGCACATCGGAATGGCCAGCGCCAACTGCGAGATCACGTCCGGGGGTGTCACCACCGCCGCGATGATGAAGGAGGCAACCACAAAGTAGCCGCGGAACTTTCGCAACTGCTCGATGGTGACGATGCCCATGCGCGCCAGCACGATCACGGCCACCGGCACCTCGAAGGCGATGCCGAAGACGAGGAACAGCGTGAGCACGAAGCCGAAGTACTGCTCGATGTCCGGCGCCGCGGTGATGGCGCTCGGGGCAAAGGCCTGGATGAACTTCGACATCCCGGGAATGACGATGAAATAGCAGAAGCCCACCCCGAGGAGGAACAGGAGCGTGCTCGAGATCACGAGCGGCAACACGAGCTTCTTCTCGTGCGAGTACAAGCCGGGGGCGACGAAAGCCCAGACTTGGTAGAGCACCACGGGCAGCGCGACCAGGAATGCGGCCATCAGCGTGATCTTCAGCGGCACCAGGATCGGCGAGATCACGTTCGTCGCGATCAGCTTGGCGCCGTCGGGCAGGTGGGCGACCATCGGCGCGGCCAGCAGGTCGTACAGGCCCGCCGGGCCGGGCCAAAACGCGAGCGCGGCGAAGGCAACGCCGACGGCGATCAGTGCCCGGATCAGCCGGTCACGCAACTCGACCAGGTGCGAGACGAAGGGCGCCTCGGTGCCGGCGAGTTCGTCTTCCTTGGACTTGGGTTCGGGCGCGGTCATGGGCGGGCCTGCGGAAATGGACGGCGCCCGGCGGACGCGCGGGCCGGACAGGCTCTCAACGGGGCACCTTCACGCCGGGCGGCCGGAAGCGCGCGACGCGTGCCGCGCCGGACTGCGCCTTGGCACGCACCCCGTGGCGCTGCTTGTACCACTGCGGGACGGCACCACGCTTGAGGCGCCACTTCTTGCCTGGGTGCTTGTACTCGGGCGGCGGGGTGGGCAGCGGCTCGGACGAGGTGTCCGGGGCGCTGCCGCTGCCATCGATCGAGGATCCGATGGCCGACCACTCCTTGTCGAACGACGATGAGGCCTCGTTGACCGTGCTGTGCACGGTCTGCTCGACGTTGCGTGCCGCGTCCTCGAACTGCGACTTCATCTTCTTGAGTTCGTCGAGTTCGATCGAGCGGTTGACCTCGGCACGCACGTCGGCGACGTAACGCTGCGCCTTGCCGACCAGATGGCCGACGGTGCGCGCCACCTTGGGCAGCTTCTCGGGTCCGATGACGATCAACGCCACGGCGCCGATCAGCGCGAGCTTGTCAAAGCCGAAATCGATCATGCGGACTCAGTGGGCTGTGGGCTTGGCTGGTGCGCAGAACCCCGGCCCGGGCCATGCCCGCGTCAGGCTTCGCACCGCGGCCTTCAGCTCTTGGTCTTGGCCTCGACGTCGACCGTGTTGGCGTCGGCCGTCTTGGCCGCACCGGTCACCTGCTGCGCCGCAGCCGGGGGGGCGTTCGCATCCGACGAATCCTGCCCACCCTTGACGCCGTCCTTGAAGCCCTTGACCGCGCCGCCGAGGTCGGAGCCGATGTTCTTCAACT
This sequence comes from uncultured beta proteobacterium, assembly GCA_903876715.1. Taxonomy (GTDB): domain Bacteria; phylum Pseudomonadota; class Gammaproteobacteria; order Burkholderiales; family Burkholderiaceae_C; genus Rubrivivax. The sequence continues at coordinate 12,645 of CAIRBF010000148.1, forward strand.
TCTTGGTGCCGAAGATCAGCACCACCACCAGCAGCACGATGAGCCAATGCCAGATGCTGAAAGATCCCATGGTCTTGCTCCCGATAACAATTCGTTGATTCTAGGGCGGGGGGGCGGCGGCCGCTGCGGCGCGGGCTTCAGCCCCGCGCCCATGGGCGGGGACCACCCATCACATGCATGTGCAGGTGATAAACCTCTTGCCCGCCGTCGCGCCCGGTGTTGATGACGGTGCGAAAGCCGTTGTCGACGCCCAGCTCGCGCATCAGACGCGGCGCGAGGCCCAGCATGTGACCCAGCAGCGCCGAATGCTCGGGCCCGACGTCGGCCAGCGTGGCGATGTGCTGCTTCGGAATCACCAGCACGTGCACCGGCGCCCACGGATGGATGTCGTGGAAGGCGAGCACCAGCTCGTCCTCATGGACCTTCTTCGACGGGATCTGCCCGGCGACGATCTTGCAGAAGATGCAGTTCGGGTCGGCGTTCATGGCGGTATGGCTGAGGGTCTGAGGAGCGAGAGGCGGACGAAACGGGGGCAACGGCAAGGGTGGACGGGGAAGATGCGCGGCGCCGAGGAGGCAGATTCACCCCGCGAACACCGGCCGTCCCTCGGTGAGCTTCAGGAAGCCCTTCACGACACGGTAGATCAGCCAGACGTAGACGACGCCGAGCACGATCAGGCCGAGCCCGAGCGCGAAAAGCAGCACCATGCCGACCAGCGTCCACACCAACCCCCACCAGAACGTGCGGATCTGCCAGCTGAAGTGGCTTTCGTAGACGGTGCCGCGCACGTCGTCACGCTTGACGTAGTTGATCACGATCGCGACGACGGCGGGCAGGAAGAAGAAGAAGCTCACGGCCTGCAGCGCGTACACCGCCATCGTCACTGTCTTGAGCCCTGACAACTCCTGCGGCGAGCGCGCGTGCCCCGGGATGAAATCACCATTCATGGCTGCCCCTGTTCGCGCGCCCGCGCCTTGCGAAGCGCGAACTCTTCCAGTCCCGACATCCCCTCACGCCGACGCAGTTCGGCCAGCACGTCGGCCGGGCGCAGGTCATGCGCCGCGAGGACGATCATGGTGTGGAACCACAGGTCGGCGACCTCGGCGGTCAGCTTGGCCGCGTCGCCGTCCTTGCCCGCCATCACGACCTCGGTGGCTTCCTCGCCGACCTTCTTGAGCATCGCATCGCCACCCTTGGCAAACAGGCGCGCGACGTAGCTGCGCTCGGGGTCGCCGCCGCGGCGGGACTCGATCACGGCCGCGAGCCGGGCCAGCGTGTCGTCGGAGGTGCTTGCGTCCATCACGCCTATCTATAGATGCGCTCGGGGTCCTTCAAGACCGGGTCGACCGGCGTCCATGCGCGCGCGCCGCCGGCGGCATTGGGCTCCAGACGCTGGAAGAAGCAGGAATGCCGCCCCGTGTGGCAGGCGATGCCAGGCTCGTGCCCGAGCTGCGTCACCTTGAGCAGCACGACGTCGGCGTCGCAGTCCAGCCGGATCTCGTGCACCTGCTGCACGTGGCCGGATTCCTCGCCCTTGCGCCACAGGCGCTGGCGCGAGCGGCTCCAGTAGACGGCCACGCCGCGATCAGCCGTTTGCGCCAGGGCCTCGCGGTTCATCCAGGCCACCATCAGGACGTCGCCGCTGGCGGCCTCCTGGGCGATCGCCGGCACCAGGCCGTCAGCGTCCCAGCGCACGGCGTCGAGCCAGGCGGGCAGGAGCAGGGGCGTGCCGGGAGTGTCCATCGGCCGCAGTCTACCGGGCAGGCGATGGAACGCACGGTCGGTCGCCCGTGTGCGTCGGGCCGACATGCCCGCGCTCGGCCGCCAGCCAGCCGAGCACCGGCACCGTGCCCGGCAGGACCGGCGTGCTGCGCACCGGCAGGCTCTCCCAGGCCATCTGCTGGCCCTCGCGCATCTCGAACGCGCCAAGCCACTGCCGCACGCGGCAGAAGTGCAGCCGCACCAGCGCATGCGGGTAGTCGAACAGCTCCACCTTCCACGGCTCGGCGGGCCCGATGGTGACGCCGATCTCCTCCTGCAGCTCACGCCGCAGCGCCTGCTCCACCGACTCCCCGGCCTCGAGCTTGCCGCCGGGGAATTCCCAGTATCCCGCGTAGACCTTGCCCGGCGGACGGCTGGTGAGCAGGAAGCGGCCGGCATCGTCGATCAGGATGCCCACCGCGACGTCCACCGGACGGCGGGCGCTCGCCTGCTCCTCAACCATCGCAGCGTGCCGCCCAGTCGCGCGCGAACTGCTGCGCCACCCGGCCCGAGCGCGAGCCGCGCTCCAGCGCCCACACCAGCGCCTCGGCGCGCGCGGCGGCGATGCCCGCCTCGTCCAGCCCGAAGCTGCGCAGCCACTGCGCCACGATGGCCAGGTACTCGTCCTGGCTGAAGGGGTAGAAGCTGACCCACAGCCCGAAGCGCTCGGACAGCGAGATCTTCTCCTCGACCACCTCGCCCGGGTGGACCTCGCCGTCCTCGGTGTGGCGGTAGCTAAGGTTTTCCTTCATGTACTCCGGCAGCAGGTGGCGCCGGTTGCTCGTCGCGTAGATCAGCACGTTGTCGCTGGACTGCGCGACCGAGCCGTCGAGAATGGACTTCAGCGCCTTGTAGCCGGGCTCACCGTCCTCGAAGCTCAGGTCATCGCAATAGACGATGAAGCGCTCGGGGCGTTCCGCGACCAGGTCGACCAGGTCGGGCAGATCGACCAGATCGGCCTTGTCGACCTCGATCAGGCGCAGACCGCGGCCGCTGAACTCGTTCAGGCAGGCCTTGATCAGCGAGCTCTTGCCGGTGCCGCGCGCGCCGGTCAGCAGCACGTTGTTGGCGCCGCGGCCGGCGACGAACTGCTCGGTGTTACGTACAAGGCGCTCCTTCTGAGCCTCGATCTCCTTCAGGTCCGCCAGGCCGATCGTGGCCACATGGCGCACCGGCTCGAGGACGCCGACGCTGCCGCGCCGGCGGTAGCGGAAGGCGACCGAGGCGCCCCAGTCAGGGGCCGTGGCCGGGTGCGGCAGCACCGCCTCCAGGCGCGCGAGCAGGCCCTCGGCGCGGGCGATCAGGGATTCAAAGGAACTCGAGGCGACAGTCATGACGGAAGTGTAAGGACGGGGCGGACCGCGTCGCCCGCGACCACGAACACGCGGTCCGCGGGCGCAGGCCGCACCGGGTGCAGGCCGGTGAAGTCGCCGAAGGCGGGCAGCACCCCGAACCCGGTACCGAAGTGGAAGCAGGGCAGCCGCAGCCGGTCGGCCCCGCGCCCGAGCACGATGCCCGGATGCAGGTGCCCGCCGATCGCGAAGGCGCCCGGCAGGGGCCGCGCCTCATGGCACAGCGCCAGGGGCCCGAGCAGCCAGGGTTCCTCGACCACCTCCACGCCCCAGTCGGGCGGCGGGTCGCCGGCCGCACGGTCGTGGTTGCCCCGCACCAGCGTCAGCAGGAGCCGGGGCCGGGCGCGGCGCCAGGTCTGCACGGCCTGCGCAGCGACGCCATCGCGCGCCGCCCGGGCATGCAGGAGATCGCCGAGGAAGACGATATGCCGCGCCGCGGTGGTCTCGAGCAGGACGTCCAGCCGGGCCAGCGTGTCGCCCGTGGTTGCCTCGGGCACGGGCACACCCAGCCGCCGGAAGGCCTGGGCCTTCCCAAGGTGGGCATCGGCCACGAGCAGCGCGCCAGCATCGACGGCGAAGGCCGCACGCTGCGGCAGCAGCCACAGATCACAGCCGCCCGCGGTGGCGACCGCGGCGCCGCCAGGCAGCGCCCTCAAGCGGCCAGCCGCAGCAGCGCGAGCTCGAGGTGCTCCAGCGGCGAACGCCGGAAGCCCGAGCGCGCGTAGCGCTGCAAGCGCCCCGCGACAAAGCTCACCAACGCCGAAGCTGCAGCCGCTGCATCGGCATGGGACGCGGACGAGCCTGCCACCTCGGCCGCGGGCCGCAGGCACTGGCGCAACTGCGACTCCACGCGGTCGAAGAACTGGTTCATCCGCTCGCCCAGGCGCTCGTGCTCGAGCACGAGCGCGTCGCCCACCATCACGCGCGTCATCCCGGGGTTGGCGGCGCCGAACTGCAGTACCGCGGCGCAGATGCGCCGCGCCTGCTGCACACCATCGGCCTCGCGCTCGACGATCTGGTCGGCGAGGGTGAAGATGCTGCTCTCGATGAACTCGATCAGACCGTCGAACATCTGGGCCTTGCTGGCGAAGTGCCGATAAAGCGCCGCCTCGCTCACCTCCAAGCGCGCCGCCAGCGCTGCGGTGGTGACGCGCTCGGCGCCGGGCTGCTCCAGCATCAACGCGAGAGTCTGCAGGATCTGGACACGGCGCTCGCCCGGCCGCAGGCGCTTGCGCGCGCCGCCGGGGCTGCGGCCCGGCACGGCCGGCGGCACGCTGGCAGGGCCCGCGCGGACGGCGTCGTCGTCGGACGGATCGGGCGAGGCCATGTGGGGCGCTTCGAAGGCAGATTGAGCAGAGTACCGGTTGATTCTTGCACAGCCCCTGACGGCGCCAGGGGCATGGAAAACACCGAAGCCGCGGCCGACGCGGGGGCTGCAGGCTCAGCGCACCGGGCGCAGGGCGCGCAGATCCCGCAGTTCGCGCAGGCGTGCAATGCGCCGGTCCACGTAGGCCGGACGACCCGCCAGGCGCTGCGGCGCCATGCGCCCGGCCGCCACGGCAGCGCGCACCCAGCGCTGCATCCACACCGTGTGCATGCCGATGCGGCGCGCAGCCTTCTGGTGCTCCAGCGTGTCCTCGACGAGGATGCATTGCGACGGCGGCACGCGCAGCCGCGCCGCGGTGCGCCGCAGCATGCGCGCATCGGGCTTGGGCCGCCAATGGCCGAACATGCGCATGTCCTCGATCGAGTAGATGGCGTCGAACAGGTGCGCGATCCCGAGCACGCCGAGCACACGCGCGGTGTACGCTGCGGGGGCATTGGTCAGGATGCAGCGCCGCCCGGGCAGGCGCTGCAGCACCGCCAGGTCGTGCCCGTGCCCGCGCACGCGCTGCTCCAGGCCGGGCAGCAGGTGCGTGTGGTGCAGGAAGTGGTGCGGCTTGACGCCGTGGTGGCGGATCAGTCCGAGCAAGGTGGCGCCGTAGCGCAGCCAGTAGCGGCGCCGCAGCGCGCTGGCCTCGTCCTGCGTGAGACCGAGTTCGCGCTCGATGTACTCGCCCATCGAGCGGTGCAGGTGGCCAAAGGCCGCGCTCGACGCGTCGTGCAGCGTGTTGTCGAGGTCGAAGAGCCAGACCGGCTGGCGCGCGGTTCTCAAGGGCAACCCGGGTACGGCGGGCAGCTCAATAAGAGCGGATCATCGTGCCGTAGGCGCCGTCGGTCAGCACCTCCAGCAGCATCGCGTGCGGTACGCGCCAGTCGATGATGTGCACGGCATTGACCCCGCTCTTCGCAGCGTCCAGCGCGCCGCTGATCTTGGGCAGCATGCCGCCGCTGATCGTGCCGTCGGCGAACAGGGCGTCGATCTCGCGCGCGCTCAGGTTGGTCAACAGCTTGCCCGCCTTGTCGAGCACGCCGGGCGTGTTGGTCAGCAGGATCAGCTTCTCAGCCTTCAGCACCTCGGCGAGCTTGCTCGCCACCAGGTCGGCGTTGATGTTGTAGCTCTCGTTGTGCTCGCCGAAACCGATCGGGCTGATCACGGGGATGAACTGGTCGTCCTGCAGCGCGCGCACGACCGAGGGGTCGATGGCCGTGATCTCGCCGACCTGCCCGACGTCGTGCTCGATGCTCGGATCCTTCAGGTCGAGCATCTTGAGCTTGCGAGCGCGGATCAGGCCGCCATCGCGCCCGGTCAGGCCCACGGCCTTGCCGCCGGCGGCGTTGATGAGGCCGACGATGTCCTGCTGCACCTCGCCCGCCAGCACCCACTCGACGACCTCCATGGTCTCGGCGTCGGTCACGCGCATGCCCTGTATGAACCGGCCCTTCTTGCCGATGCGCGACAGCGCCTCGTCGATCTGCGGGCCGCCGCCGTGCACGACGATGGGGTTCATGCCCACAAGCTTGAGCAGCACCACGTCCTCGGCGAAGTCCTGCTGCAGCGCCGGGTCGGTCATCGCGTTGCCGCCGTACTTGATGACCAGCGTCTTGCCGTGGAAGCGCCGGATGTAGGGCAGCGCCTGCGCCAGGATCTCGGCCTGGTCGCGCGGGGTGATGTGGTCGAGCGAGTGTTCGGAGGCCGTGGTCATGGGCGTGGCGGGGACAGCAGGGTTGGTGAGGGATGGGGCAAGCCTGCGCACAGCACGGCAAGCACGCACTGCAAGCAATCCATTGTAGGAAGGGCCCGCGCGGGCGCGCAGCGAGCGCCCGACGCTCATTGCCCCAGGTAGCGCCGCTCCAGGTGCGCGCGCAGGTGCGCCGGGTTCAGCGACTCGCCGCTGGCGCGCCGCACGAGCTCGTCGGTGCTCCAGCGGCTGCCCTGGCTCCAGATGCGCTCACCCAGCCAGTCGAAGACCGATTGCAGGTCGCCCGCCGCGATGCGCGCGTCCAGGTCGGGCAGCTCGCGCCGCATCGCCGCGAACCACTGGGCCGCGTACATTGCGCCCAGGGTGTAGCAGGGGAAGTAGCCGAAAAGGCCTTCGGGCCAGTGCACGTCCTGCATCGGCCCGTCGCGGAAGTTGCCGCGCGTGTCCAGGCCGAGCAGTTCCTGCATCTTCGCGTCCCACAGCGCCGGGATGTCCTCGGGCTCGATCTCGCCCTCGATCAGCGGCCGTTCGATCTCGTAGCGCAGGATCACGTGCGCCGGGTAGGTCACCTCGTCGGCATCGACGCGGATCAGCCCCGGCTTGACGCGCGTCATCAGCCGTGCCAGGTTCGCGGGCTCGAAGGCTGGCTGCGGGCCGAAGGCGGCACTGACCAGGGGCGCCAGGCGCGCGACGAAGCCCGCGTGGCCCCCGAGCTGCATCTCGAAGGCCAGCGACTGGCTCTCGTGGATCGCCATCGAGCGCGCCTGCGCCAGCGGCTGCCCCAGCCAGGGACGCGGCAGGTTCTGCTCGTAGCGGCCGTGGCCGGTCTCGTGGACCGTGCCCATCAGGCTGCCGAGGAACTCGTCGTCGCGGAAACGCGTGGTCATGCGCACGTCTTCGGGCACGCCGCCGCAGAAGGGGTGGGTGCTGACGTCCAGACGGCCGGCGTCGAAGTCGAAGCCGAGCAGCCGCATCACCTGATCACACAAGCGGCGTTGCGCATCCACGGCAAAGGGGCCCGCCGGCTCGAGCGGCGGCGCGGCCGCATCGCGCGTGCGCTGGCGCTCGACCACGCTCGCGATCAGCCCCGGCAGCCACTGGCGCAGCTCGCCGAACAGCCGATCCACCGTGACGCTGCGCATGCCGGGCTCGAAGCGGTCCATCAGTGCGTCGTAGCGTGACAGCCCGCTTTGCTCCGCCAGCAGCGCCGCCTCTTCGCGCGCCACCGCCAGCACCTCGCGAAAGTTGACGAGGAAGCCGGCCCAGTCGTTGGCCGGGCGCTGCTGGCGCCAGGCGTGCTCGCAACGCGCGGTGGCGAGCTGGCGCCGCTGCACCAGCGCTGCCGGCAAGGCTGTGGCAAGGCGCCACTCGCGCTCGGTCTCGGCCTGGTTGGCGCGCTGCCCGGCATCGAGCGGCTCGTCGCCGGCGCGGGCGAAGACCTCCGCCAGGGCCGGATCGGTGCGCATGCCGTGCATCAGCGCGGCCAGCTCGGCCTGCGCGGCGGCGCGCGCCTCGTTGCCCTTGGGCGGCATGTTCGCGGCCTGGTCCCAGCCGGCGATGGCGGCGAGATGACCAAGGCGGTGCAGCCGCAGGTTCAGCGCGTGCAGGTGGTCGTAGGCGGGGGTGGCAGTGCCGTGCATGGGTGTCAACGATCGTGTCGGGGCCGGGCACCCGCGTGAACTTCAGGCGCCCCAGCGTCCAGGAAAGATCCACAACAGCGCCACCGTCATGGTGACGTAGCGCGCGAACTTGCCGATGGCCATATAGGCCACGCAAGGCCAGAACGGCAGGCGCAGCCAGCCTGCCACCGCGCACAACGGGTCACCGACCACGGGCAGCCAGCTCAGCAGGCAGGCCTTGGCGCCGAATCGCTGCAGCCAGGCCAGCGCGCGCAGCTCGTGGGGCTTTCGGTGGGCGACCTTCTCATAGGCGCGCTCGGCACCCCAGCCCATCCACCAGGAGATCGCCCCTCCCAGGGTGTTACCCGCCGTGGCCACCAGCACCGCGGGCCAGAACAGCCCGGGATTGAGCTTGACGAGCCCGAAGACCGCCGGCTCGCTGCCCATCGGCAGCAGCGTGGCCGACAGCGTGGCCACGAAGAACACCGTGCTCAGGCCGAACTGCGGCAGCGACAGCGTCTCGAGCAGGGTGTGCAGCCAAGCCTCCATCATCGGGCCACATCATAGAAGGCAAGTGCTGTCCCGCCAGGGGCGCTGGCTATACTCGGCATCCCTTTTCGGGCACCTGTTCCGCCCGCCCCACCCCCCTGCATTTCCATGCGTCTCGGCCCCCTCGAGCTGCCGAACCGGCTCTTCGTCGCTCCGATGGCCGGCGTCACCGACCGGCCCTTCCGTGTCCTGTGCAAGCGCCTGGGAGCCGGCTACGCCGTGAGCGAGATGGTCACCTCGCGGCGGGAGCTGTGGACGAGCCTGAAGACCTCGCGCCGCGCCAACCACGACGGCGAATCCGCCCCGATCGCGGTGCAGATCGCAGGCGTCGACCCGGCCGAGATGGCCGACGCCGCACGGTACAACGTCGACCGCGGGGCACAGGTGATCGACATCAACATGGGCTGCCCGGCGAAGAAGGTGTGCAAGGTCTGGGCCGGCTCGGCCCTGATGAGCCGCCCGCCGCTGGCGCTGCGCATCGTCGAGGCCGTGGTCGAGGCCTGCGCCCCGCTGGGCGTTCCGGTGACGCTGAAGATGCGCACCGGCGCCTGCTCCGCGCAGCGCAACGCCGTGGACTTGGCGCGCGGCGCCGAGGCGGCGGGCGTGGCCATGGTCACGGTGCACGGCCGCACGCGCGAGCAGGGATACACCGGACAGGCCGAGTACGAGACGATCGCCGCGGTCAAGGCCGCGCTGCGGGTGCCGGTGGTGGCCAACGGCGACATCGATTCCCCGCGCAGGGCGCTCGAGGTGCTGCGACTGACCGGGGCCGATGCGCTGATGATCGGGCGCGCCGCGCAGGGCCGGCCGTGGATCTTTCGCGAGATCGCGCACTTCCTCGCCACCGGACAGGAGCTGGCAGCGCCGCCCACGCAGGACGTCAAGCGCTGGCTCGTCGATCACCTGCACGACCACTACGCGCTGCACGGCGAAGACGCCGGCGTGCGCAGCGCGCGCAAGCACATCGGCTGGGCCGTACGCGCGCTGCCCGGCGGCGAGGCCTTCCGCGCGGCGATGAACACGCTGGACGACTGCGCAGCGCAGTTGCGCGCCGTCTCGACCTTCTTCGACGAGCTGGCCGACGCGCATCCGCTGCTGCCTGCCGCCAACGAGCCACTGCTCGCGCAACGCGCCTGAACCGGGACCCTGCATCATGAGCCGCCAGGACATCGACACCTGTGTGCGCCACGCGCTGCAACAGTACTTCGCCGACCTCGGCCGCGAGGAGCCACGCGAGCTGCTCGCGCTCATCCTCGGCGCGGCGGAAAAACCACTGCTCGAGGAAGTGCTCGCGCGCGCCGAGGGCAACCAGAGCCGCGCCGCGCAATGGCTCGGCATCAACCGCAACACGCTGCGACGCAAGCTGATGGAACACGGGATCGCCCCATGACCCCACACGCCACGGCCCTCACGGCCCTGTTGTCGGTCTCCGACAAGACCGGCCTCGTCGATTTCGCCCGCGGCCTGCACGGGCTGGGCGTGCGCCTGGTCTCCACCGGCGGCACCGCCAAGCTGCTGGCCGAGGCCGGCCTGCCGGTCACCGAGGTCGCCGAACTCACGGGCTTTCCAGAGATGCTCGACGGGCGCGTCAAAACCCTGCACCCGGCCGTCCACGGCGGCCTGCTCGCACGGCGTGAACTGCCGACGCACCGCCAGGCGCTGGCCGACCACGGCATCGGCACCATCGACCTGCTCGTCGTCAACCTCTACCCCTTCGAGCAGACTGTCTCCCGGCCCGGCTGCACGCTCGAGGAGGCGATCGAGAACATCGACATCGGCGGGCCGGCCATGGTGCGCAGCGCGGCCAAGAACTGGAAGCACGTCACGGTGTTGACCGATGCCGCGCAGTACGCCGGCGTGCTGGCCGAGCTGAAGGCGGAGGGCTGCACGCGCGAGGCCACGCGCTTCACGCTCGCGGTCGCGGCCTTCAACCGCATCAGTGCCTATGACGGCGCGATCAGCGACCACCTCTCCGCGCTGCAGCCCGACGGCGCGCGCGCGTCCTTCCCCGGCCAGTTCAACCCGCGCTTCGTCAAGCTGCAGGACCTGCGCTACGGCGAGAACCCGCACCAGCAGGCGGCCTTCTACCGCGATCTCGAGTCCGCGCCGGGCTCACTGGCCTCAGCGCGGCAACTGCAGGGCAAGGAGCTCAGCTACAACAACATCGCTGACGCCGACACCGCCTGGGAGTGCGTCAAGCGCTTCGGGCCCACGCCGGCCTGCGTCATCGTCAAGCACGCCAACCCCTGCGGCGTGGCCGTGGGCACTGACGCGGCCGGGGCCTACGCCCAGGCCTTCAAGACCGACCCGACCTCGGCCTTCGGCGGCATCATCGCCTTCAATCGGCCGCTGGACGGCGCCGCGGCCGCGCTGGTGGCGCGCCAGTTCGTCGAGGTGCTGCTCGCTCCGGCCTACACCGAGGAGGCACGCGCCGTCTTCGCCGCCAAGGCCAACGTGCGCCTGCTCGAGATCGCGCTGCCGCCGCAGTCCGCCACCGCGGGCGGCCCGCGCTGGCACTACCAGCGCGTCGGCTCGGGCCTGCTCGTGCAGAGCGCCGACGAGCACGTGCTGCGGCGCGAGGACCTGCGCTTCCCGACGCGCCTGAAACCCACCGAGGCCCAGCTCGAGGACCTGCTGTTCGCCTGGACCGTGGCGCAGTATGTGAAGAGCAATGCGATCGTCTTCTGCGGCGGCGGCATGACCCTGGGCGTGGGCGCCGGGCAGATGAGCCGCATCGACTCGGCACGCATCGCCTCGATCAAGGCCGCGAACGCCGGGCTGTCCTTGCAGGGATCGGCGGTGGCGAGCGACGCCTTCTTCCCCTTCCGGGACGGCCTGGACGTGGTCGTCGACGCCGGCGCCGCCTGCGTCATCCAGCCCGGCGGCTCGGTGCGCGACGACGAGGTCATCGCCGCCGCCGACGAGCGCGGCGTGGCGATGGTGCTGACCGGGGTGCGGCACTTCAGGCACTGAGCTGCCAAGAGCCGACGCTCCGCCTGCGCAGCGCTGAACAGCCCGCCCAAGATGCCTAAGCTGCGCATTCTCGGCATCGACCCCGGGTTGCAGAAGACGGGCTTCGGCGTCGTCGATGCCGAGGGCACGCGCCTGGCCTACGTGGCCAGCGGCACCATCAGCACGCTGGAGGCCGCGCGCGGCGACCTGCCGGCACGGCTGAAGATCATCTTCGAGGGCGTGCGCGAGGTCGTCGAACGCTACTCGCCGCAGTGCGCCGCCGCCGAGATCGTGTTCGTCAACGTCAACCCGCAGAGCACGCTGTTGCTAGGTCAGGCCCGCGGGGCCGCGCTCGCTGCCCTCGTCTCGGGCGACCTGCCCGTGGCCGAATACACCGCCCTGCAGATGAAGAAGGCCATCGTCGGCCACGGCCTGGCGGACAAGTCGCAGGTGCAGGAGATGGTGCGCCGCCTGCTCGACCTGCCCGCGCTGCCCGGCAAGGACGCGGCCGACGCGCTGGGCCTGGCGATATCGCATGCCCACGCTGCCCGCTCCTTCGCCGCGCTCGCGCAGGCGGGCACGCTGCAGCGGCGCCAGCACGCGCAGTACAGGGGCGGAAGGACGTACTGAGCGCCCCCAGGGCCGGGCTGCACCCAGCCCACCCCCCCCGCGGGGGTCAAGAAAACTTGGGGCGGCCCTGCGTTTTCCCTAAAGCCAGGGGTCGCTCGCCCGCCAACGGCCGAGCGGCTAGACTTCTTGGATGGCCCGCACCCACTTCGGATTCCAGACTGTCGACGAAGACCAGAAGGCCGCGCGCGTGCGCGGGGTGTTCGACTCGGTTGCCTCGCGCTACGACGTGATGAACGACCTGATGTCCGCGGGGCTGCACCGGGCCTGGAAGGCCTACGCGGTGGCGGTGGCGGACGTGCGCGAAGGCGACCGCGTGCTCGACGTCGCGGCGGGCACCGGTGACCTGACCCGTGCCTTCGCGCAACGGGTGGGCTCGCGCGGCGTCGTCGTCCACACCGACATCAACGAGGCCATGCTGCGCGAGGGCCGCGACCGTCTCGTCGACCAGGGGCTCGCCTTGCCCTCGACCGTCTGCGACGCCGAGCACCTGCCCTTCCGTGACGGCAGCTTCGACCTCGTCTCGGTCTCTTTCGGGCTGCGCAACATGACGCACAAGGAGCGCGCGCTGGCCGAGATGGCACGTGTGCTGCGCCACGGCGGGCGCCTGCTCGTGCTGGAATTCAGCCAGGTCGCCCCGCCGCTGCGTGCGGCCTACGACTGGTACTCGTTCAAGGTGCTGCCACGCCTGGGGCAGTGGGTAGCGGGCGACGCCGAGAGCTACCGCTACCTGGCGGAGTCCATCCGCATGCACCCCGACCAGGCGACGCTGAAGACGATGATGAAGGCCGCCGGCTTCGGACACGTCGACGTCCACAACCTCACGGCCGGGGTCGTCGCGCTGCACGTGGGCGTGCGCTGCTGAGCAGCGCGCACCCAGGCGAAGGCGTCTGACGCAGCCCCCGAGGGGCTGGGCAAGGCGGCGGTCAGCGCCTCAGAACAGTGTGCTCGCCAGGAACTGCAGCGCCCGTCCGTGCGCGAGCGCGGCGCTGGGCGCGTGGTACGAGGCGCGCTCCGAGCAGTTGAATCCGTGCATCGAGCCGGGGTAGACGTGCACCTCGGCCGCCTTGCCGGCAAAGGCCTGGCGCACGCTCTCCACCGCCTCGGGCGGGATATGGTCGTCGTGGCCGGCGTAATGGAACTGCATCGGACAGGTGATCCCTGCGGCGCGCTCGAGCTGCTGGTGGACGCCGCCGCCGTAGAAGGGCGTGGCGGCGTCGATGCCGGCGGTGGCAGCCGCCAGGTAGGCCATGCGCCCGCCCATGCAGTAGCCGATGGCGCCGACCTTGGCGCCGCCGACCTCGGGCCGCGCGCGCAGCGCGGCGGTGCTGGCGGCGATATCGGCCAGCGCATCGGCGGCCGCGTAGCCCTGCATCAGCGCGAAGGCGCGCTTCCAGTCATCGCCGGCATAGCGGAGCTCGACACGCGGCGCCTGGCGCCAGAACAGGTCGGGCGCGAGCACGACGAAGCCGTCCTGCGCGTACTGCTCGGCCACAGCACGGATGTGGCGGTTGACGCCGAAGATCTCCTGGAACAGCAGCAGCCCCGGGCCCTTGCCGGCGGGGGGCAGCGCCAGGTAGCCGGCGAAGCCAGGAGAGATCTCGATCCAGTCTGGTGCGGTGGTGCTCATCGTTGGTCTTCGTGGTGAATGGGGTTCACGCGCCAGGCGCGAAGTCGGGCGCCGCTGTTCAGTGATGATGCCCGCAGGCCCCGCCGCCCGCATCCGCAGCCCCCATGGGCGCGTCTCGATCGACACCGGCCTCGGCCAGGCGGGCTTCGTAGCGGGCCCACAGCGCCGCTTCCTCGGCGCCCAGGCAGTACAGCAGATCCCAGGAGTAGATGCCGGTGTCGTGGCCGTCGCTGAAGGTGGGCTGGACGGCGTAGTGCCCCACGGGCTCGAGCGCAACGATGCCCACCCCGCGCTTGCCGGTCTGCAGCACCTCCTGCCCCGGGCCATGGCCCTGCACCTCGGCCGAGGGCGAGTACACGCGCATCAGTTCGAAGGGAATGCAAAAGCGCCGCCCGTCGTCGAAGGCGATCTCGAGCAGCCGCGAGGCTTGGTGCACCGTGATCTCGGTGGGCTTGGGAGAGTGACGAGCGAGTCCGGCCATAGAGAAAGGCTCCCGGGCGTTCAGACGAGCACGCGCTCGATACCGCCAGCGTTGGCACGCGCGACGTAGTCTTCCATCCAGGCCTCGCCGAGCAGGCGGCGCGCCATCTCCACGACGATGTAGTCGGCCTCGAGCAGACCGTTCGTCAGGTCGCCCTCGTAGCGCTTGAGACCCTGCAGGCAGCTCGGGCAACTGGTGAGGATCTTCAGGTCCTGCTGCGCGCCCACGGCGTCGCTGCTGCGCAGCGCCGCCTCGGCCTTGCGGATCTCCTGCTCCTTGCGGAAACGCACCTGGGTGCTGATGTCGGGCCGGGTCACGCCCAGCGTGCCGCTCTCGCCGCAGCAGCGTTCGCTCTTGACCACGGCCGGTCCGACGAGCGCCTTGACGGTCTGCATCGGATCCTGCAGCTTCATCGGGCTGTGGCAGGGATCGTGATACAGGTAGGCGCCCTGCCCTTCCAGCTTGAGGCCCTTCTCCAGCAGGTACTCGTGGATGTCGATGATGCGGCAGCCAGGGAAGATGTCCTCGAAGCGGTAGCCCTGGAGCTGGTCGTAGCAGGTGCCGCAACTGACGACGACGGTCTGGATGTCCAGGTAGTTCAGCGTGTTGGCCACGCGGTGGAACAGCACGCGGTTGTCGGTGATGATCTGGTCGGCCTTGTCGAACTGGCCCGAGCCGCGCTGCGGATAGCCGCAGCACAGGTAGCCCGGCGGCAGCACCGTCTGCACCCCCGCGTGCCAGAGCATGGCCTGGGTGGCCAGGCCGACCTGGCTGAACAGGCGCTCGCTGCCGCAGCCCGGAAAGTAGAAGACCGCCTCGGTCTCGGCGCTGGTGCGCTGCGGGTCGCGGATGATGGGGACGTAGTCGCGGTCCTCGATGTCGAGCAGCGCCCGCGCCGTCTTCTTGGGCAACCCGCCGGGCATCTTCTTGTTGATGAAGTGGATGACCTGCTCGCGCACGGGCGCGGTGCCGCGCGTGGCCGGCGGCGCGGCGGTCTGCCGCCGCGCCACGGGCTCGAGCAGGCCGTTGAGCAGACGCTGCGCCTTGAAGCCGACGTCGACCATGGCCCCGCGCATGAGCTTGATGGTCTGCGGGTTGGTCGCGTTCAGGAAGGCCATCGCCGCCGCGTTGCCCGGGCGGAAGCTCTTCTTGCCCATCTTGCGCAGCAAGTTGCGCATGTTCATCGTGACGTCGCCGAAGTCGATCTTCACCGGGCAGGGCGACTCGCACTTGTGGCAAACGGTGCAGTGGTCGGCGACGTCCTCGAACTCCTCCCAGTGCCGCACGCTGACGCCACGGCGCGTCTGCTCCTCGTACAGGAAGGCCTCGATCAGCAGCGAGGTGGCGAGGATCTTGTTGCGCGGGCTGTACAGCAGATTCGCGCGCGGCACGTGCGTGGAGCACAC
>CAIRBF010000149.1 GCA_903876715.1 uncultured beta proteobacterium
CACACCGTGACCGGAGGACTTTCCAGTGAGCGTGTTGAACCCTGCCGCCGACGCGCGGCGCGCGATGGACGTGATGCAGGACGGTGGCATCGCCATCCTGCCCAACGACGTCGGCTACTCACTGATCGCGGCGCGGCCGCAGGCCTTGCGCCGCATCTTCGACACCAAGCGGCGCGCGCCGACCAAGCTCAACGCGATGCTCGGCAACGACGCGCTGCACCGCGAGCTGCACGTGGTCAGCGCGCGCGGCCGCGCCATCGTCGAGGCCATCACGCAGGACTATGACCTGCCGCTGGGCCTGATCGCGCCCTGCCGCGCCGACCACCCGCTGCTGGCCGCGCTCGACCCCGACACCTACGAGCGCAGCACCAAGGGCGGCACGCTGCTGATGCTGCTGAACGCCGGGGGCTTCCACCGCGAGATCACGCGCCTGAGCCTGGAGCGCGGCACGCTGCTGTTCGGCTCCTCGGCCAACCTGTCGATGCACGGCACGAAGTTCCGCGTCGAGGACATGGAGCCCGAAATCACCGCGATCGCAGACATCGTCATCGACTACGGCCTGATGAAGTACCACCCCTGGCAGGCCTCGTCGACGCTGCTGAACTGCGAGACGCTGGAGGTGGTGCGCTGGGGCTCGTGCTTCGAGAACATCGCCGACATCGTGAAGCGGTATTTCGGGGTTGAGCTGGCGCCGCGGCCGGCGGCCGCAACCAGACCGCGCCGCGAACGGCCGGCGGTCAACCCGCCGCCGGCGGCTTGGGCGCCTTGTCGGCCCACAGGGTACCGCCAGTAGCCCAGTCGTGGCGTGCGATGTCGAAGAAGACGACGTCGACGCCGTCGGGCGAACCGCCGAGCGTGCGCACGGTGGCCTCAGTCAGCGCCTGCGCGAGCGCGCGCTTCTGTTCGACGGTGCGGCCTTCGAAGAGTTCGACTCGGATGGTGGGCATGGGGGCTCCAGGTTGCTCGGCGAGTGCAGAGCATGCGATTGTCAGCGCAGGCACCGTTGCCGCCGCGTTCGCGCTCAGCCGGCCAGCGCGGCGCGCCAGCCCAGGCCGGCCTCGGTGGTGGTGGCGGGCTTGTATTCGCAGCCGATCCAGCCGGTGTAGCCCAGGCGGTCGATCTCGGCAAAGAGGAAGCGCCAGTTCAGCTCGCCGGTGCCGGGCTCGTTGCGCCCGGGGTTGTCGGCGATCTGCAGGTGGCCGATGCGCGGCAGGTGCCGGCGCAGGGTGCCCGCGATCTCGCCCTCGGTGCGCTGGGCGTGGTACAGGTCGACCTGCACGAAGGCGTTGTCGGCGCCGACTTCGTCGAGGATGTCCAGCGCCTGCTGCGTGCCGTTCAGGTGGAAGCCCGGGATGTCGCAGGGGTTGATCGGCTCGATCAGCAGGCGCCGCCCCTCGGCCTTCAGGGCCGCGGCGGCGAAGCGCAGGTTGGCGACGAAGGTCGAGCGCAGCGCGGCCTCGCTGACGCCCGCCGGCGCCTTGCCGGCCAGGCAGTTCAGCTGCGGCGTGCCGAGCACGCGCGCCACCTGCACCGCGCGCTCGACGCCGCGGCGGAACTCGTCCACGCGGTCGGGGTGGCAGGCGATGCCGCGCTCGCCCGCGTCCCAGTCGCCGGCGGGCAGGTTGTGCAGCGCCAGTGCCAGCCCGTGCGCCTCCAGCCGGGCGCGGATCTCGTCCGCGTCGAAGGCGTAGGGGAAGAGGAACTCCACGGCCCCGAAGCCGGCGCGCGCGGCGGTCTCGAAGCGGTCGAGGAAGGGCTGCTCGGTGAACAGCATCGACAGGTTGGCGGCGAAGCGGGGCATGGTGCGCTCCTTCAGTCGAGCAGGCCGGCGGCGATCAGGCCCTCGCGGCCTTCGGGGTGGCGGCACTCGATGTCCTCGAACTCGTTGATCGCGTTGATCTCGGTGCCCATCGCGATGTTGGTCACCTTCTCGAGGATGACCTCCACCACCACCGGCACGCGGTGCGCGCGCGCCAGCGCCTGGGCCTCCTGCAGGGCCCCCTGGATCCGGGCCGGGTCGGTCACGCGCAGCGCCTTGCAGCCCAGGCCCTCGACGACCTTCTGGTGGTCCACGCCGTAGCCCTTGAGCGCCGGGTCCTCGACGTTCTGGTTGTCGAAGGCGAGCTGCACGCAGTAGTCCATCTCGAAGCCGCGCTGGCTCTGCCGGATCAGGCCAAGGTAGCTGTTGTTGACCAGCACCTGCACGTAGGGCAGCTTGAACTGCGCGCCCACGGCCAGCTCCTCGATCAGGAACTGGAAGTCGTAGTCGCCCGACAGCCCGACGACGGTGCGCGTGGGGTCGGCGGCCACCACGCCGAGCGCCGCGGGGATGGTCCAGCCCAGCGGGCCGGCCTGGCCGCAGTTGATCCACTGGCGCGGGCCGTGCACGTGCAGGAACTGCGCGCCGGCGATCTGGCTCAGGCCGATGGTCGTGACGTAGACGGTGTCGCGCGGGAAGGCGGCGTTCATCTCCTCGTACACGCGCTGCGGCTTGATCGGCACCTGCTCGAAGTGGCTCCGGCGGCCCATCAGGCGCTTGCGCTCGGCGCAGCGGCCGGCCCAGTCGCTGTAGTCCTTCAGCGTGCCGGCGGCGCGGCGCTCGCGCGCGGCCTGCACGAAGAGCTCGAGCGCGGCCTTCGCGTCACTGACGATGCCCAGGTCAGGGTTGAAGACGCGGCCGATCTGCGTGGGCTCGATGTCGACGTGGACGAAGGTGCGGCCCTGGGTGTAGACCTCGACCGAGCCCGTGTGGCGGTTGGCCCAGCGGTTGCCGATGCCGAGCACGAAGTCGCTGGCCAGCATCGTCGCGTTGCCGTAGCGGTGGCTGGTCTGCAGGCCCACCATGCCGGCCATCAGCGGGTGGTCGTCGGGGATAGCGCCCCAGCCCATCAGCGTGGGGATCACCGGCACGCCGGTGAGCTCGGCGAACTCCACCAGCAACGCGCTCGCGTCGGCATTGATGATGCCGCCACCGGCCACGATCAGCGGCTTGTCGGCCGCCAGCAGCATGTCAAGCGCCTTGTCGACCTGCTTGCGCGTGGCGCGCGGCTTGTACACGGGCAGCGGCTCGTAGGTGTCGATGTCGAACTCGATCTCTGCCATCTGCACGTCG
>CAIRBF010000150.1 GCA_903876715.1 uncultured beta proteobacterium
CGGTGGGTTTCTTGGGCGCGCCGAGGTGGTCGCTGCCCGGTGGGGCCGGGCGCCGGGCGCAGCGAAGTCAAGGAGGAGCCATCGGCTGCCAAGCCGATGGCGGGGGACATGAGCGGAGCACGGTGCCAGGCCCCGCCGGGCTTGCTGCAGTGCAGGCGCGCGGCCGCACCGCGCCCGGAACCCCCGCCGTCACCGCCCGTCGGCAGTGTCCTCTGTCCTCAATACTGCCGGCACCACCGCCCGGTGGAAGCCGTCGAAGGGCGTGCTGCGGGCCTCGTCTCCCAGCGGGAAGATGTCGCTGCCCAGCGAGGCGGCGCCGTCGATCTGCACCGTGACGCCGCTGATGAAGGCTGCCGCCGGTGAGAGCAGGAAGACGATCGCGGCCGAGACCTCGGCCTCCACGCCCATGCGCCGCATCGGCACATGCTGCTTGAGCTTCGGGAGGAAGGCGCGCATCGCGCCGCCGTAGGTGTCCATGCCGCTGGAGGCGATCCATCCCGGCGCCACGGCGTTCACGCGCACGCCGGCATGGGCCCACTCGTAGGCGGCGGTCATCGTGAGGTTGCTCATGCCCGCGCGCGCCGCGCCGGAGTGGCCCATGCCGGGCATGCCGTTGCGGAAGTCCGCCGTCATGTTGACGATCGCGCCGCCCCTCTCCTGCATGCACTGGTTGAACAGCTCGCGCATCATCAGGAAGCCGCCGGTCAGGTTGTTCGCCACCACCGCGTCGAAGCCCTTCTTCGAGATCGCCAGCAGCGGCGCCGGGAACTGCCCGCCCGCGTTGTTCACCAGGCCCGCCACCGGCCCGTGCTGCGCGATCACCCGCGCGACCGCCTCCCGCACCGCGTCCTCGTCGCGGATGTCCAGCGTGACGGTGTGGCACACGCCGCCGTCTTCGGCGATCTCGGACGCCACGCGCTCGAGCTTCTCGGCCTTGCGCCCGCTGATGACGACCCGGGCGCCGAGCGCGGCCAGTTCGTGCGCCGTGCAGCGCCCGATGCCGCTGCCCCCGCCGGTGACCCAGACGGTCTGACCGGAGAACAAGCCGGGGCGGAAGACGCTGGCATAGGCAGGGTGTTGGTGGACAGAGGCTTTCATGGGTTTCGGCGCAGCAGGGCGGGTGCGCGAATGCAAAAGCACGAGATTAACCGCGCGCTGCACAGGCTGTCCCGGCGGAGGCGGGTGTCTTCACGACCGGCCGGTGTGACTGTCGGCCCCGAAAAGCCTGGACACGAAGGCAATGGCTACAGGTTTGATGCAGTGATGCACGTACGCGAAGACGCTATGATTCAGTCATGCGGACCACGATCGATCTGCCCGAGAGCCTGCACAGCATCGCGATGGGCTTGGCGCGGCACACCGGCCGCAGCCTGAGCCAGACGATCGTGGACCTGGTGGAACGCGGCCTCGCGGCACCGGCGCATGCAGCCGATGCCGGTTTGCCTGCCCCCGGCCTGCTGACGCACCCGGTGACCGGCCTGCCCGTGACGCGCAGCCGCCGCCTTGTCACGCCGCAGGACGTGGCCGAGCTCGAGGACGAGGTTTGATCTCTCGACGTTCCGGAGCCGTGCCTGAAGCCTTGGCAGCGCCGGAGGCCTCGCGCCCTGCCGCCGAGGCGAACACCGTGCTCCTGGACGGCAACGTCCTCGTCGCCCTGACGGACCAGTCTCACATCCACCACGAAGCAGCGAGCGCCTGGTTCGCGGGCGACCCGGCGCCCTTTGCCACCTGCCCCATCACCCAGGGGACCCTGTTGCGCATGCAACTGCGCCTGGGTGCGGCGTCCGACATCCGTGCGGCCCTGGCGCTGCTGGCCGCCCTGACGGCCCACCCGCGGCATCGCTTCTGGCCCGATGTCCTGGGCTACGACAGCATCCGGCTGCGCGGCCTGGTGGGGCATCGCCAAGTCACTGACGCCTACCTGGCGGCGCTGGCCCGGCATCATCAGGGCCGGCTCGCCACCTTCGACCAGGGCCTTGCCGCCCTGCATCCCGACGTTGCCGTGCGCGTGGGCTGAGGGCTTAGACGTCTACGTGGACACCAGGCACAGGAGCAAGGAATGAACACCATCGGTATCGTCGGCGTGGGCATGATGGGCGTGGGCATCGCCACCAACCTGCAGAAGCACGGCCACGCCCTGAACCTGCTCGAGCACCCGGGCAACCAGCCTCTCGGCGGTCTGGTGCAGGGCGGCGCGTGCACCTTCTCGAGCGCGGCAGCCCTGGCGGCGGCTTCGGACGTCGTCATCCTCGTGCTGACCGGCTCGCCGCAGGTGGAGGCGGTGCTCACCGGCGCCGGTGGCGTACTGGAGGGGTTGCGCCCCGGCAGCGTCGTCATGGACTGCACCACCGCGATCCCGGCGTCCACGCGGCGCATGGCGCAGGCGGTGGAGGCGTCGGGCGGCCGCTTCCTCGACACCGCGATGACACGCACTCCGAAGGAGGCGATGGAAGGCCGGCTCAACCTGCTCGTGGGGGGGGACGCCGCGCTGCTCGAGGCCTGCCGGCCGGTGATGCGCTGCTATGCCGAGAACATCTTCCATGCCGGTCCGGTGGGCGCCGGGCACGGGATGAAACTGCTGCACAACTACGTCTCGCTGGGCATGGTGGCGCTGCTGTCCGAGGCCGCGGCCTGCGCGCGGCTCAACGGCGTGGGCGCTGACGTCTTCGTCGACGTGCTCGCCAAGGGCGGCGGCGGCGGCATCGCACTGGAGCGTGTCAAGCCCTATCTGCTGGCGCAGGACACCTCGGGCCTGCGCTTCACGATCGCCAACGCCTGCAAGGACCTTGGCTACTACCGCACCATGGCCGGCGACACCGGCGCCGCGGGCGACATCGCCGTGGCCGTGCTCGCCACGCTGCAGGCCGGCCTGGAACGCGGTGACGCGACGACGCTGCTGCCGCAGTTGGTAGATTTGATCGGCACGCGCAACAAAGAAGCCTGACGGCATATACTTTTGCATATCACGTGCGGAGATCGAGATGAGCCAAGTCGTTGCCAAGCTGTTCACGAATGGCCGCAGCCAGGCGGTCAGACTGCCCAAGGCCTTTCGGTTCGAAGGGGTGCGGGAGGTGAGCCTCGAGCGTGACGGAGACGCGGTCATCCTCCGCCCTGTGGCAGCGCGCTCCATCGAGCGGCTGGTCGCCAGCCTGGCGCGCTTCGAGGCCTTCCCGGAGCGGCAGCAACCCTTACGGGCTGACCAGCGCGAGGCGCTGTGATGCGCTGGATGCTCGACACCAACATCTGCATCTACATCATCAAGCGGTCGTCGGCCCAGATCATCGACGCCCTGCGGAGGCGCGAATCCGAAGGCATCGGGGTTTCCTCCGTGACAGCCGCCGAATTGACTTTCGGGGTCGCGAAATCTGGTTCGGCGCGCAATCGCTCAGCCTTGGAGGATTTCCTCGGCTCGCTCGAGATCGCACCCTTCGACGAGGCGGCCGCCTGGGTCTACGGCGACGTCCGCGCCGAACTGGAGGCTTCAGGCCTGCCGATCGGGCCGCTGGACACGCAGATTGCAGCCCACGCCCTGAGCCTGGACGTCACCCTGGTCAGCAACAACCTGCGCGAGTTCCAGCGCGTGCGTGGTCTGCGGTGCGTGAACTGGGCCTGAAGCGGGTGCGCTCTTTCGCGCGGAGAATCATCGCGTCTCACCTTGACGGCCACCAAGCCCCCACAACGCCATGGACATGCCCGCCATCACCGAAGCCTTCCGCACCCGCATGGGGGAGGACAGCGGCCTGAACGCCACGCTGAAGTTCGACTGCGGTGACGACGGGGTCGTCGTGCTCGACGGGCGCTCGAGCCCGAACCGCGTCACGAACGACGACGTCGAGACCGACTGCACCATCCGCATCTCGCGTGCAAACCTGGTCGCGCTGATGACCGGCAAGATGGACCCGACCATGGGCTTCATGACGGGCAAGTTCAAGGTCTCGGGCGAGATGGGCGTGGCGCTGAAACTGCAGCGCCTGCTGTGAGCGTCTGAAGCCTGCCACGGCGCGCCCGCCCGCCGGCCGCTGTCCTGCCTTCCCCACTGGAGCCCCGTGATGAGCCTGCCGCTGTTCCCCTCGGCCTGGATGACCGACGAGCACCGCGCCTACCAGGACATGGCCGCGCGCTACATGGCCGAGCGCTGGGTGCCGCGCGCGGCCGAGTTCCGTGCCGCCGGGCGCATGGAGCCGGCCGTCTGGCGCGAAGCCGGCGCGCACGGGCTGCTGTGCGCCTCCACGCCCGAGGCCTGGGGTGGCGGCGGCGGTGACTTCGGGCACGAGGCGGTGGTGCTGCTGGAGCAGGCGCGCGCCAACCTCTCGGGCTGGGGCGGCTGCCTGCACTCGGCCATCGTCGCGCCCTACCTCCTGCACTACGGCACCGAGGCGCAGAAGCGCCGCTGGCTGCCGCGCATGTGCCGCGGCGAGCTGATCGGCGCGATCGCGATGACCGAGCCCGGCACCGGCAGCGACCTGCAGGCGGTGCGCACCCGTGCCCGCCGCGACGGCGACCACTACGTCCTCGACGGCGCCAAGACCTTCATCACCAACGGCGGCAACGCGAGCCTGATCATCGTCGTCTGTCGCACCAGCGACGAGTCCGGCGCGCGCGGCCTGTCGCTGCTGGTGCTCGAGACCGAGGGCGCCGCCGGCTTCCGCCGCGGGCGCCTGCTCGACAAGGTCGGCATGCGGGCCCAGGACACGGCCGAACTCTTCTTCGAGGGCGTGCGGGTGCCGGCCGACCACATCCTCGGCGGCGCCGAGGGGCAGGGTTTCTTCCAGCTCATGCAGCAGTTGCCGCAGGAGCGGCTGATGATCGCCGTCACCGGCATCGGTGCGATGGAGCGCGCGCTCGACGAGACCGTGCAGTACACCAAGGAGCGCAAGGCCTTCGGCAAGGCGGTGTGGGATTTCCAGAACACGCGCTTCAAGCTCGCCGAGGTGCAGGCGACCGTGCTCGCCACGCGCGCCTTCGTCGATGCCTGCATGACCGCGCACCTCAAGGGCGAGCTCGACGCCGCGCGCGCCGCCCTGGCCAAGGCCTGGGTCAGCGAGCAGCAGTGCAAGGTCATGGACGAATGCCTGCAGCTGTTCGGCGGCTACGGCTACATGATGGACTACCCCATCGCCGAGCTCTACGTCGACGCCCGCGTGCAGCGCATCTACGGCGGCACGAACGAGATCATGAAGGAACTGGCCTCGCGCTCGATGTGAGCGCGGCGCGCCTGCGGCCCCACGACGATGCGACCCGACCACACCACCGCCCCGCGGCCGAGCGCCGGCGTCCCGCTTGGTGCGCGCGCACCAAGCCCACGCTGATCGACCACGGCGGCTGCGACCGCCGGCGCCAGCCTTTCCACCCTCGCCAACCCGTCACGAGCACCCGATGACCGAAGCCTACATCTACGACCACGTCCGCACGCCGCGCGGCAAGGGCAAGAAGGACGGGAACCTGCACCAGGCCAGTCCGGTCTGGCTGCTGCGCACCCTGCTCCAGGGGCTGCAGCAGCGCCTGGCGCTCGACACTGCGCTCGTCGACGACGTCGTGCTCGGCTGCGTCACGCCGTTGGGCGAGCAGGGCGCCGACATCGCCCGCACGGCCGTGCTCGACGCCGACTGGGCGCAGACGGTGGCCGGGGTCACGCAGAGCCGTTTCTGCGCCAGCGGGCTGGAGTCGGTCAACCTGGCCGCGGCCAAGGTCCGCAGCGGCTGGGAAGACCTGGTCGTGGCGGGCGGCGTGGAGAGCATGAGCCGCTGGCCCATGGGCAGCGACGGCGGCGCCTGGATCATGGACCCGCGCGTGAACCAGGCGCTCGGCTTCGTGCCCCAGGGCGTGGGCGCCGACCTGATCGCCACGCTCGAGGGCTTCGGCCGCGCCGACGTCGACGCCTATGCGCAGCGCTCGCACCAGCGCGCCGCCGCGGCGCGGGCCGACGGGCGCTTCGCGCGCTCGCTCGTGCCGGTGCGCGACATCGCCGGGCTGATGCTGCTGGACCATGACGAGACGATCCGCCCCGGCACCAGCGTCGAGAGCCTGGCGTCGCTGCAGCCTTCGTTCGCCGCCATGGGGCGGATGGGCTTCGACGCCACCGCGCTGCGCAAGTACACGACGGTCGAGCGTATCGAGCACGTGCACCACGCGGGCAACTCCTCGGGCATCGTCGATGGCGCGGCGCTGATGCTGATCGGCTCCAAGGACGGCGGCGAGCGCGCCGGGCTGAAGCGCCGCGCGCGCATCCGGGCCGCCGCCGTCATCGGCTCGGAGCCGACGATCATGCTCACCGGCCCGACGCCCGCCTGTCGCAAGGCCCTGGCCAAGGCCGGGATGACACCCGGCGACATCGATCTCTGGGAGATCAACGAGGCCTTCGCCGTCGTGCCGATGAAGACCGCGCGCGACCTCGGCGTCGGGCTCGACCGCGTCAATGTCAATGGCGGCGCCATCGCGATGGGCCACCCCTTGGGTGCCACCGGCTGCATCATCCTCGGCACCTTGCTCGACGAGCTCGAGCGCCGCGACCTGACCACCGGCCTGGCCACGCTGTGCGTGGGCGGCGGCATGGGCATCGCCACCATCATCGAGCGCGTCTGACCATGAACACCACCCAAGACACTCCCTCCGCGGTTGCGCTCGAACTCGGCGCCGACGGCATCCTGATCGCCACGATGAACCTGCCCGGGCGGCCGATGAACGTGGTCGGGCCGACGCTGATGGCCGGGATCGCCGCAGCCGCCGAGCGCCTGGCCGGCGACCCGGCCGTGCTCGGCCTGGTCCTGACCTCGGCCAAGGCCGATTTCTGCGCCGGCGGCGACCTGGACGAGATGTTCACGTGGACGCGGCCCGAGCAGCCCTTCGAGGCCTCGATGGCGATGAAGCGCGTGCTGCGCCGGCTCGAGACCTGCGGCAAGCCGGTCGTGGCGGCGCTCAACGGGCACGCACTCGGCGGCGGGCTGGAGATCGCGCTCGCCTGCCACGCGCGCTTCGCGCTCGACGACCCCCGGCTCAAGCTCGGCCAGCCCGAGGTCAAGCTCGGGCTGCTGCCCGGCGGCGGCGGCACGCAGCGCCTGCCGCGCCTGGTGGGCCAGCAGCAGGCCCTGCAGCTCATGGCCGAGGGCCACGAGATCGGCGTGCAGCGCGCCCAGGCCCTGGGCCTGCTCGCCGGCCTCGCGGCCGACCGCGAGGCCCTGCTGGCCCAGGCCCGCGCCTGGTGCCTGGCCAACCCGAAGGCCCAGCAGCCCTGGGACGCGCCGAAGTTCCGCTGGCCGGGCGGCGACTCGCGCACGCCGGCGGCGCTGCAGATGTTCTCCATCGCACCCTCGATGGCCTCGGTCAAGAGCCAGGGCAACTACCCGGCCGTCACGCACATCCTGAGCTGCGTCTTCGAAGGCGGCCTGCTCGGCTTCGACGCGGCCTGCGAACTCGAGAGCCGCTACTTCGCCGCCTGCGCGATGTCGCGCCAGAGCAAGAACATGATCGGCACGCTCTGGTTCCAGCTCAACGCGGTGAAGAAGGGCGCGTCGCGCCCGGCGGGGCTGCCGCGCGCCAGCGTGCGCAAGCTTGGCGTGCTGGGCGCCGGCATGATGGGCGCGGGTATCGCGCACGCGGCAGCGCAGGCCGGTGTGGAGGTGGTGCTGATCGACACCACCGAGCAGGCGGCCGAGCGCGGGCGTGAGCACAGCCGGGCCCTGCTCGACAAGGCCGTGGCCAAGGGCCGCCGCACGGCCGCGCAGCGCGACGCCGTGCTCGCGCGCATCACGCCCACGACCGACTTCACGCGGCTGGCGGGCTGCGATCTGGTGATCGAGGCCGTGTTCGAGGACCGCGCCGTCAAGGCTGACGTCACGCGCCGCGCCGAGGCGGTGCTCGGGGCCGACGCCGTCTTCGCCTCCAACACCTCCACGCTGCCGATCTCCGGCCTGGCCGAGGCGAGCGCGCGGCCGGCGCAGTTCATCGGCCTGCACTTCTTCCGCCCGGTGGACCGCATGCCGCTGGTGGAGATCATCGTCGGCACGCAGACCAGTGCGCAGACGCTGGCGCGTGGCTTCGACTTCGTGCAGCAGATCGCCAAGACGCCGATCGTCGTCAACGACGCGCGCGGCTTCTACACCAGCCGCGTCTTCGGCACCTACGTGATGGAAGGCGTGGCGATGCTCGCCGAGGGCGTGCACCCGCGCCACGTCGAGGCCGCCGGCCTGCAGGCGGGCATGCCCATGCCACCGCTGGCGCTGCAGGACGAGGTCTCGCTTTCGCTGTCGCTGCACGTGGCCGAGCAGACGCGCAAGGACCTCGAGGCCGAGGGCCGGCCGGTGGCCGAGCACCCGGGCATGGCGGTGATCCGCCGCCTGTGCGCGCTCGGCCGCGTCGGGCGCAAGGCCGGGCAGGGCTTCTACGACTGGCCGGCGGGCGAGGGCGGGGGCGAGAAGCGCCTGTGGCCGGGCCTGGCCGGGGAGTGGCCGGTGGCTGCCGAGCAGCCGCCGCTGCAGGACCTCGTCGACCGCCTGATGTTCGCCCAGGCCAACGAAGCCGCGCGCTGCCTCGGCGAAGGCGTGCTGCGCTCGGTGGCCGACGGCAACGTCGGCTCCATCCTCGGCTGGGGTTTTGCGCCCTTCGAGGGCGGCGCGCTGCAGTACATCGAGTCACGCGGCGTGGCGGCCTTCGTCAAGCGCGCGCGCGAGCTCGCCGCCCGCCATGGCCCGCGTTTCGAGCCCGCGCCGCTGCTGGTGCGCCTGGTCCAGCAGGGCAGGGGGCTGGCGGACGCGGTCGATTGATCGGGCCGCGCGGCCTGCCCTTCGACACTGCCCCCGCCACCATGCCGCGCCATGACCGGCTCGACGCCCTGCGCGGCGCGGCCATCGTCTGGATGGCGGTCTTCCACTTCTGCTTCGACCTGAACCACTTCGGCTGGCTGCAGCCGCGCCAGGATTTCTACGGCGACCCGTTCTGGACCCTGCAGCGCAGCGCCATCGTCAGCCTGTTCCTGTTCTGCGCCGGGCTGTCGCTGGCGGTGGCGCTGGCCGCGGGGCAGGCCTGGAGTCGCTTCTGGCGGCGCTGGGTGCAGATCGCCGGTTGTGCGCTGCTCGTCAGCGCCGGCTCGGCGCTGATGTTCCCGCACAGCTGGATCAGCTTCGGCGTGCTGCATGGCATCGCACTGATGCTGGTGCTTGGCCGGCTGGTCGCGCCCTTGCCGGGGCTGGCGCTGGTGGCGCTGGGTGCGGTGCTCCTGGTGCTGCCGCAGGCGTGGACCCACCCCTTCTTCGACAGCCGCTGGACGAACTGGGCCGGACTCGTCACGCGCAAGCCGGTGACCGAGGACTATGTGCCGCTGCTGCCCTGGTGGGGCGTGATGCTGTGGGGCCAGGCCGCCGGGCGCTGGATGCTGGCGCGGCGGGCGCACGTGCTGACCGGGGGCCTGCCCCGGGCAGTGCGGCCGCTGGCGGTGCTGGGCCGCTGTAGCCTGAGCTTCTACATGCTGCACCAGCCGGTGCTGATCGGATTGCTGCTGGCGGCGTCGACAATGCGCTCCTGAGAGCCTTCCCGGGGGTGCGCACGGCCCTTGGGGGTGTTCTCGGGCTCTGCGCTGCCACTGCCCCGGCAGGCGCGGCGATTCGAATCCATACCGATGGGGCGCCAGTTTCCTGCCACCGCGACCATGACCTCCAAGATCCTGTTCGGCTTCCATGCCGTCGGCGTGCGCCTGAAGACGGCCCCCGCGTCGGTACTCGAAGTCCACGTCGACGGCGCACGTCGAGACGCGCGCATGCGGCAGTTCGTCGAACGCGCGGTCGACGCCGGCGCGCGCATGATCGACAGCGATGACCCGCACCTGACCCGGCTGGCAGGCACCTCGCGGCACCAGGGCGTGGTCGCGCGCGTCACGCCGCTTCCGCCGCGGCACTCGCTCGACGATGTGCTGGATGACGCCGAGGCCGCCGGTCGCGGCCCCGCGCTGGTGCTGGCGCTGGACGGCGTGACCGACCCGCACAACCTCGGCGCCTGCCTGCGCACGGCCGACGGCGCCGGCGCGCATGCCGTCATCGCTCCCAAGGACCACGCCGTGGGCCTGAACGCGACCGTGTCCAAGGTCGCCAGCGGCGCGGCCGAGACTGTGCCCTACCTGATGGTGACCAACCTCGCGCGCACGCTCGGCGAGCTCAAGGACCGCGGCCTGCGCGTGGTCGGCACCAGCGACGACGCGCCGCACACGCTCTACGAGGCCGACCTGCGGGGACCGGTCGCGCTGGTGCTCGGCGCCGAGGGCAGCGGCCTGCGCCAGCTCACGCGCCGCACCTGCGACGAACTCGTGCGCATCCCGATGCACGGGGCGGTCGAGAGCTTGAACGTCTCGGTGGCGACGGCGCTATGCCTGTACGAGGCGGTGCGACAGCGCGCGCACCTGCGTTGACCGAGGGGCGAGCCCGGCGGCGGCGCCGGGCTCATTGCCTGACAGGACCCCCAAGGGCCGGGCGCTGTCCGTCCCGGCCCCCGAGGGGGCGCAAGAAAGCTTGGGGCGGCCCGGCGCTTTCTTGATGGGACCCCCAAGGGCCGGGCGCTGCCCGTCCCGGCCCCCCGAGGGGGCGCAAGAAAGCTTGGGGCGGCCCGGCGCTTTCTTGATGGGTTCGTCAATCCCCGGCGAAGCCCGCCGGGTTCAGCGACTGCCAGCGCCAGGTGTCGGCCATCATCTCGACCAGCCCCCGGCGTGCCTGCCACCCGAGTTCGCGCGCCGCCTTGGAAGGGTCGGCGTAGCTGGCGGCGGCGTCACCTGGGCGGCGTGGGGCCACCCGATACGGTACCGGGCGGTCGCTGGCCTGCTGGAAGGCGCGCACGATCTCCAGCACGCTGTATCCCTGGCCCGTCCCCAGGTTCCAGGTGTGCAGCCCGCTGCGGTCGGCCAGCGCCTGCAGTGCCTTCAGGTGACCCTCGGCCAGGTCCATCACGTGGATGTAGTCGCGAACGCCGGTGCCGTCGGGTGTGGGGTAGTCGTTGCCGAAGACCGAC
>CAIRBF010000151.1 GCA_903876715.1 uncultured beta proteobacterium
CATCTGGCCGTAGACCATCGACACCTTGGACTCGCTCAGGTTGTCGAGCTTCACCACGCCTGACTCGGCCATCTCGTGATAGAAGTCGTTGCCTTCGCGGGTGCGCTCGCCCACGCCTTCGAACACCGACAGACCCTAGTGCGCCTTGGCGATGTTGTTGATCAGCTCCATCATGTTGACGGTCTTGCCGACGCCGGCGCCGCCGAACAGACCCACCTTGCCACCCTTGGCGAAGGGGCAGATCAGGTCGATCACCTTGATGCCGGTCTCGAGCAGTTCCTGCGAGGGGCTCAGCTCGTCATAGGAGGGCGCCTTGCGGTGGATCGAAGCCGTGAGCTCCTGGGAGACGGGGCCACGCTCGTCGATGGGCGTGCCCAGCACGTCCATGATGCGGCCCAGGGTCGCCTTGCCGACCGGGACCGTGATAGGGTTGCCGGTGTTGCTGACGACGAGGCCGCGCTTCAGGCCGTCGGACGAGCCGAGCGCAATCGTGCGCACCACGCCGTCGCCGAGCTGCTGCTGCACCTCGAGCGTGAGTGCCGTGCCTTCGAGCTTCAGCGCGTCGTAGACGCGCGGCATCTTGTCACGAGGGAACTCGACGTCGACGACGGCGCCGATGCACTGGACGATCTTGCCTTGGGCTTGGGGAGTGGACATCTTGCGTTCCTTCAAGTCGGATGTTCTGGGCGCGGCGTCTAGCGTCAGCCGCTGATGGCGGCTGCGCCGCCGACGATCTCGGAAAGTTCCTTCGTGATCGCGGCCTGGCGCGTCTTGTTGTAGACGAGCTTCAGTTCGCCGATCAGCGTCCCGGCGTTGTCAGTGGCCGCCTTCATGGCCACCATGCGCGCGCTCTGCTCGCTGGCCATGTTCTCAGCCACAGCCTGGTAGACCAGGGCTTCGACGTAGCGCGTCAGCAGGTCGTCGATGACAGTGGGCGCGTCGGGTTCGTACAGGTAGTCCCAGCCGTACTGAGACTTCTCGGCATCGGACTGCGTCAGGCGCGACGCCGACAGCGGCAGCAACTGCTCGATCACCGGCTCCTGCTTCATCGTGTTGATGAACTTCGTGTAGCACAGGTGGACGGAGTCGACCTTGCCGGCGATGAAGGCGTCGAGCATCACCTTGACCGGGCCGATCAGCTTCTCGAGCTGCGGCGCGTCACCGAGCTGCACGGCATGGCTCACGACCTTGCCGCCGATGCGGTTCATGAAGCCGAAGCCCTTGTTGCCGATGGCCACGACCTCGACCGCCTGCCCCGATGCCTGGGCCTCCTTCATGCGCTGAGTCAGCGCACGCAGGATGTTGGTGTTGAGCCCGCCGCACAGGCCCTTGTCGGTGGTCACCAGCACAAAGCCGGCGACCTTGGCGGAACCGCCCTCGCGCATGAAGGGCGAGCGGTACTCGGGGTTGGCCTGCGACAGATTGGTTGCAATGTTTCGCACCTTGTCGCTGTAAGGTCGCGCCTGACGCATGCGCTCCTGCGCCTTGCGCATCTTCGAGGCGGCGACCATCTCCATGGCCTTCGTGATCTTCTTGGTGTTCTCCACCGATTTGATCTTGCCGCGAATTTCCTTGCCTACAGCCATCTCAACGTGCCCCCAAGCTCGCTGCGCCCGTCGCCCCTTGGAGGGGGACGTGTCCCGGACCGGGCGAGCCGGTCGCGAAACCCACCTTCCGTGCTCTGGCCATCGACGCTCAGAACGACTTCTTGAACGCCGTGATCGCGGCGTTCAGTTCGCTCTCGGCGTCCTTGTCCATCGCCTTGTCGTTCTCCAGCTTGGCCAGCAGCGCAGCATGGCTGGAACGCAGGTACTGGTGCAGCCCGCTTTCGAAGGCCAGCACCTGCTTGACGTCGATGTCGTCCAGGAAGCCCTTGTTGACGGCGTACAGCGTCGCGCCCATCAGACTGATCGGCAGCGGCGAGTACTGCGGCTGCTTCAGCAATTCCGTCACGCGCGCGCCGCGGTCGAGCTGCTTGCGCGTGGCAGCGTCGAGGTCGGAGGCGAACTGAGCGAACGCAGCCAGCTCGCGGTACTGCGCGAGGTCGGTACGGATGCCGCCGGACAGGCCCTTGATGAGCTTGGTCTGCGCCGCGCCACCGACGCGCGACACCGAGATGCCGGCGTTGATGGCCGGACGGATGCCGGCGTTGAACAGGCTCGTTTCGAGGAAGATCTGGCCGTCGGTGATGGAGATCACGTTCGTCGGCACGAAGGCCGAGACGTCACCGGCTTGGGTCTCGATGATGGGCAGCGCGGTGAGCGAACCCGTCTTGCCCTTGACCTCGCCGTTCGTGAACTTCTCGACGTAGTCGGCGTTCACGCGAGCGGCGCGCTCGAGCAGACGGCTGTGGAGATAGAACACGTCGCCGGGGAAGGCTTCGCGGCCCGGCGGGCGGCGCAGCAGCAGCGAGACCTGGCGGTAGGCCACCGCCTGCTTGGACAGGTCGTCATAAATGATCAGGGCGTCCTGGCCGCGGTCGCGGAAGTA
>CAIRBF010000152.1 GCA_903876715.1 uncultured beta proteobacterium
CGGCCTGCAGGCCCACCGCGACACCATGATCGCTGGGCTGCCCTACGGCGTGCGCAAGGTCGTGGAGCTTGCGCGCGCGCTCGCCACCGAGCCCAGGCTGCTGCTGCTCGACGAGCCCTCCTCGGGCCTGAACGTCGAGGAGACCGAGGACATGGCCTTCTGGATCGAGGACATCCGCGACCAGCTCGGCATCACCGTGCTGATGGTCGAGCACGACATGACGCTCGTCTCGCGCGTGTCCGACCGCGTGGTGGCGCTGAACCAGGGCCAGGTGCTGGCCGCAGGAACGCCGCGCGAGGTGCAGACGCACCCGGGCGTCGTCGAGGCCTACCTCGGCACGGCCGAGGACGTCACCTCGCTCAGGAGGCCGGCATGAACGTCGCCGCTCCTGCCGCCGCGGCGCCCGAGGTGCTGCTCGCGCTGGCCAACGTCGAGAGCGCCTACGGGCCGATCAAGGCCATCCGCGGCGTGAGCCTCGAGGTGCGGCGCGGCGAGATCGCCACCGTGCTCGGCTCCAACGGCGCGGGCAAGAGCACGATCCTGAAGACGATCTCCGGCATCATCGACCCGCGCCGCGGGACGATCGAGTTCAAGGGCACGCAGATCGCGTCGCGCGACCCTTCGGACATCGTGCGCATGGGCCTGAGCCATGTGCCCGAGGGGCGCGAGGTCTTCCCCCTGCTGTCGGTGCGCGACAACCTGCTCATGGGCGCCTATACGCGCGGGGACCGCGACGCCGTCGCGCGCGACATGGAACTCGTCTACGGCTACTTCCCCATCCTGAAGGAGCGCGCGGCGCAGGACGCGGGGCTGCTGTCGGGCGGGCAGCAGCAGATGCTGGCGATCTCGCGCGCGCTGATGGCGCAGCCCGAGCTCATCCTGCTTGACGAGCCCAGCCTGGGCCTGAGCCCGAAGCTCACGAAGGAGATCTTCGAGATCGTCGTGCGCATCAACCGCGAGCGCGGCACGACCATCCTGCTGGTCGAGCAGAACGCGAACATGGCGTTGAACGCGGCCGACTACGGCTACGTCCTCGAG
Source organism: uncultured beta proteobacterium (assembly GCA_903876715.1). Lineage (GTDB taxonomy): Bacteria > Pseudomonadota > Gammaproteobacteria > Burkholderiales > Burkholderiaceae_C > Rubrivivax. Next base: position 1,039 of record CAIRBF010000152.1, read on the forward strand.
AACGGCCGCATCGTCATGGAAGACCGCTGCGACCGCCTGCGCGAGAAGGACGACATCAAGGAGTTCTACCTCGGCATGAAGGAAGCCGGCGTGCGCGGTGAGCGGCGCTGGAAGAAGAAGAAGACCTGGCGATGAGCACCGGCAGCATCCCTACCGCCCCCGCGACCGACCCGCATCGCATCGTTGCCGGCGCGCAGTTCGGATGGCAGCCCGAAGCGCTGCCCTTCGACACCGTGCACGAAATGTTCTGGCAGCGCGTGGCCGAGTTGGGCGACGCGCCGATGATGCGTCAGAAGGACCTCGGCATCTGGCGCAGCTACAGCTGGAACGAGGTCGCGACCATCGCTGCCGAGATCGCCGCCGGTCTGGGCAGCCTGGGCTTCGCGCCCGGCGAGGTGGCCTCGGTGCTGGCCAACACCTCGCGCGAATGGGTCTGGACCGACCTGGCGGTGCTGTCGGCCGGCGGGGTGTGCAACGGCATCTACCCCACCGACGCGGCCTCGCAGGTGCAGTTTCTGTGCGCAGACTCGGACTCGGTGTTCCTGTTCGTCGAGGACGACGAACAGCTCGACAAGTTCCTCGAGGTGCGCGAGCACCTGCCCCGACTGCGCAAGGTCATCGTCTTTGACATGGAAGGCCTCGCCGAGCTCGACGACCCGCAGGTCATCGGCCTGCCGGCGCTGCGCGAACTCGGCCGCAGCTGGCTGCGCGAGCAC
>CAIRBF010000153.1 GCA_903876715.1 uncultured beta proteobacterium
CTGCGCGACAACGCCACCTTCCTGGCGCTCGTGCAGTGGGTCGTGTTCCCGCTCGTGGCCGCTGCCGGCCTCGCGCTGTGGCTGGGCCCGCGCATGGCACGGCGCGGCGCCAGCCGAGATTCAACGCACTGAGTTGCCGGCATGGCGCCCGCAAGGAGGCTTGCGTGCGCCTGCCGAGACCGTGCGATGCTTGGGCCCTGGCGCGCTGACCGGCGCCGCAGCGGAGTCGCCATGGATCCCATCGCCTTCCAGCGCACCCCCGACGCCTGCTTCGAGGGGCTGCCCGGCCACCCCTGGGCGCCGCGCTACCTGAGTGACCTGCCGGCCCTGCGCGGCCTGCGTCTGAACCACCTGGACGAAGGGCCGCGTGACGCGCCGGTGACTTGGCTGTGCCTGCACGGCAACCCGACCTGGAGCTATGTGTACCGGCGCATGATCCCGGTGTTCCTGGCCGCCGGGCACCGGGTGGTGGCGCCCGACCTGCCCGGCTTCGGGCGCAGCGACAAGCCCGTCGACGTCGCCCAGCACAGCTTCGGCTGGCACCGGCAGGTGCTGCTGGAGTTCGTGCAGCGCCTGGACCTGCAGCGCGTGCGCCTCGTGGTGCAGGACTGGGGCGGGTTGCTCGGCCTGACGCTGCCGATGGAGTCGCCGGGGCGCTATCAGGGCCTGCTGGTGATGAACACCTTCCTCGCGACGGCCGAGGAGCCGCTGCCCGAGGGCTTCAGGCAGTGGCGCGCCATGTGCCGCAGCCGGCCCGACTTCGGCATTGGCCGGCTGCTGGCGCGCGGCAACCCGCACCTGACGCCCGCCGAGTGCGCCGCCTACGACGCGCCCTTTCCGGACCTCGGCTTGCGCGCAGCGACCCGCGCCTTCCCCGAGATGGTGCCCGAGCACCCGCAGGCCGACGGCGTGGCCGTGTCGCGCGAGGCTGCGCGCTTCTGGTCCGAGGCCTGGACGGGCCGCTCGATGATGGCCGTGGGCCTGCAGGACCCCGTCTTCTCGCCTGGGGCCATGGAGGCGCTGCGCGGGCGCATCCGTGGCTGCCCGCCGCCCATGGAGATGGCCGAGGCCGGGCATTTCGTGCAGGAGCACGGCGAGGCCATTGCGGTGGAGGCGGTGCGGCGGCTGGCCGCATACCCTGCGCGGGATCGCTGAGGCAGGACGCCCGAACCATGGCGGCCCCTGGCGCAGACCCTGGGCCGGGGCCGAGCGGGTGGGGCGGGTGGGGCGTTGAATGTGGTGCGCTGAACCGAATTGCGGTATTCTGAAATTCATGCTGGTTGCGGTAGGCTCTCCCTGGTCGATGAGGGGGTCAGCCGTGCACACGGTGCTCGATCGGGTGTGCGAGCAGTGTCCTGTCAGGAGCCTGGAGTCCGGCAGGACGTCGATCCGAAGTCCGATTCATCGCATCTCCTCGCGTCACACACAGCAATGTGGACCCTCGAGCCAGCCGAGCGTCCGCTCCACGGCGGAGCCTGCCGGGCCACACGCCGGCCCGCCATCAGTCCCGCCCCCACAACCTGATCCCCAGGATCCGCCATGCCCAAGTCTGTTTCTCCCAGCCGTCGTGCGTTTGTCGGTGCCATGCTCGGCACGCCCCTGGCCGTGCCCTTGCTGGGAGCTTCGGGTGTGGCTCACGCGCAATCGGTCACGTTCGCGCCGCCGGTCACGCTGCTCGTTCCGTACCCCGCTGGAGGGCCGAGCGATCTGGTGGCGCGCACGCTGACCGCTCCGCTTGCCAAGGAACTGGCGGTCGACGTCATCGTCGACAACATCGCCGGCGCCTCGGGCGCCATTGCCGTGCAGAAAGTGCTCAGTTCACCTGCCGACGGACGTTTGATCTATCAGGGCTCGCAAAGTGAGCTGATCATCCCGCCGCTGACGATGCGCAGCATCAAGTACAAGCCTTCCGACCTCGAGATCATCCATCCCACCACGATCACGCCCATGCTGCTGGTGGTGCGCAACGGCCTGCCTGTGAAGAGCCTGCAGGAGTTCATTGCCTTGGCGAGGCAGCGCAGCTCCAGCCAACCCTTGTCTTACGGCAGTTCCGGGGTCGGCTCGCTCTACCATCTGGTTCCGGAGGGCATGGCCAAGCAGGCCAATGCGCGCTTCACCCACATCCCCTACAAGGGCGCGGTGCAACTGGTGCAGGACCTGGTGGGTGACCGGGTCGATTTCGCCGTGATGGCGTTCACCGGCACGGTGCTGCAGAACCTCAACGCCGGCCAGTACCGCGCCATTGCCAACATGTCGCGCTACAAGCCCAAGGACCTGGCCCAGTTGCCCAGCATCGCCGACGCCGAGGCCTTTGCGAACATCGATTTCTCGACCAACTCGGGGTACTTCGTGCGTCGTGGCACGCCCCTGGCGATCAAGGAGGCGCTCAATCGCGCCCTCGGCGCCGCGCTCAACGCGCCGGTGGTGGTCGAAAGACTCGAGAACGATGGCCGGCGCCTTCAGCGTGGCCTGACCCTGGCCCAGTCGGAAGCGTTCTACGCCGGTGAGATCGCCAAGTACGAGAGGATCATCGCGCAGGCGAATTTCCAGCCGCTCGACTGAGCACGGCCTCGGCATGGCCCGCATCGCCGTCGGCGGCTTTCAGGAAGAGACCAACTCCTTCACGTCTCATCGGGCGGACTTCACGCATTTCGCGACCCACCGCGACCGGCCGCCCTTCGTGCGCGGCGACGCGGTGCTCGAGCAGCTGCGTGGCAACACCTTCGCGCTGTCCGGCTTCCTGTCGGCGGTGCGGCCCGAGGACTCGGTCGTGCCGCTGGTGTGGTCGAGCGGCGGCGCAGCCGGCCCGGTGACCGACGATGCCTTCGAGCGCATCGTGGGGGAGTTGTGCGGGCGGCTGTCCGCTGCGATGCCGGTCGAGGCGGTCTATCTCGACCTGCACGGCGCGATGGTCAACACCATCTTCGATGATGCCGAGGGAGAACTGTTGCGGCGCGTGCGCGCCATCGTCGGCCCATCCGTACCGGTGGTGATCAGCCTTGACTACCACGCCAACCTGAGTCCGGCCATGGTCGCCTTGTGCGACGGGATGCTTGCGTACCAGACCTACCCGCATGTCGACCGTCCTGACACAGGCCGACGCGCCGCGGCCGTCGTCCACGCGTTGCTCGAACGCGGCCGGCCGGCCGGGCGCGCCGTGCGCCACGCCTCATTTCTGCTCCCGGTCGATTTTCAGTGCACGCTGGTCGAGCCCAGCCGCAGTGTGGTGGGCTGGCAACCGGGCGGGCCAGCGGCAGCGCAGGTGGTGAGCATGGCTTATGCCGCCGGCTTCCCGGCCGCAGACACGGTCTGGTGCGGCCCGGCGGTGGCCGTGCACGCCTGGACGCAGGAGGCCGCCGACGAACTGGCTGACGCCTGGATCGCTGAGATCGAAGCGCGCGAGGCGGCCTTCGCGATCCCTCTGTACCCGGCGGCCGACGGCGTGGCTGAAGCCCTGCGGCTGTCAGCGGGCCGCAGCCGTCCGGTGGTGCTGGCCGACACGCGCGACAACCCGGGGGCCGGGGGCCGCGGCGACACGACCGGGGTGCTGGTTGAGTTGCTGGAGGCGCGAGCCGGGCCGGCGCTCGTGGGATTGTTGTGTGATCCCCTTGCCGCAGCGGCAGCGACTGCTGCAGGCGTGGGCGCTGAAGTCGATCTGGCGCTTGGCGGACGCCACGGACCGGCCGGCGTGGCACCAGTGCAGGCATGCTTTTCGGTCCGCGCGCTGGCCGACGGGCCTTTCACCATGACAGGCCAGGTCACCGGCGGCGCCGTGGCCGATCTCGGGCCGATGGCGGTGTTGCGCAGTGGTGAGGTCGACGTTGTCGTGGTGTCCAAGAACGTGCAGGCCTATGACCCCGCGCCGTTCGCCCGCCTGGGCCTCGACTGGACCACTTACCGCATCGTCGCCCTGAAGAGCTCGTGTCACTTCCGGGCCGACTTCGAGCCAGGAGCCGCTGCGGTGCTCAGCGTTCTGGCACCGGGTGCCTACGACCCGGATCCGCGACATCTTCCGTACCGTCTGCTGCGGCCGAGCGTGCGGCGCCTGCCTGGACAGGTCGGCCAGCCGGCGCCCGATCCATCGGAAGGCGACAGTCCGGTCGCGTAGATCAGCCGGCCGCCGGCGCGGCGTTCAGGCGTGCCGCCCAGAAGGTGGCACCCTCGGGACCATAGCGCTCGGAATGCGGGATGTGGCGTGCGAGCTCGAAGCGTTCGCCCGCCTGCAGATGCCGTGTCTGGCCGTCCACCGTGAGCCAGAACTCGCCGCGCACGACGAGGCCGCGCGCGTCGAAGGGGTGCTCGTGCAACGGCGTCTCGTGGCCAGGCGGCCATTCGCGCACGAGGACTTCACCGCAGCCCTGGCGCAGGGCCTCGTCGCGGAACTGATCGAAGGTCTGCGGGTTCATGTCTCAGCCTTCCTTCTTGAAGCCGATGGCGCGCGCGGCCGCGGCGATCTGCTCGCGCTCGACCTTCAGGGCAGCGGCGAAATCCGAGGGCGACATCAGCACCGGGTCGATGCCGGTGGACTCGATCCGGTCCTTCGTGCCGCCCACCCGCGATGCGGCAGCGATCGAGCGCGAGATGTAGGCCACAAGCTCGGCTGGCAGGTTCGCCGGGCCGAACAGCCCGTACCAGGTCGTGATCGAGGCTGTCGGGTAGCCGAGCTCGTTCATCGTCGGCACTTCCGGCAGGCCGGCGAAGCGCGCTGCCGAGGTCACCGCCAGCGCGCGCAGCTTGCCCGCCTGGACGTGCTTGACGATCGCCGGCGGCGTGGACAGGGCGAACTGCACGCGCCCGGCCAGCAGGTCGATCACGGCCGGGCCGCTGCCCTTGTAGGGGATGTGCGTGACCTCGATGCCGGCGCCCTTGAGGAAGACTTCCATCGCCAGGTGGGTCAGGCCGCCGCTGCCGCCCGAGGCGTAGTTCATCACCCGCGGTTGGGCCTTGGCGCGCGCGATCATCTGCGCCACGTTCGAGACGTTGACGTCGGGGTGGGCCAGCAGCACGAGCGGGGTCGATGCCAGCAGCGAGATCGGCGTGAAGTCCTTGGTCGGCTCGAAGACGTACTTCTGCAGCAGCGTGGCGTCGATGAACTGCGACACGCTCATGAAGGACAGCGTGTAGCCGTCGGGCGCGGCGCCGGCCAGCGCGTCCAGCCCGAGCATGCCGGAAGCGCCAGAGCGGTTCTCGGGCACGACGGTCTGCTTCCAGGCCTCGCCGGCGATCTGCGCGAACAGGCGCGCCGAGACGTCGGTGCCGGCGCCGGGCGACGTGGGGATGATCCAGCGCACCGGCCGGGCGGGCCAGCCGCCGGGGCCGCTGGCCTGCGCCCAGGCCGGCATGCCGGCGGCGGCCAGGCCGCCCAGGGTCAGGCGCTGCAGAAGGTGCCTGCGGTCGAGCAGGCCGTCGGTTTGGGGGGGTCGGGTGGATCGCATCGGGGCACTCCTGGGGCAGTGGGTCCGGGCCGAGGAACGGAGCTCGGCTGCGCTTCATGATACGGTGCGGGCGTGGTGGCTCCCCGGCCACCGGCTGCGACGGATGCGACCATGTCCCTGCCCGACCCCCGTGCCGCCCTGAGCGCTTTGCTGGCCGCCGGGCGCCTCGTTCGGCTGCCCTGCGCGTACGACGGCCTGTCGGCCCGGATCGCTCAGCAATGTGGCTTTCCGGCGGTGGCCTTCTCCGGCAACGCGGTCTCGGCCAGCCTGCTCGGGCTGCCCGACGTCGGCGTGCTCGGCGCCAGCGACAACATCGCGCATGCCGGACGCATCGCGCGCGGCTTGGACATCCCGATGATCTGCGACGCCGACACCGGCTACGGCGGCGTGATGAACGTCACGCACACGGTGCGGGAGTTCGAGGCCGCGGGCGTGGCCGGCATCCACCTGGAGGACCAGGTCACGCCCAAGCGCTGCGGCCTGCTGCCGCAGGGCATCCCGGTGGTCGGGATGGACGAGCAGGTGCGCAAGATCCGCGCCGCTGTGCAGGCGCGGCGCGACCCACGCTTCCTGATCATCGCCCGCACCGACGCGAAGTCCATGCACGGGCTGGAGGCCGCGGCGCGGCGCGCCCGTGCCTACGTCGAAGCGGGCGCCGACGCGGCGCTGGTCATGGGGGCCAACACCCCGGCCGAGCTGCGCCACGTGGCCGACGTCGTGCGCGCGCCGCTGGTGGCGGTGATCCAGGAGTCGCCTCCCACCTCGGCGCTGACCGACGCCGACCTCGAGGCCGCGGGCTGCGTCTTCGCGCTGCACGCGGGCGCGGCGCGCTACGCGGTGACGCGTGCGCTGCGCGAGGCCTTCGCGGCGCTGCGGCGGGATGGCCACACGGGCGCGGTGCGCGAGCGCATGGCCAGCTTCGAGGAGTACAACGCGGCGCTCGGACTCGAGGCCTGGCTCGAGCTCGAGAGTCGCCTGCTCGGCGACGCCCCCGCGCCGCGCGAAGGCGCGGGCGGCCCGGCCTGAACCCAGGGCCTGGAAGGAGATCCGTTTGGAAGCCACAGCGAACCCCGGCGCGGGTGCTCCCGCCGAAGGCCGGCCCCGGCCCCGGACCCTGTTCGACAAGCTCTGGGACGCCCACCTCGTCGGCCGCCGCGCCGACGGCCGCGAGCTGCTCTACGTGGACCGCCACGTCGTGCACGAGCTGCACGCGCCGCACGCCTTCGCCGCGCTCGAGCGCAGCGCGCGGCCGGTGCGCCGGCCCGACCGCACCGTGGTCGTGCAGGACCACACCGTGCCCACCCGGCCCGGGCTGGCGCTGCGCTCGGACAACATCGTCGCCACCGAGGCCGCGGCCGCGCGCCTGGGCGTGCCCGTCGTGGCCACCGACGACGAGCGCCACGGCATCAGCCACGTCGTCTCGGCCGAGCGCGGCTGGGCCCTGCCCGGCGCCACGCTGGCCTGCCCCGACAGCCACGCCTCGACGGTCGGCGCGCTCGGCTGCCTGGCCTTCGGCTGCGGCACCTCGGAGCTGGTGCATGTGCTGGCCACGCAGACGCTGGCGCTGACGCGGCCGAAGTCGATGCGCGTGCGCCTGGAGGGCCGGCCCGGGCCGGGGGTCGGCGCCAAGGACCTGGCGCTGCACCTGATCCGGCAGCTGGGCGTGGCCGCCGGGCGCGGTCACGTGGTCGAGTACACCGGCGCAGCCGTGCGGGCGCTGGACCTCGAGGGCCGGATGACGCTGTGCAACCTGAGCATCGAGTGGGGCGCGCGCTCGGCGCTGATCGAGCCCGACGCGCAGACGCTGGCCTGGCTGCAGGCCCATGCCGAACCGCCAGCCGGCCGGCGCTGGGACGAACTCGCCGCCGGCTGGGCCGGCCTGCGCAGCGACGACAGCGCCGTCTTCGACGCCGAACACCTCGTGGACTGCGAGGGCCTCGCGCCGCAAATCACCTGGGGTACCGATCCGTCGCAGACCCTGGGCATCGACGAGCCAGTGCCCGACCCTGGCGACGACGCCACGCCCGGCGCCGCGCGGCTGCGCCGGGCGCTCGACTACATGGGCCTGGAGCCCGGGCGGCCACTGCGGGGCCTGCCGGTGCAGCGGGTGTTCATCGGTTCCTGCGCCAACGCCCGGCTCACGGACCTGCGCGCGGCCGCGGCGCTGGTGCGCGGCCGGCGCGTGGCGCCGGGCGTGCAGGCGCTGGTCGTGCCTGGCTCCAACACCGTCAAGCGCCTGGCCGAGCGCGAGGGCCTGGACCGCGTCTTCACCGACGCCGGCTTCGAGTGGCACCGCTCGGGCTGCTCGATGTGCGCCGGCGCCAATGGCGAGACTGCGGCCGCGGGCGAGCGCTGCCTGTCGACGACGAACCGCAACTTCGAGAACCGCCAGGGCCGCGGCGTGCGCACCCACCTCGTCGGCCCGGCGATGGCCGCCGCGGCCGCGCTGGCCGGCTGCATCGTCGACGTGCACGGGCTGGCGCCCGTCGGCGGAGGCGCGGCATGAAGCCCTTCAGCACCGTCACGGGCGCGGCGGCGCCGCTGCCGCTGGACGACGTCGACACCGACCAGATCATCCCCTCGGCCTGGCTGAAGAGCCTGGACGCCGATCTGGCGCAGGGTTGCCTGGCCTACATGCGCCGCCGCCCCGATGGCACCCGCGTCGAGGACTTCGTGCTCGAGCGCCCGGCCTTCGCCGCCGCGCCCATCCTCGTGACCGGGCTCAACTTCGGCTGCGGCAGTTCGCGCGAACACGCGGTCTGGGCGCTTCAGGCCTTCGGCATCCGCTGCGTCATCGGCCACCGGCCGGCGGAGTTCTTCGTCGAGAACGCGCTGCGCAACGGCCTGCTGGCGCTGGACCTGCCGCTGCCGGCGCTGCGCGAAGTGACGGCGGCGGCCGAGCACGTCGACGGGGCCGAGCCCTTTACCGTGGACCTGCAGGCCTGCGAGATCAGTGGCCCGGCCGGGTTGCGCATCCGCTTCGCCATCGACCCCGGCGCCCGCACTGCGCTGCTCGAGGGCCTGGACGACGTCGGCCTGACGCTCAGGCACCTGGACCTGATCGAGGCCTGGGAGCAAGGACGGGCACCGCCGCCTTGACGCTCCTGGGCTGACGCGCTCTAAGATCAGAGCCCGGGCGAACGTGCCGGCTGGAGCGCAGGAGGATGCGGATTCTCCACACCGGCCCTTGCCGCAAGCCGCGGCACAAAGCAACAGGAGACATCGATGCGCAAGGTTCAAGGAATGTCGGTGCTGGTCACCGGCGGCGGTTCGGGCATCGGCGAGGCTTGCGCCCGCCAGTTCGCCGCGCAGGGCGCGCGCGTGACGATCAGCGGCCGGCGCGTCGACAAGCTGGCGGCGGTGGCGGCCTCGATCGGCCCGTCCTGCCTCGCCGTGGCGGGCGATGTCACCTCCGATACCGACCGGCGCGCGCTCGTGGCGGCTGCGGTGGCGCATGGCGGCGGGCTCGACGTGCTGGTGAACAACGCGGCCAACATGTACCGGCAGCCGGTGGACGGGTACACCGAGCCCGTGCTGCGCGAGGCCTTCGACACCAACGTCATCGCGCCGATGATGCTGTCGTCGCTGGCCGTGCCGCACCTGGAGGCGCGCCAGGGTTCGATCATCTTCATCGGCTCCATCCACAACCGCCGGGCCTATCCCGGCGCCTCGCCTTACGCCACGACCAAGGCGGCGGTCGAGGGCTTGTCGCGGGTGATGGCGGCCGAACTCGGTCGGCGCCAGATCCGGGTCAACTGCGTGCTGCCGGGTGCCGTCAGCACCGAGCTCAACCTGCGCGCCGGCCTGATGACGGCCGAGCAGGCGGTCGAACGCTACGCCGCGATCGCGCCGGAGCACGCCCTGGGTCGTATCGGCACCTCTACCGAGGTGGCCGAATCCGTCGTCTACCTCGCATGTGCCGAGTGGGTCACGGGCGTCGGGCTGGAGGTGGATGGCGGTCTCGGCTTGGGCGTGTCGAAGTTCTGATGCCGGCGGCGACCTCGCCCTGCGCTCCCGAGCGCCGGCCGGGCGGTGCCGACGCCGCCGACCGGACGCCCGTCGAGGTCGTGCGCAGCCACCTGGCGGCGGTGCGCGCGCTTGACGCGCCGGCGATGGCGGCCGACTACGCGCCGGACGCGCTGCTCGAGCGCCCGGACCGCTGCTGGCAGGGCCGGGCCGAGATCGCCGCCTACTTCGCCACCGTGCCGGCCCGGCTGGCCGGCGGCCGGGTGGAGTTCACCGGCTTCGACGAGGACCGGTTGGAGGTGCGCTGGAGGCTGGTCGGCGGCCCGGGCGACGGCCTGTGCGGCCGCGACCGCTACGAGGTGCGGGCCGGGCGCATCGTGCGCCAGCAGGTGGTCCTGGACGGCGCCGTCGATTTCTGAGCTGTCCGGGAGGCTGGGCGTGGCCCAGGCTCCGGGCTCGGTCGCTCAGACCTTGCGCGCGCCTTGCCAGTAGCGCTCGCGCACGGCGCGCTTGTCGATCTTGCCGATGGTGTTGCGCGGCATCGAGTCGACGATCTCGACCCGCTCAGGCTGCTTGATCGAACTCAGCGACGAGGCGCGGCACAGCGCCAGCAACTCGTCGGTCGTCGCGCTGTGCCCGGGCCGCAGCGCCACCACCGCGAGCACCGACTCGCCCCACTTGTCGTCGGGGATGCCGACCACGGCGGCGTCCAGCACCGCGGGGTGCGTGTACAGCACCTTCTCGACCTCGCTCGGCGCGAGGTTGTAGCCGCCGCGGATGATCAGGTCCTTGATACGGTCGACGATGTAGAAGTAACCCTGCTCATCGACCCGTCCGACGTCGCCCGAGTGCAGCCAGCCGCCGATCAGCGCCTTGGCGGTACGGTCGGGCTCGCGGAAGTAGCCGCGCATCGTGTGCGGGCCGCCGAAGATGATCTCGCCGTTCTCGCCCATCGGCACTTCGGCGCCGGACGGGTCGACCACGCGCACCGTGGTGGCGAACGAGGGCCGCCCGCAGGACGTCAGCAGATGCGGCATGTCGTCCAGCGCGCGCACGTGGTCCTGCTTGCGCAGCAGGGTGCCGATGGAGGCGATCTCGGCCATGCCGTAGAGCTGGATGAAGATCGGCCCGTACTTGGCGATCAGCGTGCGCAGGCGCTCGGCCGGAATCGGTGAGGAGCCGTAGCCCAGGGTCGTGATCGAGCGCAGCCGCTGCGGGAAGTCGCCCGGGTCCTGCTCCAGCAGCGTGGCCAGCATCGTGGGCACGAGGAAGGTGTGCGTCACCTGGTGCTGCTCCACCGTGGCGCACAGCGCGTGGCTGTTGAAGCCCCGGCTCTCGGCGAAGCCGATCGCCGCCCCGGCCATCAGGGCCGGCACCATGGTGATGTTGACGCAGGAGTTGTGCGGGATCTGGATCAGGTAGCGCGAGTCGGCCGTGATCTCGTACTCCAGGCAGGCGACGGTGCCGTGCTGCAGCGCCGCGGCGTGGTCGAACAGGATGCCCTTGGGAAGCCCGGTCGTGCCGCTGGTGTAGACGATGGCGAAGGGGTCGGCCGGGAACACCGTGTAGGCGCTGGCGGGCAGCGAGGCCGGGGCGGCGGCGAGCGCGGCCTCGTAGCTCGCGGGCCGCTCCAGCACCAGGACCGGGATGCCGCGCGCGTCGGCCAGCGCGTGCGCCAGGGCCTCGAACTCGGGCTCGGTGATCAGTACCCGCGGCTGCGCGTTGTCGAACACCGACTGCAGCTCGGACTCGGTCATGCGGAAGTTCAGGCCCACGTAGACCGCGCCGGCCTTGGCGCAGCCGGCCAGCACCTCCACCACCTCCATGCGGTTGTGCACCAGCAGGGCCACGCGCTCGCCCGCGGTGACGCCGTGGGCCTCGCGCAGGCTGTGGGCCAGGCGGTTGCTGCGCTCGTCCAGCGTGCGGTAGTCCAGGGTGCGCGGCCCGTCGAACAGCGCCAGGCTGAAGGGTGCGCGGGCGGCGATTCGGGAGATGGCAAGGCCGACATTCATGATGGTGCGCATGATACGGAAAGCCCTGTACGAAGGCAGTGCCGGACCTCGGCGGGCCCAGGGGCCCGCTGTAACATCGAACCGAACTGACGCGCTGAGCCACAGGTGCGCCGATCACGATTTCCAGGAGGAGAGTTCTGGCATGCAGCTTCAGGTACCGGACCACGTGCCTCAGCACCTGGTGTTCGATTTCGACATCTACACCGCCAGGGAACTCGAACACGAGCCGCATCGCACGATGGTCGAGCTGCTGCGCTCGCGCCAGGTCCCGCCCATCTTCTTCACGCCCCGCAATGGCGGCCACTGGATCATCGCGGGGGCGGTGGAAGGTCTGGAGATGCTGCGCGACATCGAACGCTTCTCCAGCGAGCCTCAGTACAACGCGAATTCGCGCAAGCCGTGGACGCTGCCCAACCAGTCCGACCCGCCTGAACACACCGAATACCGTCGCATCATCAATCCGGCCTTCGTGCCGCGCGCGGTGGCGGTCATGGAGGACGGACTGCGCGCGCTTTCGGTGGAGATGATCGAGGAACTGCTGCCGCGTGGCGGCTGCAGCTTCGTCGAGGACGTGGCCAAGAAGTTCCCCGTCAACGTCTTCCTGCGCATGGCCGGCGCGCCGCAGGGCGACCGGGAGATGCTGGTGGACCTGACGGAGCAGGTCGTGCGGCATCCGGACCGCGCTGTGCGCGAAGCAGCGAGCCATGCGATGGGCGCCTATGTGATGAAGGCCTACGAGACGCGTCGTGGCCAGGAGGGCGACGATCTGCTGAGCATGGTGCTGCAGGGCCGCTTCCAGGGGCGTGCGCTGAACGACGAGGAACTCCTGGGCATGGGCCTGCTGCTGTTCCTCGGCGGGCTCGACACCGTGGCCTCGACGCTGGGCTTCGTCATGCTGTTCCTGGCCCGCCACCCCGGGCACTACCGTCAGTTGGTCGATGACCCGGCCCTGATCCCCGGTGCGGTTGAGGAGTTGATCCGCGTGCACAGCGTTGCTTCGGTGCAGCGCGGGGTGCGCGAGGACACCGAGTACCTGGGCATCACGATGCGCAGGAACGACAAGATGTTCTTCATGACCCAGCTCTACGGCCTGGACGAGCGCAAGATCGACGACCCCTTGCGGGTGGACTTCACCCGGCCGGTCAGCCCGCACCTGGGCTTCGGGGCCGGCCCGCACCGCTGCATCGGTTCGCACCTGGCCCGCACCGAGGTGCGCATCTTCCTGGAGGAGTGGACCCGCCGCATCCCGCGCATGACGCTGGCCGATGACGCGGCCGTGCGCACGCGGGGCGGCCACGTGTGGTCGCCGGTGGAGGTGCCGCTGCGCTGGTAGGTCGCGCCTACTGTCCCCACCAGTGCAGCACGCGCGCGCGAAGCGCGTCTGCGGCCAGGGTGATGGCGATGCCGACCACGGCGAGCGCGATCACCACTGCGAAGGTGAGCGCGGAGTTGCCCGTCACCGCGGCCGTGCCCAGCAGCGAGCCCATGCCGGGCACGCCGGTGAGGATCTCTGCGGTCACCACGGTGATCACTGCAAACGTGACCGACAGCGGCAGGCTGGCCAGCGTCCAGGCCATCACGAAGGGCAGCCGGATCCGGACCAGGATGTGCCAGTGGTCGGCGCCCAACAAGCGCGCGTTCTGCACCAGTTCCGGGCGTACCGAGGTGCCGCCTTCGTAGGCGTTGAAGAAGGCCACGAAGAACACCACCAGCACCGAGATGATCACGCACGAGGTCGAGGTCGGGCCGAAGACGATCACGATGATCGGCACCAGGGCGATCCGGGGCACGGCGTTCATCCCGATGATGAAGGGCCGCATCACTTCGCTGGCGAAGCGGAAGTTGCTCAGCAACAGGCCAAACGCGGCGCCCAACACCATACCGATGGCCGTGCCGAGCAGCGACGCGTACACGGTGGCTCCGATGAAGCCCCAGATGACCGGCGAGTTGTCGTTGCCCGTGGCCAGGTTGTAGAGCTCGCGCGCGATGCGCTGCGGCGAACTCACGAAGTAGGGATCGAACAGATGCCCCATCGCCTTGAGGGCGGGAATCTGCGGCAGGTATTGCCATGCCAGCAGGAAGGTGGTCAGGAGCATCAGCTGCGCGAGCCAGACCGGGCCCCGGGCGCTCAAGCGCGCGCGCCAGCGGCTGGGCGTGCCAGCGCTCATGCCGCCGCCTGCCCGGCGGGGCGCCGGCTGCGCTGGATCTGCACCGCGAGCTGTTCCCATACCTGGCCGTACAAGGCGAGGAACTGCGGGTTCTCGCGCAGGCCCAGGAAGTCCCGCTCCGTCCCGAAGCCGATCTCGAAACGCTTGAACACCCGGGCCGGCTGCGCCGTCAGCACCAGCACCTGGTCGGACAGGGAGATGGCTTCGCCGAGGTCGTGCGTGATCAGCAGCACGGTGATGCCCTCGCGCTTGACGATGTGGAAGATGTCCTGGTGGATGCCGATGCGCGTGGGCTCGTCCAATGCGGAGAAGGGCTCGTCGAGCAGGAGCACGCGCGGATGTGGCGCCACCGAGGCCAGGAAGGCTGTCCGGCGCCGCATGCCCCCCGAGAGTTGGTAGGGGAACTTGCGTTCGGCCCCTTCCAGGCCCGCCAGGCGGATCAGTTCAGCAATACGGGCCTTTTGCGCGCTGCGATCCAGGGTCGACTTGGTCAGCCTGAAGTGCAAGCCGATGTTGTCCTCGACCGTCATCCAGGGCAGCAGCGTGTCCTTCTGGAACATCATGGTCAGGGGATGCCGGGGTGGCCGGGCACGGTCTTCGGACCATGTCAGGCGACCGGCATCGGGCTGCAGCAGGCCCGCCAGCAGGGCCAGCAGCGTGGACTTCCCGCAACCGCTCGGGCCGACGAGGCCGGTGATCGACCCTTCCGGCACGGCGATGTCCACGCCGTCGAGCACGGGCGCGCCGCCGGGGTAGGCGAAGCGCACACCATCAGCCCGCAGCAGCGCAGGGGCTCCCGCGCCTGGGGCCGGGGCGTTCACGCCATCGCCTGCCCCGTGTCCCGCACGGGCGGCCTCCACGGCGGGCATGCGTCAGCGGCTGGCCGGCTGGCCGTTGGCGGAAATCCAGTAAGACATGTCGACCCGCTCGTCCCACGAGTAGAGCTTGTTGCCGCCGTCGATGAAAGGCAGCCCGTACTTGAAGTAGGCCAGCGTCCCGGGCCATGCACTGCCGCGCACATAGCCGCCGTCTGGGAACCAGAACAGCTTCTCCGCAGCCACCTGCCTGGCGATCACATCGACCGGGAAGGTTCTGAAGTCGGGGTGCTTGATCAACTCGGCGGCGACCTGCTCGGGCGGCGCGGTCTTGATGAACTGCTCGACCCGCTTCAGCGCGCGCATCAGCTTCTCGACCGCCGGCCGCTTCTGCCGCAGGTTGTCCTTCATGCCCCACAGGCCCGAACTGACCGTGTTCTGGATCGTGTTGGGCGGGACCGTCGAGGGGTTGCGCGGATCCACCAGCAGGCGCAGACCCTTTTCCAGGCCAGGCTGCAGGACCGCCAGCGCGCTGACCGCGCAGTCGCTGCCACCGGAGAGCACCGAGGGCACGATCTGGTTGGCGTCGCCCAGTTCCAGGATGTTGAACTTGCCGCCCCCGTTGACCTTGTAGGCCATGGCCGACGAGAACACGGCCGAGCCGGCGCGCGAGGTGGACACGCGGGTGCAGTCCGCGATCGACTTCACGTTGGCGGACGCCGCCATGAAGCCGGTGCCCAGGCCCGAGCTGATGGCGTAGACGATCGAGGTTTCCTTGCCCTCGCGCACCGGGACCAGCGCCGACGAGACGCCGATCACGCTGAGGTCGCCCTCACCGGCCACCACCAGGTTCAGCGAGTTCGCATACACGGTCTTGACCGTCAGGGTCAAGCCTTCCTGCTGCGCGTAGCCCAGCGTCTCGGCCAAGTAGATCGGCGCCAGCGGGGTGGTGTTGCCGGCGCTGAGCGCGACCAGTCGGTCGCCTGACTGCGCGGTGGCAAGGAACGGCAGTGCGGCCAGGGCCAGCGTCGCAGCGGCGCGAGTGAACTTCCTCATGACAGTCTCCTCCATATTGTTTGCAACAAGTCTAAACGGTTTGAAGGACCATTCAGCCAGACATGACGGTGCCTTTTCGCGCCGTCCGTGGCGCCCCACTTACAGTGCCTGCCCGCACCGGCCGCCGGCTTTCACCGGCCACCAGACGAGCGCTCGCGCCACTCCTGCATCAGCCCTTCCCACTTCGCCCGCGCCGCCTTGACGTGGCGCTCCTTGACGTGGCCGTAGCCGCGGATCTCGTCGGGGATGCGGGCGATGCGGGCGGCGAGCTCGAGCCGCTCGGCGCTCAGGCCCTGGAGCAGCTCGCCGATGCAGGCCTCGTAGTCGGCCAGCAGCTGGCGCTCCATGCGCCGCTCTTCGGTCTTGCCGAAGAGGTCGAGCGCGGTGCCGCGCAGCGCCTTCATGCGCGCGAGCCACGGGAAGAGCTTGCGCACCCAGGGGCCGAAGGGCTGCTTGACGAGCTCGCCCTTGGCGTTGCGCTTGGCGATCGCCGGCGGCGCGAGGTGGTGCACCAGGCGCACCTCGCCGTCGAACATCGAGGCGATCTTCTGCGTGAAGGCGGGGTCGGTGTGCAGGCGCGCGACCTCGTACTCATCCTTGATCGCCATCAGCTTGAAGAGGTGGCGCGCCACGGCCTCGGACAGCGGCGCGGCCTTGCCGCCGAGCGCCGCCTCGGCCGCGCGCACGCGGTCGACGAAGGCGAGGTAGCGCTGCGCGTAGGCCGCGTCCTGGTAGGCGGTGAGGAAATCCACGCGCCGCGCGACGAGTTCGTCCACCGAGGGCTTGCGCAATATCTCGATGACCTGGCGCGCTGCGAACAGCGCGCGCACCTCGGCCAGGTCGTGGGCGCAGCGCCGGCCCCACTCGAATGCGGCGAGGTTGTTCTCGACCTGCACACCGTTGAGCTCCATCGCGCGCCGAACCGCCGCGCGCGACAGCGGGATGCGGCCGCGCTGCCAGGCGTAGCCCAGCAGCAGCGGGTTGGTGTAGATCGAGTCGCCGAGCAACTGCACCGCGGCCTCCTCGGCGTCGAAGGCGCCCAGCGCCTCGGGCCCGACCGTGGCGGCGATGGCGGCCTCGCAGCCGGCCTCGGGGAACTGCCAGTCGGGGTTGCCGACGAAGGCGGCCGTGGGCGTGCGGTGGCTGTTCAGCGCGACGAAGGTGCGCCCCTGCAGCGCCAGGCCGAGCGTGGCCTTGCTCGCGGCGACGATGGGGTCGCAGCCGATCACGAGGTCGGCCTTGCCGAGGTCCACCTTGCTCGTGTGCAGGGCGTCGGCGCGGTTGGCGATCTGCACGTGGCTCCAGGTCGCGCCGCCTTTCTGCGCCAGACCGCCCGCATCTTGCGCGACCACAGCCTTGCCCTCCAGGTGCGCGGCCATGCCCAGCAGCTGGCCGATGGTGATGACGCCGGTGCCGCCGACGCCGCCCACGACGATGCCCCAGGGTGACTCCGCCAGGGGCAGCACCGGCTCGGGCAGCGGCGGCAGGGCGTCGAGGTCGCCGCGCTTCTCGCGCCGTGGCTTCTTCAGCGTGCCGCCCTCGACCGTGACGAAGCTCGGGCAGAAGCCCTTGACGCAGGAGAAATCCTTGTTGCAGGTGCTCTGGTTGATGCGCCGCTTGCGCCCGAACTCGGTCTCCACCGGCTCCACGCTCAGGCAGTTGCTCTGCGCCGAGCAGTCGCCGCAGCCCTCGCACACGAGCTCGTTGATGACCACCGTCTTCGCCGGCGTGGCCATCGTGCCGCGCTTGCGGCGGCGGCGCTTCTCGGTGGCGCAGGTCTGGTCGTAGACGAGGATGGTGCAGCCCTCGACCTCGCGCAGCTCGCGCTGCACGGCGTCGAGCTCGTCGCGGTGACGCACGGTCACGCCCGGCGCCAGCCGGGCCTTGACCGCGGCGTCGTCGTACTTCGCCGGCTCGTCGGTGACGATGACGATGCGGCGCGCGCCCTCGGCGTCCAGCTCGCGCGTGATCTCGGGCACGCGCAGCGTGCCGTCGATGGGCTGGCCGCCCGTCATCGCGACGGCGTCGTTGTAGAGCAGCTTGTAGGTGATGTTGACGCCGGAGGCGATGGCCTGGCGCACGGCCAGGAAGCCCGAGTGGTAGTAGGTGCCGTCCCCCAGGTTGGCGAAGATGTGGCCATCCTTGGAGAACGGCGCCTGGCCGACCCAGCTCACGCCCTCGCCGCCCATCTGGCTGAAGGTGACGGTGCTGCGCCCCATCCACACCGCCATGAAGTGGCAGCCGATGCCGGCGGCCGCACGCGAGCCCTCGGGCACGCGCGTGCTCGTGTTGTGCGGGCAGCCGCTGCAGAACCAGGGTTGGCGCTCGATGCCGCGCACGTCGAGGGCGGCGAGCGCGCGTTCCTTGGCCTCGATCACGGCCAGCCGCGCCTGCATGCGCGCCTGGATGTCCGCCGGCACGCCCAGCTTCAACAGCCGGCGCGCGATCGCCTGGGCGACGAGCGAGGGGTTGAGGTCGGCATTGGCGCGCAGCAGCCGACGGCTGCTCGGGTTGGGCGCGCTCCACTCGCCGCCGCTGGCGTCACCCTCGGCCTCGTCGAACTTGCCGAGGATGGTCGGGCGCACGTCGTCGCGCCAGCTGTACAGCTCCTCCTTGAGCTGGTACTCGATCATCTGGCGCTTCTCCTCGACGACGAGGATCTCCCGCAGGCCGCGCGCGAACTCGCGTGCCGTGGAGGCTTCCAGCGGCCAGACGACGTTGACCTTGTGCACGCGGATGCCGAGCTGGCGGCAGGTGTCGTCGTCCAGGCCCAGGTCCACCAGAGCCTGGCGCATGTCGTTGTAGGCCTTGCCGCTGCCGATCAGGCCGAAGCGATCGTTCGGGCCTTCCACCACGTTGTGGTTCAGCCGGTTTGCGCGCACATAGGCCAGCGCGGCGTACCACTTGTGGTCGAACAGCCGCGCCTCCTGCTCGAGCGCGCCGTCGGGCCAGCGCATGTGCAGGCCGCCCGGGGGCATGGGGAAGTCCTCGGGCAGCACGATGCGCACGCGCTGCGGGTCGACGACCACGCTCGCGGAGGACTCCACCACCTCCTGGATGGTCTTCATGCCGGCCCAGACCCCGGCGTAGCGGCTCATCGCGAGGGCGTGCACGCCCATGTCCAGGATGCCCTGCACGTCCGACGGGAAGAACACCGGCAGCCCGCAGGCCTTGAAGATGTGGTCGCTCTGGTGCGCGGCCGTGCTGCTCTTGGCGACGTGGTCGTCTCCGGCGATCGCGATCACGCCGCCGTGCTTGGAGGTGCCGGCGTTGTTGGCGTGCTTGAAGACGTCGGAGCAGCGGTCCACGCCCGGGCCCTTGCCGTACCAGATGCCGAACACACCGTCGAACTTCTTCGACTGCGGGAACAGGTCCAGCATCTGCGAGCCCCAGACCGCGGTGGCGGCCAGCTCCTCGTTGACGCCGGGCTGGAAGACGATGTTCTGGCCCGCGAGATGCTTCTTCGCCTGCCACAGGGCCTGGTCGTAGCCGCCGAGCGGGCTGCCGCGGTAGCCGCTGACGAAGCCGGCGGTGTTCAGGCCGGCCAGGGCGTCGCGCTGGCGCTGCAGCATCGGCAGCCGCACCAGCGCCTGCACGCCGCTCATGAAGGCACGCCCCGATTCGAGCGCGTACTTGTCGTCGAGCGTGACGCTCTCCAGGGCCTTGCGTACGGCGTCGGGCAGGGGCGCGTTCATGTCCGTCTCTCCTCGGGTGCGGCGCGCGCTCGGGGCGGGGTCATGGCGGCGATAGCTTGCGCCCGGCCACAGCGGCGGCGTCCGTGGCGCGCAGTGTAGGCCGCATCGTTGGTGAAAGGCTTTCTTTCCGATGCAGGAGAGGCCGCGTTCACGCAACAATCATGCGGCGTTCATGGTCGATCTTTTCAATTCATGCCAAGCAAGCCAAACCTCGGGAAAACGCTGAGGCCTGCCGCCGCGGCCTCGGCGTCCGCGCTCGACGCCGAGACCTCGGACCGGCTCGACCGTTATGACCTCGCGCTGCTGCACGAGTTGCAGGCCGACGCCCGGCTGTCCAACGCCGAGCTGGCCGAGCGCATCGGCCTGTCGGCCGCGCCGACCTGGCGCCGCGTCCGGCGCCTGGAGGAGCGCGGCTACATCATCGGCTACCGCGCCGTCATCGACCGCCGCCGCATCGGCCTTGGCGTGCTCGCCTTCGTGCGCGTGGACGCCGAGCGCAACAATGCCCAGGCCACGCGCGAGCTCGAGGACCGCATCCGCGGCCTGCCCGAGGTCGTGGCCTGTCACTACATCAGCGGCGCCGGCACCTTCGAGCTGCACGTCGTGGCCACCGACCTCGAGGCCTACTCGCGCTGGGCGATGGAGACGCTGTTCAAGCTGCCCAACGTGAAGGACATGCAGACGAGCTTCTCACTCGGCGAGGTCAAGGGCGACGCCGTCTGGCCGCTGGGGCACCTGGCGCGGCGCTGAGCGCAGGGCGTCACGCCGCGGTGCGTGGCCGGTACCGGCTCAGTTCAAGGCCACCGCGTCGCGGGGTCCGGCCTCCTGGCGCGGCCACAGGGCCCAGGCGCGCAGCGGCTGGCGCATGCGGCCGGCCTGCTGCTCGGCGTTGGCGTCCCAGCCCCAGAAGTAGTCGATGCGCACTGCGCCTGTGATCGCGCTGCCGGTGTCCTGGGCGACGACGGCCCGCCGCAGCGGCTGGCTGCTCAGCGGCTCGGTCGTGTCGATCCACATCACGGTGCCATAGGGTACGGCCAGCGGGTCGACCGCCACCGAGCGCCCCGGCGTCAGCGGCACGCCCTGGGCGCCCCGCGGACCGAGGTCCGGGTCGGGCAGCGCCTCCTCGCGGAAGTAGACGACGCGCGGATTGGCCCAGACCATCTCCCGGGTGCGCTGCGGTTGGCGTGCCGCCCAGGCACGGATGGCCGGCCAGTTCGCGCCGTCCATGCGCAACTCGCCCCGCTCGACGAGCCAGCGGCCGACGGAGCGGTAGGGGTGCCCGTTGTGGCCGGCGAACGCGACCCGGACATCGCGCACCCGGCCGTCGGGTTCGGTCACGCGCAGGCGCCCCGAGCCCTGGATCTGCAGCAGCAGCAGGTCCAGCGGGTGCTGCAGCCAGGCGATCTCGCGTCCCTGCAGGGCGGCGCGTGCCGCGGGCAGGGTCTCGATCTCCTGCCGCGTCCAGTGGGGCTGGCGTAGCGCGAGGTCGGCCGGTGGCAGGTGTACGGGCACCGGGAAGGCGGCCGACGGCAGGCGCGAGGCCGCCAGCAGGGGTTCGAAGTAGCCGGTGGCCATGCCGATGTCCTGGCTGGCCGAGGTCTCCAGCCGCCAGGGACGCAGCCAGGTCTGCAGGAAGGCCGACGCCTCCCGGTCGTCCGCCGGGGGCTGCAGCAGGGCTCGGGCGCAGACCTCGGACCAGCCCGGCGCCGGCCGGCTGCACGAGGCCCGCAGTGCCGGCCAGAGCTCGGCGAGCCGGTCCTGCTCCAGGCCCGGCAGCGCCTCCCAGCCCACGGGTACCCAGCGCGCCGGGCCGCGGGCGCGCGGGGCGACGTCCGCGTCGATGCCAGGCGGGCGGTCGACCTCGGGCGGCGCGGCGGTGCCTGAGGCCCGCGTTGGTGCCTCGGGCATCCCGGAAGGGCGCGGGGGCGATACGGTGCAGGCGGCCAGCGTCAGCACGAGGCTGCCTAGAATCGTTGCGCGACGCACGCGCGCGTACACGAGCCGCACCTGTCGCCAACCGACTCCCCCACCGCCCCGCGCAACATCATCCATGTGGCTGCTCATTCTCGAGGCCCTCGCTGCGCTGGCCCTGCTGATCGGGCTGGTGTGGTGGACCATGTTCTCCGGTCGGCGGCGCGGCGAGCGCGCGCAAGCGGGCAGCGAGGAGCCGTCGCGCCCCGAGGACCGACGCTAGACGCGCAGCAGCCGGACAGGTGCCCGCCCATGAGCTTGCGCGCATGCGCGCTCCTCACGCTCTCAATGCAGCACGTCCGCGCGCACGAGCGCGAACTCCGGCACGGGCGCATCGAAGGGCCGCGCGTCCTCGGTCATGCACAGGAAGGTGCCGCGCATCGTGCCTTGGGGCGTGGCGATGCGGGTCCAGCTCGTGTACTCGAAGTGTTCTCCCGGCTTGAGCACGGGCTGGTGGCCGACGACGGCCAGCCCGCGCACCTCTTCCGTGTGGCCGGTGGCGTCGCTGATCAGCCACTGGCGGGCGACGAGCTGTGCTGTCGTGTCCCCGGTGTTGGCGATCCGCACGGTGTAGGCGAAGGCGTACTGCGATTGCGCCGGCTGTGATTGCTCGGGCAGGTAGCGGGCCTGGACGCTGCAGGTGAATTCGGGGCGTGGCATGGTCTCGATTCTAGGAAGGCATCGGTGTCCGTGAGGGCGCCGCGCGCGATGGCCTTGCTGCGGGCCTTCGCAAGATTCGATGCGGTGGTTTCAACGGTGATCCGGCACAGCCCTGGGCCTGGCTGGTCGATTCCGCGCAAGGGCCGTCGCTGCCGCTGCACTATCGCCGGTCAGGGTCTGGCAGCAAGGCGCCGCGTCGTCCGTTCGCAGCCGGCATCGGCAGCCGTTGGCACCGATCCTAGAATCAGGCGATGAGCATCTTCCGTATCGCGCCGTCCATCCTGTCCGCGGATTTCGCGCGTCTGGGCGAGGAGGTGCGGGCCGTGCTCGCAGCCGGTGCCGATTGGATCCATTTCGACGTGATGGACAACCACTACGTGCCGAACCTGACCTTCGGCCCGATGGTGTGTCAGGCGCTGAAGCCGCACGCGCTGCGCCCCGACGGGTCGAAGGCGCCGATCGATGTGCACCTGATGGTGCAGCCCGTGGACGCACTGGCACAGGCCTTCGCGCGTGCCGGGGCCGACCTGATCAGCTTCCACCCTGACGCGAGTGCGCACGTGGACCGCACGCTGCAGCTGATCCGCGCCGAGGGCTGCAAGGCGGGCCTGGTGTTCAACCCGGCGGCGTCGCTCGATGTGCTCGAGTGGACGATCGACCAGCTCGACCTCGTGCTCGTGATGAGCGTCAACCCGGGATTCGGCGGCCAGAGTTTCATCGACGGCGCTCTGCGCAAGATCGAGCGTGTGCGCAAGCTCATCGACGCCAGCGGGCGCGACATCCGCCTCGAGGTCGATGGCGGCATCAAGGTCGACAACATCCGCCGCGTCGCCGACGCGGGCGCCGACACCTTCGTCGCAGGCAGCGCCATCTTCGGCCAGCCCGACTACGCGGCGGTCATCAGTGCGATGCGGGAGCGGCTCCCCGTTTGAGGCGGCCCCCGCAGGAGGCCCGGCCATGCTCAACGTCTTTACGCTCGCCAGCGGCCGCCTGATCCAGCACGAGATCGGTTCGGGCGAGGCCCTGCAGGACCTGCAGCCGGTCTGGGTGGATCTCGAGGCGCCGAGCCCGCAGGAGAAGACCTGGGTCAACGCGCGCTTCGGCCTGGCCATCCCCGACGACGCCGTCGACGAGGACCTCGAGGAGTCGGCCCGCTTCTACGAAGAGGACAACGGCGAGCTGCACATCCGCTCGGACTTCCTCATCGACAGCGATGACGGCCCCGATGGCAAGCCTTCGCGCAACGTCCGCGTGGCCTTCATCCTGAAGAACGGCGTGCTGTTCTCGATCCATGCCGAGGACCTGCCGGTCTTCCGCCTGCTGCGCCTGCGCGCGCGCCGCATCCCGGCGCTGATCGAGGACGCGAAGGACGTGCTGCTCAAGCTCTACGACGCCGACGCCGAGTACTCGGCCGACGCGCTCGAAGGCATCTACGACCACCTCGAGCGCGTGAGCGCGCGCGTGCTCAAGGAGGACGTCAACGACGCCACCGCGGGCGAGGCGCTGTCGGCGATCGCGCGCGAGGAGGACCTGAACGGCCGCATCCGGCGCAACGTGATGGACACGCGCCGGGCGCTGAGCTTCATGATGCGCAGCCGCATGCTCAATGCCGAGCAGTTCGAGGAGGCGCGCCAGATCCTGCGCGACATCGACTCGCTGGACTCGCACACCGCCTTCCTGTTCGACAAGATCAACTTCCTGATGGACGCCACGGTCGGCTTCATCAACATCAACCAGAACAAGATCATCAAGATCTTCTCGGTGGCCAGCGTCGCGCTGCTGCCACCGACGCTGATCGCCAGCATCTACGGCATGAACTTCCGCCACATGCCCGAGCTCGACCAGTCCTGGGGCTACCCGTTCGCGCTGCTGCTGATGGCGGCCTCGGTCGTGGCACCTTTCGTGTATTTCCGACGCAAGGGGTGGCTGCGATGAGGCACAGACGGCGGTTGTCGAGGGCGCTGGGCGCCTGGGTGGTCGCGCTCGCGGCTGCGGGCTCTGCGAGCGCCGAACACAAGGCTGGTCACGGGCCGTTCGGTGACCCGCCCTGGCCCGAGGCCCGCCACGCCGAGCGCACCACGCACACGCTGGCGTACGACATCGACGTGCCGAGCTTCCAACTGGTGCTTGCGCGCCACCTGTACGAGGCCTACCCGGGCCGCGTGCTGCGCGGCAACCTGCCGCCGGTGCTGCACGCGGTGGTGTTCACCGAGGCCCGGCTCGACGCCACGGGTCAGGTCGTGCAGGTCGAGGTGCTGCGCGAGCCCGCGGGTTCACCCGAGGTCGCGCCCTGGCTGCGCGCGCTGATCCGGCGCGCCGCGCCCTACCCGGTGCCAGCCGGTTTGGGGCAAGAGACCGTCTGGTGGCGCGAGGTCTGGCTCGTCGACCGCTCGGCGCGCCTGCAGGCGATGTCCTTGTCGAAGGGTCAGCGCTGAGCATGCCGGACGGCGCCGGCGACGGGGGCGTCAGCCCGCGACGCGGCGCTTGAGCCAGCGCATCAGGCTGCCGACGGCCGGCAGCTTCTCGTAGAGCTCCTCGGCCGCGTCCCAGTAGTCGCGGTGCAGCACGATGCGGCCATCGGGGCCGAACTTCAGGTGCGTTGCGCCGCGCACGCACTGCACGGCATCGTCGCCGCGGCGAAAGCGGAACAGGAACTCCCAGGCGATGAAGGCCTCGTTGCCTGCGCCGAAGTGCTCGCGCACGACGAAGCGCGGCTCGCGCAGGGCCACGTACATGTGCTCGAAGACGCGCCGGATGGCCGCCGTGCCCTGCACCTCGTTGAACGGGTCCTTGAAGCGGGCGTCGTCGGCGTAGATCGACGCCAGGTCGGCCAGCGCGGCCGGGGTCAGGGCCTCGAACCAGGTGGCTACGCGTTCCAGGCGCGGGTCGGTGCGCGTCGGGGCGGATGCGCCGGGCGTGGCGGTGTCGGGCGGCATGGTGTTCACAGTCCGGTCGCGCGGCGCACGACCTTGAAGTAGGCGCGGTCCCCCAGATGACGGATGAGCTTGAGCCAGCCGGTGAAGCGCTTCGGGAAGTGCAGATGGAAGCGGCCGCGCCTCCAGCCCTCGATGATGTGGCCCGCGGCCTCCTCGGCCGAGATCAGCGCCGGCATGCGGTAGGTGTTCTGCCGCGTCGCCGGAGTATCGACATAACCCGGGCAGATGACCGAGACGCCGATGCCCCGGTCGGTGAGGTCGAACCACATGGACTCTGCCAGATTGATCAGCGCGGCCTTCGTCGGCCCGTAGGCCAGCGCGCGCGGCAGCCCGCGATAGCCGCTGACGCTGCTGACCAGGCTGATGTGACCGCCGCGCTGCGCGATCAGGCCCGGCAGCACGGCGTCGAGCATCACCAGCGCCCCGGTGTAGTTGATCTGCGTCTGTCGCAGGGCTTCGTCGAGGTCGAAGTCGGCCGCGCTGGTGGGCGTGTAGACGCCGGCGCAGTAGACCGCCACGTCCAGGCCGCCGAAGGCCTGCGCGATCTGCGCCTGTGCCTGGCGCATCGCTTCGCGGTCGGTGGCGTCCAGAGGCAGCGCCAGCGTCCCCGGGTGCGCGGCCGCGAAGGCCTGCAACGCCGGTGCCGAGCGGGCCGAGACCGCCACGCGCGCGCCCAGCGCGTGCAGACGTTCGGCCAGCGCTCGGCCGATGCCAGTGGAGGCGCCGACGATCCAGACGCGCCGTCCGGGCCAGTCGGTGATCGGGGGGTTCAGCGACATCGGCAGGCCGTCCCGGACTTTCAGCGTTTGTAGAAAGCGAGGGTGACCTCGCCCAGGCGGATGCCGAACTTGCTCATCACCGCGCGGTTGATCATGACGCGCTCGTCCATCAGGAACATCCAGTCGTCGAATTGCACGTCCCAGGTGCTGCCGTCCACTGTCAGGCGCAGCGTGTAGGCCCAGTTCAGGGCGTTGCCGGCGGCCACGCCGGTAGCCTCGCCGACGACGTCGTCGGCGCGGCCGCGCCAGCGTCCGCCGCCCAGGTCGGTGAGGCGCCACACACGGCGTTCGGTCTTGCCGTCGCTGTAGGTGAAGCGCTCGTCGAGCGTGCCCTCGTTGCCTTGCCAGGTGCCGGTCATCGCCACCGTGAAGCGACGCGCGACCTTGCCGGCGCGGTCGGTGAAGATGCCGTGGGCGACGAGCTCGCCATTGAAGTAGCCCTTCAGGTCGAGCACGGGCTTCTCGGCCGCGTAGTCGGCGGGGGTCGGCGCGCTCGCGCAGCCCGACAGGGTGGCGGCGCCGGCGGCGAGCGTGACGGCGGAGGCGGTGAGGAGGCGGCGGCGTTTCATCAGGGCTCCGGGGCGGTGGGGTGGTCGTGCGGCGCGGGGGCGTTGGCAGCGGGCGGCGCAGGCCGTATCCACAGCCGGTGCAGCAGCGCGGCGGCGGCGAGCTTGAGCGCGCAGGGCAGCGCGCAGTAGGTCAGCGTCAAGGCCTGCAGCGCCGCGGGGTCGCGGCTGCCGGGCGCGTAGCCGAAGGCGCCCAGCGCGGGCAGGGCCAGCCCCGCGGCGAGTGCGAGATTGAGCTTGCTGGCGAAGTTCCACCAGCCGAAGTAGGCGCCTTCGGCGCGGCCGCTGTGCCCGGCCTGCTGAACCGTACCGGCCAGCAGTGCGCCGGGCAGTGCCAGGTCGGCGCCGAGCGCGAGCCCGCTGGCCACGCACACGGCCGTGAAGGCAGCCACGTCGCCTGCGCCCAGCGTGGCCGCCCAGGCGAAGGCGGCCACCGCCAGCAGCATGCCGGCCAGCCAGGCGCGCGCCAGGCCGATGCGCGCGACCAGCCGCACCCACAGCGGCATCGACAGCGCCCCGGCGGCGAAGTAGCTGGCCAGGAACAGCGCCTCGTGGTCCGGGGCCTGCAGGCGGTCGCGGATGAAGAACAGCACGAGCGTGGCCGGCACCGCGCTGGCGATGCCGTTGACCAGGAAGACCGCCAGCAGGCGCCGGAAGGCGGGCACGCGCCAGGGCAGCATCAGGGCACCGTGATCCTGCGCGCGACCCGCCGCGCCGGTGGCAGCGCTCGCGCCCGGCCGTGGCGCGCGCCACAGCAAGGCCATCGCCACGGCCAGCGTGGCGGTGAAGACGGCGGTGGCTGCGTCCAGCCCGGCCACCGAGGGCAGCACGCTGGCCACCAGCACGCCCACGAGGGCCAGCGCCTCGCGCCAGGAGACGATGCGCGCGCGTTGCGACTCGTCGCCGCCGAGGCGAGCACCCCAGGCCTGGTGCAGCACGCTGAGCACGCTGTAGGCGACGTAGGTCAGCACGAGCATGGCGGCGCACCACGCCAGCAGCAGCGTGCGGTCCTGGACCACGTCTGGCGGGGGAAAGAACAGGGCCCGGAAGCCCACCGCCAGCAGGACCGCTGCCGCCAGCGCCATTCCCAGCACGCGGCTGGTCGAGCGCGCGAACCAGCGGTCGGCCAGGCGGCCGATCCAGGGGTCGGCGCAGGCGTCGACGGCGCGTGCGCCCAGCAGCAAGGCTCCGAGCGTGGCCAGCGGCACGCCGAACTGCACCGCGTAATGGTTGGGCAACACGACGTACAACGGTAGCGCGACGAAGGCCAGTGGCAGGCCCAGGCCGCCGTAGGCCAGGCCGTGTCGCCAGCCGCCGCGCCAGGCCGCCGGCTCGCGGTCGGTGCTCACCGGCGCCCCAGCAGCGAGTCCCGCAGCGCAGGCTCCGAGGTGGTGTCGCCGAGCCAGATGCCGAAGAAGCGGCGCGTGAACTCGGCGTCGCGCACCTCGCCGCGCTTCTCGCCGTTGTGGAAGAAGCGCGACAGCCCATCAGGTTGCTGCACACCGGTGAGGCGGTCGCCGGCCTTGACGTCGGACATGGTCTGGGCGAGCAGGCGCTCCCAGCGCTCGGCCAGGTCGGCTGGCAGCGGGCCGACGCGTCGCATCTCGTCGAGGGAGCGCTCGGCGATCGCGCGCGCGCTGAAGCTGCGCGCGTACTCGATCTCGAGAGCGAGGGCGCGGCGCGGCCAGTCTTCGGGCACCAGGCCCGGCTGCGGCGTCCACAGGCGGATGTCGTAGACGTGCAAGCCGAGGAAGCGCAGCCGACCCCGCCCGTGCAGGTGCGCGCCACCCCACTCCAGCGTCAGTTCGCGGGGCGGTGTCGCCACGGGCGCGCTGGGCGGCGCCGAGGTCGTGCTGGCCGCCGCCGGCAGGGGGCTCAGTGCGGGCACGACCGCAGGCAGCGCCGCCAGGGGCAGCGCGGCCAAGACGCGGCGGCGGCTGGCGTGCGCACGGGCCGTGCCGCCTGGCTCGCC
Source organism: uncultured beta proteobacterium (assembly GCA_903876715.1). GTDB lineage: Bacteria > Pseudomonadota > Gammaproteobacteria > Burkholderiales > Burkholderiaceae_C > Rubrivivax. The sequence continues at coordinate 28,032 of CAIRBF010000153.1, forward strand.
GGGCGCGGCAGGCGTGGTGGGACGACGGTGTGTCATGACCGCCCCAAGGGCCGGGCTGCGCCCGGCCCGTCCCCCGAGGGAGTCGAGACAACTTGGTGTGGCCCGGCGTTGTCTTGAGCCGGCCGCCTCAGCGTGAACTGCACCACGTCGGTGTTGCCAGTGTCGAAGGCCGCCTCGCAATAGGCCAGGTAGAACTCCCAGATGCGCTGGAAGCGGCCGTCGAAGCCGAGCTGACGCACCTGCGCCTCGCGGGCGAGGAAGTCGGCGCGCCAGCGCCGCAGGGTCTCGCCGTAGTCACGGCCGAAGGCGAACTCTTCGACGACCTCCAGGCCCACCTTGGCGGCCTCGGCGCGGAAGGCCTGGCGGCTGGGCAGCAGGCCGCCGGGGAAGATGTACTGTTGGATGAAGTCGGTCGAGCGCAGGTAACGCTCGAACAGGTCGTCGCGGATCGTGATCGTCTGGATGCAGGCGCGGCCGCCCGGGGCGAGCTGGCGGTGCACGGTCTCGAAGTAGCTGCCCCAGTACTCGCGGCCGACGGCCTCGAACATCTCGATCGAGACCACGGCGTCGTAGGGGCCGTCGTCGATGTCGCGGTAGTCCTGCAGGCGCAGGTCGGCGCGGCCGGCCCCGCCGGCGGCTTCCAGGCGTGCGTTCGCCCAGGCCAACTGTTCCGTGGACAGGGTCACCCCGGTCACCCGGGCCCCGAGCCGGGCCGCGGCTTCCTCGGCCACCGCGCCCCAGCCGCAGCCGATCTCGAGCACGCGTTGCCCGGCGCCGACGGCGCACTGCGCCAGCGCGCGCCGCACCTTGGCCGTCTGCGCCTGCGCGCTGGGCCGGGTGTGGTCGCCCTCGAACCAGGCGCTCGAGTAGTTCATCGTCTCGTCCAGCCAGAGGCGGTAGAACTCGTTGCCGAGGTCATAGTGGGCATGAATGTTCTTGCGGCTGCCGCGGCGCGTGTTGCGATTGAGCAGATGCTTGAGCCGGTAGGCCAGCGCACCCCACCAGCTGCCGTAGATCATCGACTCGATCTGCTCGCGGTTGGCGATGAACAGGCGCAGCAGCGCGGCGAGGTCGGGGGTGGTCCAGTGTCCGTCGATGAAGGATTCGGCGAAGCCGATGTCACCGCTCTTCAGGGCCGCGGCGCACACGCTCCAGTCCAGCAGCCGGATCGCGGCCTGCGGCTCCTCGGGCCGGCTGCTGCCGAACCGGTACTGGGTGCCGTCAGGCAACTGGAGATCGAGCGTGCCGAAACGCAGCCGCTTCAGCAGCGCGAAGACGGTGCGCGCCGCGGCTGGGGCCGCGGCAGGCAGCGAGAGCGGTGGGGCAGTCGTCGTGGTCATGGCGCGTTCTGGCGGGTGACGAAGCGCTCGGGCGCCTCGGGTTTGGAGACGAAGGGCACGCGCTTGAGCCACAAGCGAAGCGCGTGCCAGTGGATGCGGGCGATGACGCCCAGCGTCATCAGCGGCGTTCGCAGGCTGGTGCGCCAGACCTGCGCTGCGCTCAGCGGCTCCAGGCGCCCCGAGACGCTGGTCAGCAGCAGCGGGCCGTCCTCGTCGTCGTGCTCGACGCGGGCGATGACGCGGTCTTCCGTGCGCATGAAACGAAAACGATAGCGCCCGCTGACGCTGCAGAAGGGCGAGACGTGGAAGACCTTGCTCGCGATCAGTTCATGCCCGAAGGCCACTTGCGGGCCGGTCAGCAGGTAGCAGTGGCGTTCGCCGAAGGTGTTGTTGACCTCGGCGACCACCGCGCCCAGCGAGCCGTCGCCACGGTGGCAATACCAGAAGCTCACCGGCTTGAACACATAGCCCAGCACCCGCGGATAGGCCTGCAGCCAGATCTCGCCGTCGACGTCGGACAGGCCCTCGCGCGCGAGCAGGGCCTCGATCCAGGCCAGGGCGTCGGGCCCGCCTTCGCCGTGGTCTGCGTCATGGAAGCTCAGCAGGCCGAAACGGTTGCGTGCCAGCTCGCCCGGGCCGGCCTGGCGCAGGCTGCGCATTGGCAGCAACAGGAAATACGTGGCGTAGGAAAAGCCGTGACGGGCCGGCCGCAAGCGCAGATGCCGCACCTCCCCGCGCGCCAGCAGCGGCTGCGCCGGCCAGGCGGCGGGCCCGGGGCGCGTGGGGCTCATGCGACCTTCGGGGTGGCCTGCTGCGTGGCGATTCGCGCCTTGAGCGCGTCGGCCACGGACAGGCCCGACATCAGGCCGTCCTCGTGGAAGCCATAGCGTGTCCAGGCCCCGCAGAACCAGACATGCGCGTGGCCCTGGAACTCCTGCAGGCGGCCCTGCGCGGCGATGGCTGCCTGGTCGAACACCGGGTGATCGAACTCGAACTCCTGCAGCACCTTGCCCGCATCGGGTTCACGCGCCGGATTCAGCGAGACGACGACCGGTGTCTGCCAGGGCAGGGGTTGCAGACGATTGATCCAGTAGTGCAGGCACACCGCGGCCTGCTCGCGCCCGAGGGAATCGGCGCGCTCGTAGTTCCACGCCGCCCAGGCCTTGCGGCGCAAGGGCAGCAGTGAGGCGTCGGTGTGGAGCACCGCTCGATTGGGCTGGTAGCGTATCGCGCCGAGCCAGCGGCGCTCCTGGGCGCTGGCGTCCCGCAGCAGCGCGAGGGACTGGTCGGTGTGGCAGGCCAGCACGACCTCGTCGAAGCGCTCCTCGCCACGGTCGGTGGCGACCCACACGCCGCTGTTGCCGCTGTCCGGCGGCACGCGCCGCACCGAGCGCACCGGCGTTGCGAGCCGGGTATCGGCGATACGCGGCAACAACTTGCGCACGTACTCGCGCGAGCCGCCACGCACCGTGTGCCACTGGGGGCGGTCGCCGAGCTGGATCAGGCCGTGGTTGTGGCAGAAGCGGATCATCGTCGCGACCGGGAAACGCAGCATCTGCTCCGTGGGGCAGGACCAGATGCAGCCGAGCATCGGCAGGAAGTACCAGTCGCGGAAAGTGCTGCCGAAGCGGTGGCGGTCGAGGAAGTCTCCGATGGGCTCGTCGAGTTCGGCGGCATCGGCACGCTGCGCAGCTGCGGTGGCGAGGCGGTTGAAGCGCAGGATCTCGCGCAGCATCCCCAGGAAGGCCGGACGCAGCAGGTTGCGCCGCTGCGCGAACACGGTGTCCAGGCTCTCGCCGCTCCACTCGATCCCGTCGGTTCGGCTCTGCACCGAGAACGACATGTCCGAGGGCGCGGTCTCGACGCCGAGTTCCTGGAACAGGCGTACCAACTGCGGATAGGTGCGGTGGTTGAACACCAGGAAGCCGACGTCGACACCGTGCCGCACGCCCTGCAGGCGCACGTCGATGGTGTGGGCGTGGCCGCCGAAGTGGCGCCCCGCCTCGAACAGCGTCACGCGCGCGTGAGGCGCCAATGCCCATGCCGCCGACAGCCCGGCGATGCCGGACCCGACGACCGCGATGCGCGGTGTCACGTCATGACCCCGTGGCGGCGGAGAAGGTCAGGGCCGGCGTGGCCGAACCCTTCGGAATAAAAGACTGTCGTGCGGCGCCCCCGGGCGAACGAGGGAGGGAGGGAGGAGGAGGAGAGACACCCGCGGATTGCAACCGGCGTGACCGGCCGTCCGCACGACAGGAAAACGTATCCGGCCCAGGGCTTCGACGCTGACCGATCTCTCCCTGCGGCGGGGTTGACCATGTTCAGATCGGACTTTGCCCTGGACAATGTTTCAATACTACACGGTTCAAAACTTGAACTCAATAGTCTTCTCGAGAATTTCTCGGTCTTTCCGGCGACGTCACTTGAGGACCCGAGACGACTTGGTGGGCTCGACGCTTCCCCGGCTGGCGTGCCGGAGTCCCGTGAAAGGCGGCCCGGACGCCACCGCACGTGCCGTGCGTTCGCGCGCCGAACTGGCCCACGCCCCATGCCTGCGCCGCGACCACGGATAGCGCGCGGCCGCCGCTTTGCCGCACCGCCTTGGACGGTTGCGGTGCCCGACGGGGTGCGCGGCGCGTTGTCGAAGGAAAGCATAAAGAGTGTCAAGCCAGATTGACACCCGATTGTGTACTTTCCGCGGGACTTTGCAAGCTCTTTCGCAAAGTTCACAATGCAGGGCATCAAATTTTATTGTCCTGGACAAACTCAGGCCTTGCAACCCGATTGCAAGAGCCCGACGGGACACTTGGCGCCAGGAGGAGGGCTAGCCACGATGAGAGCCGAAGCGCCATCGTTGACCATTGCCGCGGTCGAGAGGGACACCGGCATCGGCAAGGACGCGCTGCGCGTCTGGGAGCGCCGCTACGGATTCCCGAGCCCTGCGCGCGACACCCACGGCGAACGCGTGTACCCGGCCGAGCAGGTCGAAACGCTGCGCCTGGTCAAGCGCCTGCTCGATGCCGGGCACCGCCCGGGACGTCTGTTGCGCCTGCGTTCCGAAGAGATCCTGGCCCTGGCCGACGCGCAGGCAGCCACGCAGGCGCTTGCAGCCTCGGGCGGCGCGCCGGGCGTCGATCTCGAGCCCTTCATCGAGATGATCCTGCTCCACGATGCCGCAGCACTCCGGCACGAACTCGCCCGCGGCTTGGCGCGGCTGGGTGCCGCGCGTTTCGTCACCGAACTCGTCGCCCCCTTGAGCGTGGCCGTGGGCGAGGCCTGGATGAGCGGTCGCGTCCAGGTCTTCGAGGAGCACTCCTATTCCGAGGAGGTGCATGTGGTGATGCGTCAGGCGATCGCGCAGATGCCTGAGCCTTCGGGCGCGGGTCGCCCGCGGGTGCTGATGTCGACCTTTCCCGGCGAGGCGCACGGACTGGGCTTGGTGATGGCCGAGACGCTGTTGCGACTGGAGGCCTGTCTCTGTGTGTCGCTGGGGGTGCAGACGCCGGTGCTCGACATCGTCCGTGCCGCGCAGGCGCACCAGGCGGACGTTGTCGCGATCGGCTTGAGCAGTGCGATGGGTCCTCAGCAGGTTGTCGATGCGCTGGGGGACCTGCGCGGCCTCCTGCCGGACACCGTGGAGGTCTGGGCGGGAGGCGGAGCGACCGTACTGCGACGCCGGCCGGTGGCTGGCGTGCGCGCCTTGCAGTCGCTGCTTGAGATCCCACCGGCCGTCCGGGCATGGCGCGACAGCCGAAGGGGCGATGACCTGCGACCCTAGAATCCGGCTCTGTTTCGTCTTTGGGACCGGCCCGCCGGAGCGCCCCATGCTGTACCCCGAACTCTTCAAGCAGCTCGAGGCTGTGCGCTGGAACATGGACACGGATATTCCTTGGTCCAGTTTCGATGGCGCCCTGCTGAGCGATGAGCAGGCGCGCACCGTGAAGATGAACGCCATCACCGAGTGGGCGGCGCTGCCGGCCACCGAGATGTTCCTGCGCGACAACCGCGACGACAGCGACTTCTCGGCCTTCATGAGCGTGTGGTTCTTCGAAGAGCAGAAGCACGCGCTCGTGCTGATCGAGTACCTGCGGCGCTTCCGGCCCGACCTCGTGCCCACCGAGTCCGAACTGCACGAGGTCCGCTTCGAGTTCGATCCGGCCCCCGCGCTCGAGACGCTGATGCTGCATTTCTGCGGTGAAATCCGCCTCAACCACTGGTACCGGCGCGCTGCGCAGTGGCACACCGAGCCGGTCATCAAGGCCATTTACGAGACGCTGGCGCGCGACGAGGCGCGCCACGGCGGCGCCTACCTGCGCTACATGAAGCGCGCGCTGCAGCGCTGCGGTGACGAGGCGCGCGCGGCCTTCGCCAAGGTCGGCGTTCTGATGGCCAGCGCGCGCCGTACCGCGCAGGCGCTGCATCCGACGAACCTGCACGTCAACGAGCGCCTTTTCCCGCGCGACACGGTGCAGAGCCGCCTGCCTGACCCGGCCTGGCTCGAATGCTGGCTCGACAAGCAGATCCAGTTCGACAGCGCCTGGGAGAGCAAGGTCGTCGAGCGCATCCTGCACAACCTGGGCCTGCTGATGGAGCGCAGCTTCGCCAGTGTCCAGGAGCTCAACCGCTACCGCAAGGAAATCTCGCAAGCGCTGGCGCAACGGCAGGCGGCGCAGCAGGCCGCCGTCTGACCGGCGACGACGGATTGACGCCAGCGGCGTGGTGCCGCCGGCAGGCCACCGGGTTTCAAGCGGCCGGTGGCGGCACCGACGGGTCGGCCTTGCGGTCGGCCGCCACCTTCTGCGCCGACGGACGCTCGCCGATGAACTTGGCGTAGCTCTTCCAGTCGACCCCGTGGGCGGCGAGCAGGTCCTCGCCGAGCACGGCCTTGGTGGACATGGCGACCAGCGGCAGATTGGTCCAGGCCGAGCAGTCGGCCACGGTGAAGCTGTCGCCTGCCACGTAGGGCGTGAACTTCGCCAGGCGCTTGAAACCGGGGATGTTCTTGTCGAGCAGCTTGCGCACTCGCGCCTTGGTGTCGTCGCTCACGCTGCCGCCGAAGAAGGCCTGGGCATAGAGCTCGCGCGCGACGAGTTCCAGGTGCAGGTCGATGAAGACGACGAGCTCGCGCACCTTGGCGGCGGCGTAGGGGTCGGCCGGCACGAGCGGCGGCTGCGGGTGGGCGGCTTCGAGCCAGTCGACGATCACCTGGCTCTCGCACAGCGGCCCCTGCGGTGTGCGCAGGAAGGGCACCTTGGCCAACGGCGAGGCCGCGAGCGTGGACTCCGCCTTGCCGCCCGTGCCCACGCGCTCTTCGGTGAAGGGCACGCCCTTCTCCAGCAGGGCCAGCTTGACCTTGTTGTAGTAGTTCGACAGCGGGAAGCCGCAGAGCACGATCACAGGAGTCTCCTCGTCCAGGGTTCAATGTGGAGGTGCACGGCGCAGCGCCGAGCACGTTCGCAAGGATACGCCGAAGGGATACGCCCAAGCCTCGGCAGCGCTTCAGCGCCTGTTCACGAGCCAAAGTCCCAGAGTGACCCCGGTGGCTGCCACGACCAGCTCGCGTGTCAGCGGCTCGTCCAACAGCAGCACCCCGAACACGAGTGCCGCCAGCGGGGTCAGCAGCGTGAATGACATCAGGCGCGTCGAGGGGTAGTGCGCGACGAGCCAGAACCACACCAGCAGCGAGGCGAATGCGACCGCCAGAACCTGGAAGGCCAGCGAAGCCAGCGCCAGCGTCGAAGGCTCGGCGGGCCATCTCTCGCCGGTGAGCAGACCGATCAGCGTGAGCCCCACCCCGGAAACGGCGAGTTGGTAGGCCAGGGTCTTCTCGGCGGTGACGGTGGCCAGCCGGGTGCCGCGGATCGCGAGCAAGGTGGCAGCCCACAGCACCGCGCCCACGATCCCCAGCAGATCGCCGACCCACTGCAGGGGCCCCGCATGCGGTGAGGTCTGGCCTTCGCTGAAGGCCCATGCGACGCCGCCGAAGGCCAGCACCAGGCCGAGCCACTGCGGCGGCGCCAGCCGCTCCGCGCGGGCGACCAGCGGCATGGCCAGGGCGACGAAGAACGGTGCCAGGTAGACGAAGACCGCGATCCGCGAGGCCGGCGCGTACATCTGCCCGAGGAAGACGCAGGCGAACTCCACCGCGAACAGCCCGCCCAGCAGCAGGCCGGCCGGCAGCGACCCATCGCGCTCGAACATCGGTACCCCCCGCCACGCCGCCCATCCCAGCACCAGGGCGCACGCGATGAGGCTGCGCACTCCGGCCTGCAGCAAAGGGGGCAGACCGCCCAGCAGCGCAGCCTTGATCGCGATCTGGCCCATGCCCCAGACGAGGCAACAGCCGATGACGAGCACGATGGCCCGCGCGTCCAGGGTCGTGTGGCGGGCATGGGATGTCATCCGGGCATTGTGTTCCTGCTGCGGCGGCGCCACCAAAGCACCGCAAGCGCGCATCCCGTGCCGGCCAGGGCGCCGGCGGCGTGCGCTGCCACCACCACCGGGAAGTCCCATCCCGGCAGGCGTTGCACCGGCGCGATCCAGGCCTGCTCGTGCAGGAGCTTGGCCAGCAGTCCGACCGCCACGGCCGCGCCGATCCAGCGCAGCGTGCCGCGTCGGCTCTGCGCGATGACGAACACCGTTCCCACCGCCACACCGGCGTGCAGGACACCGGACAAGCCTGCATAGCGCTGGACGCCGCAGGTCAGCGCCAGGGCCAGGTGTGTCAGCGGCCAGGCCAGGAACCAGGCAAGCGCCGCCCTGCGTCCCAGGCCACCGGCCACACCGAACGCCGCCACGGCGGCGCAGCCGGCCAGGTTGGCCGCCAGGTGCATGGTGCCCAGGTGGGTGAAGGCGGCACTCCACCAGCGCCAGGGTTGTGTGGCGAGCAGCGCGCGTTGCCAGTCCAGGGCGTCACGCAACTCCGATGGGCCCAGCCACGGCGACAGGTTCAGCCCGACGCTCGCTGTGGCCAGCGTCAGCGCCAAACTCCACCAGGCGGTGGTCGCGCGCAGCTGGCCCTCAGGCTCGGAAGCGGCGGCGCCCTCAGGCGAAGACATGCCGCCACAGCGCGAGCACGGCATCGCGCCAGGCTGCGCAGGCTTCGGGCTCGAAGTGCGTGGGCTGCTCGTCGAGGCGGGCGCGGTGCTGGGCGCGGCGCAGTTCGCGATAGGCATCGGCCGCGGCGGCACCCATGCCCGCGGGCAGCAGGCCGGCCTCCTCGGCTCGGAGCAGCAGCGCGATGTTGCCCACGTTGTCCAGCAGGCCGGGGTGGCTGGCGCCGTGGGCCAGCACCAGGTACTGGACCGCGAATTCCGCGTCCATCATCCCGCCCGCGCTGTGCTTGACGTCGAAGCGGCCAGCCTTGACCGGATGCGCGGCGCGCACCTTGTCGCGCATCGCGCCGATCTCGCCGCGCAAGGCGGCGGGGTCGCGCGCGGCTGTCAGCACGGCGTGGCGCGCGGCCTCGAAGCGCGGCGTCACCGAGCGCGCGCCGGCGCAGAAGCGCGCCCGGGTCAGCGCCTGGTGTTCCCACGTCCAGGCGGTGTTGCTGCCGCGGCCGACCTGATAGCGCTCGAAGGCCTCGACCGAGGTCACGAGCAGGCCCGAGCCGCCGTTGGGGCGCAGCGCGGTGTCGATCTCGTAAAGGTCGCCTTCGGCGGTGCGCAGGGTCAGCCAGGTGATGAGCTTGCGCACGAATCCCGCGTAGACCTCCTGCGCGCGGTCGGCGTCGGGCTCGTCGCTGGCGTCGTAGAGGAAGACGACGTCCAGGTCGCTGCCGTAGCCTAGCTCCTTGCCGCCGAGCTTGCCGTAGGCGATGACGGCCAGGGCCGGCTCGGCGCGGTGACGCTGCTTGTAGTTCGCCCAGGCCCAGCGCAGCACGGTGTCCAGCACGGCATCGGCCAGCGCCGAGAGGTCGTCGGCGACCTCCTCGACCGTGATCCGGCACTCGACGTCACGCACCAGCGTGCGGAAGGTCTCGGCGTGGTGGGCGCGGCGCAGCGTGTCGAGCAGGGCTTCCTCGCCAGCCTCGCCGGAGCGCTCCCAGGCGGCGTGGCGCTCCTGCAGGTCCTGCTCGAACGCGGCGCGGTCGAAGCGCTCATGGAGCAGGCGCTCGTCGGCCAGTTCGTCGATCACCACCGGATGCCGCATCAGGTACTGCATCGGCCAGCGCGCCAGGCCGAGCAGGCGCAGCAGACGCTTCTGTACCGAGGGTCGCTCCACCAGCAGCGCGAGGTAGCTCTCGCGCCGCAACAAGGGCTCGAGCCAGTCGACGAAGCGCAGAGTGGCGGCTTCGCTGCAGTGCTCCTCTGCCACCAGGGCCTCGGCGCGTTGCACCAGGCGCCCCAGGCGCAGCTTGCTCTCGTCGCGCAAGGCGGCCACGCGCGGCTGGGCGCTCCAGCGCCGCACCCGTTCGGCCAGGACCTCGGGCAGGCGCTCGTGCAGGTCCTCGCTGTCGATAGGCAGCGGCCCTTGGCCGCAGGTACGGCAGACCCCGCTGCGCGCGGGTGTGGGCGTGTGACCCTCGTGCAGGACGGCGTCGAATTCGGTCGCGACGAGCTCGCGCGCCTGCCCGAGGCGGTCGATGAGCTCGCCCGCATCGGCGTCGGCGCCCAGGCCGAGCGTGCGCGCGATCCAGGCGAGATCGCCGTCGGCTGTGGGCAACTGGTGGGTCTGCTGGTCGTCCAGATACTGGATACGGTGCTCGATGCGGCGCAGCAGTTCGTAGGCCTGTGCCAGCCCGCGCGCCGTGGCCGGCTTCATCAGGCCGCGCGCGACCAGGCGCTGCAACCCGCGCAGCGTCGAGCGCGTGCGGATCTCCGGGAAGTGCCCGCCGCGCGCCACCAGCATCAACTGGACGATGAACTCGATCTCGCGGATGCCGCCGCGCGAGAGCTTGACGTCGTTGGCGCGCTCGGGGCGACCGGCTGCGCGGCGCTGGGCCTCGTCGCGAATCTTGCGGTGCAACTGGCGCAGGCCCTCGAAGACACCGTAGTCCAGGTACTTGCGGTAGACGAAGGGCGTGACGAGCGAGCGCAGCGCCTTGGCGCGGCCGCTGTCGACGGCCGCACGCGGCGCGACGACGCGGCTTTTCAGCCACGCGAAGCGCTCCCATTCGCGCCCCTGCACCTGGAAATACTCCTCCAGCATGCCCAGGCTCACCACCGGCGGGCCGGAATTTCCGTTCGGACGCAGGGCGAGGTCGACGCGAAAGACGAAGCCGTCTTCGGTCGTGTCGCCGATCAGCGCGTACAGCCGCTTGGCGACCTGGCCGAAGTACTCGTGGGCGGACACGGGCACCGGGCCATGTGTGTGCCCTTCGTTCTCGTAGACATAGATCAGGTCGATGTCGGAGGAGACATTGAGCTCGCGTGCGCCGAGCTTGCCCATGCCCACGATCCAGAACTCGATCGGCTGGCCGGCGGCGTCTGCCGGCGGGCCGTGGCGAGCGTCGCAGTCGAGCCGCGCCTGCGCGAGCGCGGCTTCGAGCGTGACCTCGGCCAGCGTCGTCATCACGCCGGTCACGGCGTCGAGCGCGGCCTGCTGCTCGACGTCGAGGACGGCGAGGCGTTCGAGCACGAGCTGGCGCATCACGCGCAAGGCACTGGCCAGATCGCGGCCGCCCTGTTGCAGGGCCTGCATGGTGGCGCGCATCGAGGCGCTGTCAGGCAGGCCCGGTGCCAGCAGCGGCAGCTCATCCGGATAACGGCGCCGGATGCGCTGCACGAACCGACTGTGACCGGCCAGGGCTGTCAAGGCCAGGCCTACGTCGGGTGGGAGGGCCGTCATGCGGCCCGGGCGCCGTCAAGGCGCTGCTCGTTGATCATCTCGCTCTCCCCGCTGACCGCATCGCGTCGCGCTCCTGTTGCCACCATCGATGCCGCGGTGTGCTGCAACGGCGCAGCATGCGCGGTGCGGGTGGCGCACGGGTACCTCGCCCTTTCGACGGGCTCCTCGTCTCTTTTCTTGGTCCGCAGGGTAGTGGGTTCCGGTGGTTGATCGAGCCTTGGGGGCATTCACGAGCCCGGCGGGCGGCCTGCGTCGCGCGGACACTGCGGCGATCTGACAGTCTGGTCGGCGCGAATCGGACGCCACGAGGCACACGCCGCCAGACCGTGAGTGGATGTTGGTGCGCCGCCACACGAAAAGCCCTCCCGGCAGACGCTGCTGCGGGGTGTGGCCACAGCCGTGCAGTCGGTGCAACGCGCACGGACCGGTCGCCACGTGCCCAAGACAAGAGGAGCCCCTTTCACGCTTCACATGCCTTGGTGAGGTCACGCAACCAATTTGTCCAGGACATGGGGGTGTCACCTATTCGAGAACATGCCCGGTCATGACATATTTGTCTTCCGCCGTCCTAGAGCCTTGCCCGCTGAAAAGGCGGGGCAGGCCGGCCTTCACGTCAACGGAGAACTCCGATGCCCATGAACTTCACCCTCCTCAAAGTGGCCGCGGCAGCGGCGTTGTCCTGTGTACTGGCCCTGCCTGCGGCGGCCCAGCAGAACCTCGAGAAGCTCAAGCAGTTCAAGGTCGCCACCACCGACCTGAACATCCCGACCGTGCCGCAGACCGGCCGGCGCGCGGACGCGATCCGCAACAACCTGAAGAACATCAAGCTGCCCGCCGGCTTCAAGATCGACCTCTACGCCGTCGTGCCCGACGCGCGCCACATGGCGGTGGCGCCCAGCACGAACATGCTGTTCGTCAGCACGCGCAAGACCACCGTCTGGGCCGTGACGGACCGCGACAGCGACGGCGCCGCCGACGAGGTCAAGAGCTTCGCGCCCTCGCTGAAGTTCACCAACCCCAACGGCGTGTGCTGGACCAAGGACGGCTTCCTGATCGTCGTCGAGCACAACCGTGTGCTGAACTTCCCCGCCGCCGAGTTCTTCTACGAGGGCCCGGACGTCGCCGTGATCGAGGTCGTGCCCCAGGGCAAGCTGATCCCGGTGGAGGAGGAGAGCTTCAACCACGGCGCCCGCGTCTGCGACGTCGGCCCCGACGGCAAGCTCTACATCTCGCTGGGCCAGCCCTTCAACGTGCAGCCGCGCGGCAAGGTCGATCTCTACGACCGCCTCGGCATCGGCGGCATCATCCGCATGAATGCCTTCGACGGCAGCGGACGTGAAGTCTTCGCGCGTGGCGTGCGCAACTCGGTCGGCCAGGACTTCAACCCGAAGGACGGCACGCTGTGGTGGACGGACAACCAGGTCGACGGCATGGGTGACGACATCCCCCCGGGCGAACTGAACCGCTCCACCAAGGCGGGTGAGCACTTCGGCTTCCCGTGGACCAATGGCGGCGTCACGATCGCCGGCAGCGGCGCCGCGCCCGACCTGAAGGACGTGCCGGCCCCGGCCGGCATGATCGAGCCGCAGGTCAAGTTCCCGGCCCACCAGGCCCAGCTCGGCATGGCCTTCTACGGCAGCAATGCCTTCCCGCAGAAGTACCAGGGCGGCATGTTCGTGGCCTCGCACGGCTCCTGGAACCGCACCAAGGCCAGCGGCGCCCTGATCAACTTCGTGCCGCTGAAGGCCGACGGCACCGCCGGCGCCTCCGAGGTCTTCGCCGAGGGCTGGCTCGACCAGAACGGCGTCTACCGTGGCCGGCCGGTCGACGTGGCCGTGATGAAGGACGGTTCGCTGCTCATCAGCGACGACTTCGCCGGCGCTATCTACCGCGTGACCTACCAGCCCTGATGCGGGCTGCGCGAGGTCGCCTGTCTACGGCGGGCGACCTCGCGGGTATGCCGAACCATTGCGGGCGCCCAGCCCGCCGACCGGGCGCCTGGCGCCCGGACTCTTTTCTCGTACAGCGATGACGACGCACACTTTGAAGCCCTTGCTGCGCAGCACCTCTGTGGCGCTGGCCCTGTTCACCCTGGCCGCTGCAGGCGCCCAGGCGCGTGACGCCGCAGCCGGCCGTGCCAAGGCGCAGATGTGCATGGTCTGCCACGGCCCGGTGGGCGTCTCGACCGCGCCCGATGCCCCGCACCTTGCGGGCCAGCCCGCCATCTACCTGAGCGCGCAGTTGCGCGCCTACCGCGCCGGCGAGCGCAAGCACGAGGTCATGGGCGTGATCGCCCGCACCCTCACCAACGACGACATCGACAACCTGGCGGCCTGGTATGCATCCATTCAGATCGAAGCGGTGGAGCCGCGCTGAGCCCGGCGCCCCGCGCGCCGGCCTGATCGCGGGCGCGGCCGGCCTGGCCCTGGCCTTTGGCTCTCCCGGCGCATGGGCCCAGGCCCAACCTGCGCCGGCCACCCCCGCGCCGGCGGCTCCGACGGCCCCCGGGCCGGCGAGCGCCGCGCCGGCCGACCCGGCCGAGCCGGTGGTCGTGACCGCCAGCGGCGCCGAGCGCCGCCTGTTCGAGACGCCCTACGCCGCCGGCTCGGTGGACGTGCAGGGCCTGCGCAGCGCCGGTCCGATGGTCAACCTCTCCGAGGCCCTGGCACGTGTGCCCGGCATCGTGGTCAACAACCGCAGCAACTACGCCCAGGACCTGCAGATCAACTCGCGCGGCTTCGGTGCGCGCGCGAGCTTCGGCGTGCGCGGCATCCGCCTCTACACCGACGGCATCCCGGCCAGCGGCCCGGACGGCCAGGGCCAGGTCTCGCACTTCGACCTCGCCGGCGCGCAGCGCGTGGAGGTGCTGCGCGGCCCGTTCTCGGCCCTGTTCGGCAGCAGCTCGGGCGGCGTCATCTCGCTCGTCAGCGCCCCCGCGACCGAGCGCCGCCTGCAGGTCGACGGCGACCTCGGCAGCTTCGGCCTGCGCCAGCTGCGTGTGGGCCTGGACGCCCCGCTGCAAGGCGGCTTCAACCTGCGCGCGCAACTCAGCCGCTTCGAGACCGACGGCTTCCGCCCCCAGTCCTCGGCCACCCGCACGCTGGCCAACGTCCGCCTGGGCTGGGAGGGCGAGCGCGACCGCGTGGTCGCGGTGCTGAACAGCCTGGACCAGCCTTCGCTGGACCCGCTGGGGTTGACGCGGGCCCAGTTCACGGCCGATCCCGATCAGACCACCGGCGTGGCCCTGCCCCAGCCGGCGCCGGGCGTGGCCGACCGCTTCAACACCCGCAAGGACACGGCCCAGACCCAGGGCGGCATCAGCTGGCGCCACCGCTTCGGCGACGGCGCGCTGCAGGAAAGCCAGGTCGCCGCCTACTACGGGACGCGTTCGGTGACGCAGTGGCAGGCCATCCCGGTATCCACCCAGGCCAACGTCCGGCATCCCGGCGGCGTGATCGACTTCGACCGCGCCTACGAAGGCGTCGACGGTCGCCTGGTCTGGCGCTGGGCGCTGGACGATGACCGCGGCCTTCAACTCGTCGCTGGCGCCTCGACCGACCGCAGCGACGAGGACCGGCGCGGCTACGAGAACTTCACCGGCACCGGTGCGGCCCAGGTCCTCGGCGTCACGGGGACGCAGCGCCGCGACGAGCGCAACCGTGCCGACCGCACCGACGTCTACGCGCAGGGCGAAGTCGACATCACGACCTCGATCGTCGGCACCCTGGGCGTGCGCGACGGGCGCATCCGCTACCGCAGCAGCGATCGCTACATCGTCGGCCTCAACGGCGACGACTCGGGCGCCACGACCTTCCGCTACACGACCCCGGTCGCCGCCGTGCAGTGGCGTCCGAGTGGGGCGCTGCAGGTCTATGTGAGCGCGGCGCAGGGCTTCGAGTCGCCGACCTTTGCCGAGCTCGCCTACCGTCCCGACGCCAACCCCGGGCTGAACACCGGCCTCAAGGCCCAGACCAGCCAGCAGGTCGAGGTGGGCGTGAAGTGGCGACACGGCGGGCGCTCGGGCCGGCCGTCCCTGGCGCTGGATGGCGCCGTCTTCCAGGCCGACACCAAGGACGAGATCGTCGTCGCCACGAACCAAGGTGGGCGCCAGACCTTCCGCAACGTCGGCCGTACCCAGCGCCAGGGCGCCGAACTCGACCTGCGCGCCACCCTGGCCCCGCAGTGGCGCGCCCAACTCGCGCTGACCTGGCTCGACGCGACCTACCGCGACGGCTTCCTCGTCTGCGCAGCCGCCCCCTGTGCCGCGCCCACGCTGCCGGTGCCCGCGGGCAACCGCATCGCCGGCACGCTGGCGCGCACGGCCTACGCGGAGATCGCCTGGCTGCCCACCCGCGCCACCGAGGTCGCCCTCGAGACCCGGGCCCAGGGCAACCTGCCGGTGAACGACCTGAACAACGACTTCGCTGCCGGCTTCGCGCTGATGGCGCTGCGCGCGCGCTGGACGCTCGACCTCGGGCCCGCCAGCGGCAAGGTCGAGCTCCTCGGCCGCATCGACAACCTCGCCGACCGCCGTGTCGTCGGCAGCGTCATCGTCAACGAGGGCAACTCCCGCTTCTTCGAGCCCGCCCCGGGGCGCAACTACCTGCTGTCGGCGAGGTGGTCGAAGCCTTTCTGAGGCCACGCACCCAACCGGCCGACACGTCAGACAGCCAGACGAAGCAAAGCGCACCTCCGCCCGCCCAGGTCCCGCGCTGCCGTGCCGGCCCGTCCGCGGGGCCTTCGAGGGCGGCGAGAAGCGCAGCGTCGGGGTCGGCGCGCGTCAGCGCGCTTCGTAGTCATGCTCGCCGCCGTTGTCTGAGCGCAGCGAACCGAAGGTGAGCGTAGCGAGTTCGGCGGCGCGACCCCGACGCGAGCATCGCAGCGGAGTCGGCCCGCAGGGCCGACCGCCCGGATCAGGCCCCGCGGGCGGGCCGGCGCGGCGGCGCAGCGCCAGGGTCAACGCCGATCCTCGGCAGCGCAGTGGCGCAGCGCGAGACACCGCGTGAAACGCGGGGCCAAGCCCCCATCACCGCCTCCCGTACATCAGATGCCGCGCCAGCAGCCCCTTCAGCGGCGGCGCCGCCTGCAGCGCAGCAAGCGCCAACCCGCGCGCCGCGCCCACCCCGGGCCAGCGCCAGGTGAAGCTGCGCGCCAGGAAATCTGTCGTTGCGATCATGCCCCAGCGGTCGGGCGCGCGCTGCCACTCCACGGCCCGCAGCGCCGCGTCGATGCCGCTGCCGCCCGCCAGCCCGGCCCCCGGGGCCTGCGGGGCCCTCGCCAAGGCCTGCACCAGCGCCTGCGCATCCCGCAGCCCCAGATTCAGGCCCTGGCCGGCCACCGGGTGCAGCGTCTGCGCTGCGTTGCCGATGCGCACCACCCGGCCCTGCACCAGCGTGCGCTCGGCATTCAGGCCGAGATCGAAGCGCTTCAGCGGCCCGACCTCGGTGACACGACCGGCCGCGGCCGGTAGCAGCGTGTTCAGCAGCGCCGCGCGCTGGGCGGGGTCGAGCGCCTGCACCGGGTCGTCGGCCACGGGCACACACCAGACCAGCGACGTACGCCCGGTCACGCCGGCCGCATCGGGTGGCAGCGGCAGCAGCGCCACCGGCCCATGGCGCGTGAAGCGCTCGTAGGCGGTGGCCTCCGGGGCCCCGTCGCGCCAGACCGTGCCCACCCAGGCCGCCTGGCGGTAGTCGCGCGTCACCGCCTTGCGCGCCTGCTCGGCGAAGACCCCGCCCTCGGCGACGACCGCGAGGTCGTGCACCTCGGCCGCGCCCGCATCGACCTCGACCCCGCCAGCCACCGGCTTCAGCGCTTGCACCGCGCCTCCGAACGCGTGGCGCAGCCGCGTCGGCTCCGCCTGCGCGCGCGTCATCCAGGCCGCCTGCAGCGCCGCCACCACGTGTCCGTAGGCGACCACAGCGCCGAGCATCGGCACGCCGAGCTCGGCCGCCTCGATCCGCACCACCGCGTCGGCATCCCAGGACGGCGGCGCCTGCGACACATGCACACAGCGCAGCGGCTGCGCGGCCTGCGCCGGCCAAGCCTGCAGCCGCTGCAGCAACTGCACGCTGCCCAGCGACAGCGCGAGCGTGCGCGGATCAGCCGAGACGTCCTGATCCAGCGGCCGGGCGTCGTGCAGCGTGATGCGCGCGCGCGGCAGCGTCTGCGCTGCCAGCAGGGCCAGCGCCAGCCCTGCCGGGCCGGCGCCGATGACAGCGATGCTCGAGGTTTCCCGGGGCTCCATGGAGCCGAACGATATCGCACCACCATCGCGTGCGTCGGCCATAGGCGATGGCCCGAGTGGCTGCTCTTGCGCCGCGGCAAGGCCCGGTGCCGGTGCGGTCTCGGCTCTTGGGCTACAACCGTCGACCATGCTGAACATCGAGCGTTGACATGCCCGCGTGCCTCTCCCTTTACGACTTGCGGCCCCTGGCGTTGCGTGCCGGCTTGCTGCTCATCGGTGCCACCGCCTGTGGCACGGCGCTGGCCCAGGCTGCGCGTCCGGCCGCGCCGCCGATCACGGCAGCGCCCGCCAACCCGGCCGGCATCGACTGGGTGCAACTCGACGGCTACGCGATCGCGCGCACCGAGACCACGGTGGCGCAGTTCCGGCGCCATGCCCAGGCCACCGGGCTCGTGACCCAGGCCGAGCGCGCCGGCGGCGGCGAGGTCTACGAGGCCGGCTGGGTGCGCAAGCC
The DNA here is from genome assembly GCA_903876715.1 of uncultured beta proteobacterium. Lineage (GTDB taxonomy): Bacteria > Pseudomonadota > Gammaproteobacteria > Burkholderiales > Burkholderiaceae_C > Rubrivivax. Next base: position 45,862 of record CAIRBF010000153.1, read on the forward strand.
CGGCTGGACCTGGCAGCGCCCCTACGGCGAGCGGGCAGCCGCCGACGACGAGCCGGCCGTGCACCTGAGCTTCGGCGAGGCCCAGGCCTTCTGCCGCTGGGCCGGCGGGCGGCTGCCCACCGATGCCGAGTGGGTGGCCGCGGCCTACACCGAGCAGCGCGTGGCGCCGCCGGCGCCCTTCCAGCGCGGCCGCACCTACCCCTTCCCCACCGGCGACAGCCCGGCAGGCGCGCAGTGCCTGGGAGACTGCGGCGCCGAGGCCCAGCGCCGCGCCGTGGCCCACGGCGCGCGCCTGTGGCGGGGCGAGGGCCACGCCCGCGCCGGGGCCACGCCGGCGGGCGTCAACGGCCTGCACGACATGGGCGCCAACGCCTGGGAGTGGGTGGACGAGCCGCGCGGCGCCCGCGGCGACGAGCCCCGGCGCACGCGCGGCGGCTCGTGGTGGTACGGCAGCGCCCAGATGCGCGCCGACCACCTGCAGGGCAAGCCGCCCGAGACGACGGTGGTCTACATCGGTTTCCGCTGCGCGCGCTGACGTCCCGAGGGCTCGCCATGCCCGCATCGGTGCGGGGTGTTCGATGCGACTTGGCTCAGGCCGTGCTTGTCGGAGCTCTTGCGGGCGCTTCGACAGGCTCAGCGCGAACGGAATGCGGGTGCGCGGGGCGGTTTGTTTCACTGGAACGGCCCAGCCCTTCGACTTCGCTCAGGACAGGCCCTTCGACTTCGCTCAGGACAGGCCCTTCGACGTCGCTCAGGCCGAGCTTGTCGGAGCTCTTGCGGGCGCTTCGACAAGCTCAGCGCGAACGGAGTGCGGGTGTGCGGGACGGGTTGTTTCCCTGGGGGCCGCACAATCGGCCCCGTGGCCGCCGCACCGTCCCCGCCCCGCTCGTTCGTCCGTGACTTCTCGGTCTCGGCCGTCACCGCCGGCTTCCTGGCGGTGCTGGTGTCGTACTCCGGCCCACTGCTGATCTTCTACCAGGCGGCGCAGAGCGCCCAGGTCTCGCCCGAGGTCTTCTCGTCCTGGGTCTGGGGCATCTCGATGGGCGCCGGCGTGGCCGGCATCGTGCTCAGCGCCTGGCTCAAGGTGCCGGTCGTGACGGCCTGGTCGGCGCCCGGCACGGCGCTGCTGGTCACGCTCTTCCCGGCCTTTCCGCTGGCGCAGGCCGTCGGGGCCTACCTCGTCGCGGCGGCGATCCTGTTCGTCATCGGCGTCTCGGGTGTCTTCGACCGCCTGGTGCAGGCCATCCCGCGCGGCATCGCCGCGGGCATGATGGCGGGCATCCTGTTCCAGTTCGGCGTGCGCGCCTTCCAGTCGGTGCCGGCGGCCCCGGCCCTGGCGCTCACGATGCTGGGGGTGTACTTGGTCGCGCGGCGCCTGCTGCCGCGGCACGCCATCGTGGTGCTGCTCGCGGCCGGGCTCGCGGCGGCGGTGGGTTTCGGCGGCGCGCGCCTGGACGGCGTGCAGTGGCGCCTGGCGAGCCTGAGCTGGACTTCGCCCGAATGGACCTGGAGCGCGACCCTCAGCTTCGCACTGCCGCTGGTGCTGGTGAGCCTGAGCGGGCAGTTCCTGCCCGGCATGGCCATCCTGCGCGCCTCGGGCTACGCCACGCCGGCGCGACCTCTGATCGTGACGACCAGCCTGGCCTCGGTGGCGGTGGCCTGCTTCGGGGGCATCAACATCGTGATCGCCGCGATCACGGCGGCGATGTGCACCGGGCGCGACGCCCACGAGGACCCGGCGCGCCGCTACGTGGCCGGTATCGCCAACGGCGTGTTCTACCTGGTCGGCGGCACGCTGGCCGGCAGCCTGGTCCTGCTCGTGACCCTGCTGCCCCCGGTGCTCGTGGCCATGCTGGCGGGTCTGGCGCTGCTGGGCGCCATCGGCAGCAGCCTGGCCAACGCGATGAAGGAGGCCGACCACCAGGAGGCCGCGCTGCTGACCTTCCTCGTCACCGCCTCGGGCCTGACGCTGTGGGGCCTGGGCTCGGCCTTCTGGGGCCTGGTGGTGGGGGCGCTCGCCTATCTGGTGCTGCACCGCCGCTGGCGGCGGGCGTGAGCGCGCTGGGCCGCTCCCGAGCGCTCACCCCGGAGCGCGCAGCGCGGAGGGCCTCCGAATGAGCGCGCTGGGCCGCTCCCGAGCGCTCACCCCGGAGCGCGCAGCGCGGAGGGCCTCCGAATGAGCGCGCTGGGCCGC
>CAIRBF010000154.1 GCA_903876715.1 uncultured beta proteobacterium
TGAACCGGGCCTACGCCGGCCTGAGCGCGGAGCAGATCTACGCGCGGCTGCATGACGACGATGGCGACGCTGCCGCACCCGCCGCCGGCAGGCGCAGCGCCCTCGATGACGGCGACGGCGCCCTGGACGACGGCAGCGACGGCAGCGGCGTGCTGGTGGAGCCAGGGCTGGACCTGAAGGACCCGAACGACCCCTGGGCGCTGGCGCTCAGGCCCCCCGACCACCCGGACGAGGAACAGTTGCGCGACGTGGTGACGCAGCTGCGCAACGACGCGCTGTCGCGCCTGCAGGGCAGGTCCGCGGCGTGGTTCCGCACCGAGTGCGACGCCGCCGACGGCGCGCAGGTGGACTGGCAGGCGCTGCTGCGCACCTGGCTGCACGACCGCCTGCGCAGCGACTGGAGCCTGTGGCCGCCGTCGCGCAAGCACCTGCACCGCGGGCTGGTGCTGCCCTCGGTGGGCACGCCCTCACCCGGGCGCCTGGTGTTTGCGGTGGACACCTCGGGCTCGATGAGCGACGCCGAGATCGCGCAGATCTACGGCGAGATCCGCGCCTTTCGCGAGACCTTTCCCTGCCGCCTGGCGGTGCTGCAGGCCGACGCGCGCGTGCACTCGGTGGTGGAGTACGGCGAGATGGACGGCAGCGAGGTGCCGCCGCGCGTGCAGGCCATCGGCCGCGGCGGCACCGACTTCCGGCCGGTCTTCGAGTGGCTGGAAGAGCAGGGCCAAGCCGCCGACGCAGCGCACAGCCCGCTCGTCTTTGCCACCGACGGCTACGGCACCTTCCCGTCAGCCCCGCCGGCCTGCCCGGTGATCTGGCTGCGCACGGGCAGGGGGCTGAAGGAGGAGTTGTTTCCGTTCGGGGTGGTGGTGTCGTTGGCGGTCCCTCGACTGCACGGAATGCGCCGGTAGCGGGGCGCCGCCGTAGGGCCCCGACTCCTCAGGTGCCGCGGTCCTCTCCGTCGCCGTCGCCGCCGCGGACGCGGGTCTGGCTGGCAGCCGGCGATGTGTCGCGAATCGCTCGCGCCACGGTGAGCTTCAGGCCGAGCATGCCGAAGATGCGGTTCATCGTTTGCACGGTCCCCTCGCTGCGTTCCTGTTCGATGTCCTGCATCGTCCTGTAGGACACGCCCGAGAGCTTGGCCATCTCCGCCGTGGTGAGCCGCATCGTCTTCTTCAGGTGGCGCACGGCCTGCGCGAGCGACCACTCGGGGTGGGCCAAGACGTCGTCAACCGCCTGCTTGCGCAGCAGCAGCTGTTCCGGGACCGACAGCGTGTTGAATCGCTTGTCCATGGTCGTCAGGCCAGGGTCGCCAGTTCATCGGCCCTGGCCAGGAGGTGCGGCCGGATGTGATTCAGCACGTCGGGCTCCACGCCCAAGGCGTTGCCGTCAGCGACCACGTGCCTGAGCGCTGGCTCCATCGCCTTCAATCCGGTAACGAGGGTCTCGCGGGCTATCGTGGGTTTGCGCTTCTTCTTGGCACCCGGCTTCGTTTGCAGTGCCTGGGCTGCCAGGTCGCACACCCGGTCCACCACCCGCGCCCAGTCGGGCTGTCCGTTGTCGTTGCCCTCCCAGCGGATTCGGCGCGCGATGCCGTCGGGATGGAGATACATGGGCACGAAGTCGTACAGCGGCGTCAGTGCGATACGGCCTTGAAAGTCACGCTGCACGGCAGTGTTGCGCGCGTGGTTGTCCTTGTTCAGCAAGGCCAGGTTGGCGATGTCGCGTTTGATGTACTCCAAGACGTCAGACTGCGGGTCCGAGCTGTGCCGGATGAGGGCCTCGCACACCTGGTCGTGACTTGGCACCGCCTCGAAGCCGGGCATGCCGGTCAGGGTGGCGATGCTCTCCTGGGCGAGCCTGGTCACCGCGCCACCCTGAGCGACCCGGTCGAATCTGGGGATGAAGAGGGCGCGTTGGCGAAGGGTCAACGGCGCGTGCACTCTCAGGCCCAGGAGCCGGGCGATGTCCATGTACGGGGCTTCGTGCCGCAGGATGCTGGCCAGCTGCAGGTCGGTGCCTCGGCCGAACTTGACGATGTAGTGCTGCACGGCGCGTTCGTCGGGCAGCGTGTGGTCCAGGTAGAGCAGCCCATCGTCGGCGCGTGTCAGAAGAATCTTGGGCCACTCACCTTGCACGCCGGAAGAGCCCGCGACGAAGAGCCCGTGCGAGGCCAGGTACTCCGCGAACTCGTCGCCTCGCTGAGCCACCTCGTCGTCCGTGAACCCCCGCAGCGGCCCGGCGTTGGCCGCCAGCCAGTCCGCCGCTTCCTTGACGCGCAGGTTGCCGATGGGATTGCCCGCGCCTGCGAGCAACAGTTTCCAATCGGCTGCGACACCCGCCGTGGCAGGCGCTCCGATTCGGCGAAGCAACTCCTGCCGGCCATAACCTTGCGGGAGCATGTCGATGAGGTGCACGGGCCAGTGCTCCTCCTGGCAAGGCTCCAGGCCGACAGGCCAGCGTGCGCACAGAGCATGTGCGTCGGTCGCGCCTGCGTGCGCGAACGCCCAATCAACGGCGTAGCCGGAGTACGTCTTGGCCTTCCAGCCGTCGGCTTCCGACCCGAGCAGGCTCACGCTCGCCGCGGCATGCCAGGCGCCGGCGGCGTGGAGCTCCAAGGTACAGGTATCAGGCATTTGCACAGAATTCTATAGAACATGATGGGTTTTGTGTCCTCAGTTCGTATGGTTTTATGTGCATATAAGCGCAGCAGGACCTGGCCGGGCAACGCAAAGCAGGCAGCCCGCCAGCGCCGAGAGAGGAGGGCACGTGCAAGGACTTGGGCGTCTGCTGTGTGCAGCATCAGGTCGCCGCCGATGTTCGGCGAGCCGCTACACCGAACGGGTGCAACTGCTCGTGGACATCCTGCATGCACTGGCTCAGGAGCCACGCCAACGGTCTATTGGATCCTCGTGTTGGCGGACGCCCGTTGCTTTTCCGTGGGTTCGATGGGCGATCGCGAAGCAGGCAAGGACCGGCCTTTGCTCAAGCGGTTCCAACTGGCGTTCCCCGACGCCAAGGACTACGACACCTACCGTGCTGCCGTGGGCGCCTTCGTGTCCGTGACGGGTGAACTCTCCGAATCCCACACTGCTCGCCACCAGACGCCGGCCCTGTTGACGGTGAAGACCTTGTCGATGGTCGGCAAGCAGGCCCGGCGCGTCCCGGTCAGGGCCGCCTTGTGACCCTCGCTGACGAATCCCTGGCTGCGCGGCTGGATCAGCCCAGAGCCTGCCGCAAGCGCTCGCCTGCGGCGCGCCCGACGCTGCCAACCGCCACCGCGGACAGGCCGTCGACGTGCAGCCGCTCGAAGGTCGCGCGCACGGCTTGTGCATCGACGGCGTCCAGTCCTTTCAGCCGCTCATCGATGTCGCGGACACGGCCGAAGGTGAAGAGGTCCAGCGCGGCCTCCTCCAGGCGTTGTGTCGGAGATTCCAGCACGCGCAGGCGTCGGACCCGCAATTGCTGGCGCGCGCGTTCCAGGTCGACGGACGCGACGCCTTCGCAATGGCGTCGCAGCAGGACGCTGACCTCGCGAACGAAGTCCTCCAGCAGGTCTGGCGAGGTCGAACCCTCGATGACGAACTGACCGCAAAAGGGCAGGATGTCAGCGGCGCAGGTGGCGTGGTAGGCCAGCGGGCGCTGCTCGCGCACACGTTGCAGCAGGGGCGAGCTGACGCCTTCGCCCAGCACGGCGGCGGCCAGTGTGCCAGCCTCGTCGCCTGCGGTCAGCGCCGGCAGCGCACCGCCGATCAGCACGTGCGCCTGGCTGCTGCCCGGAAAGGCCTTGGCGCGGACGCCGCCGCGATAAGCCGCTGCATCGACGCCGTGCGACGTGCCGGAGGGCGTGGCCGCAAAGGCAGCGTCGGCGGCGCCAAGCACCGCTTCGGCGTCCACCCCGCCTGCTACGCCGACGACGATGTTGGCGCCTGTGTACTGGCGCTGGACGTAGCGCAGCAGGTCGGTCCGGGTCAGCCGTTCGATGTGCGCGCGCATGCCGATCACCGGCTGCGCTGCCGCGTGCAGGCCGAAGCAGGCGTGGTCAAAGAGCCGGTAGGCGGCATCCATCGGGTCGTCCTCGACCTCGGCGAACTCGTGCAGCACCACTTGCCGCTCGCGTTCGAGCTCGTCAGCAGGGAAAGTGGGATTCAGGACGATGTCACCAAGCATGCGCACGAACTCGCCGGCGTGTGCTGCCAGGCCGCGCATCTGGAAGGCGGTGTGGTCCTTGTCGGTGTGGGCCAGCACCTCGGCGCCCAGACGCTCGGCGTCCAGGTTGATGCGCTGCGCATCACGTGTGGCGGTGCCCTTGAAGGCCATGTGCTCGATGAAGTGCCCGATGCCGGCGAGCGTTCGCGGTTCGTGCGCGCTGCCGCTGCGCACGAACACGCTGGCACAGCAGGTGGCCAGATGGGGCATGGGCAACACCACCACGTGCACGCCGTTGGCCAGCGTGGCCTGTTCTACAGGTGGCAGCGCGGGTGCGACAGTCGGCGTACGGGCTGAAGGCATGGCGTGGACATTCTCGCCCGCCGGTCACCAGCCGTCCGATGCGCGGCCGGCAAGGCGTGGGCCGTGCAAGCGCTCGGCGGATCCGTTGGTCAACGCGCAGGCGCCGGCTGAACCTCGCTGGGCTGGTGTTCGCGGGGTTCAACCGGCGCCCGGCTCGAGCCACGTCCCCGGCAGCCGCAGCACGATGTGTGCGCCGCCGAGTGCGGCGCTGCGGTGGATCTCGAGCTCGCCTCCCAGCGCATCGACGATGTCGCGCACGACGGCCAGGCCGATGCCGTGGCCCGGTGTGGTCTGATCAGCGCGGACGCCGCGCTGCAGCACGGCCCGGCCCATCGCCGTGTCGATGCCGGGACCGTCGTCCTCGACGTCGAGGTGCAGCGCGTGGCCATGGCCGGTGCCGGTCACGCGCACGCGGTGGACGCACCACTTGCAGGCGTTGTCGAGCAGGTTGCCCAGCAACTCGGTCAGGTCGCCCTCGTCGATGCGCACCCGCGTCTCGGCAGGGATGTCGAGCACCCAGGCCGGCGCCTTGTCGGCATGCACCTTGGCCAGCGCGGCGCGCAGGCGTTCGACGAGCGGGCGCAGCGGCATCGGTGGCGCGAGCGCGCTGCGACCGGCCGCGCCGGCGCGTTGCAGCTGGTGGTCGACGACGCGGTCCATGCGCTGCACCTGCTCGTCGAGCTGCGCGCGCAGGGCAGGGGAAACATCGCCGCGACGCAGCTCGGCGCGCACCAACGCCAGCGGCGTCTTCAGGCTGTGTGCCAGGTCGGCGAGCGCGTTGCGGTAGCGCGTCTGCTGCGCGCGCTCGCGAGTCAGCAGCGCGTTCAGGTTGTCGGCCAGACCTTGCAACTCGGCGGGGTGTTCGCCCTCGAGGCGGGCGTCCTGGCCCTTCTCCAGCCGCGCGAGGGCCAGGGTGAGATCGCGCAGCGGGCGCAGGCCCCAGCGCAGCGTGGCGGCCTGCGCCGCCAGCAGCAGCAGCGCCATCGCGCCAAGCCAGCCCCACAGCGTGCGCCGGTAGTCGGCCAGTTGCTGTTCGTAGGGCGCCAGATCCTCTGCCACGGCGAAGGTGAAGCGATGGCTGCCGGAACGCGTGGTCCAGCTGACGCCGAGGTGCTGCACGAAGTACGCCGCGCCCGACGCATCTTCGATGCGCTCGAAGCGCTGCGCCCCTGGCGGCAGGACCGGCGGAACCGGCAGGGCCGCTGCGCCCAGCGACGAGCGGGAGCGCCATGCCGTGCGGCCCTGGGCGTCGGCCACGAGACCGACCAGGCCGGAACCGGGTGCTTCCAGTCTAGGCTCGGCCAGGGGACTCTCGATCGACATCCGGCCGCTGTCGTCGACCTCGGCCACGGCCAGCAGCAGGTAGACCTGGGCCTGGAGCCGCTCCTGACGGGCGTTGCGCGCACCGTCGCGCAGGGCTTGTTCGAGGGCGATCCCGACGACCA
>CAIRBF010000155.1 GCA_903876715.1 uncultured beta proteobacterium
CGACGTCTCCAAGCGCAGCGAAGCGGGCGCGGATGCGCGCGCCCAGGTCTGGCGCCGTGACGGGCGCAGGCTCCTCGAGCGCGGCGCGAAGGATCTGCCGCGCCTCTTCCTCCATCGAGCGGTTGCGTGCCGCGGCCCGCATGCGCAGCTTGAGCTTGAGCGCATCGTCGAGGTTGCGTATGGCGAGGGTGCCCATCGGATTCAAGTGCAGGCTGCAGAAGATCGCATTGTAAGCTTTGTCGTCAATGCCGGCATCGACAGCATCTTCAGGATTTGGCGTGAATCCTTGCCTCGTCGCGGACCTCGCTGCCGGGATCAACGCGCTGCCGCAGAATCCCGGCCCAGATGCCGACACCGCCCGCCCCCTCCTCCCCCAAGCCCCTGCCCCTGGCCGCCTGGCCGGCGGCGGCACGCGCCGGCGTGACTGGGGTGATGACCGACATCGACGACACGCTCACACGCGACGGCGCGATCGAGCCCGTGGCGCTGGAGGCCTTGCGCGCGCTGGATGCCGCGGGCCTGCCGGTGGTGGCGATCACCGGCCGCCCGCACGGCTGGAGCCTGCCCTTCGCGCGCGACTGGCCGGTGGCGGCCATCGTGGCCGAGAACGGCGCGGTGGCGCTGCTGCGCGACGGCGCCGGGGTGCGCACCGAGTTCGCCCAGGACGCAGCCACGCGCGCCGCGAACGCGCGCCGCCTGCAGGCCGCGGCCGCGCGCATCGTGCGCGAGGTGCCGAGGGCGACGCTCGCGCGCGACAGCGCCGGGCGCCTGACCGACATCGCCATCGACCACAGCGAGTTCACCACCCTCGCGCCCGACGCCATCGCCCGCGTCGTCGAGCTGATGCGCGAGGAGGGCATGACGGCCACCGTCAGCTCGATCCACGTCAACGGCTGGTACGGCTCGCACTCGAAGTGGAGCGGCGCGCAGTGGATGCTGCAGCGCCTGTTCGGGCGCGATCTCGAACCCGAACTCGAGCGCTGGGTCTATGTCGGCGACTCGACCAACGACCAGGCCATGTTCGAGCGCTTCACCGCCAGCGTCGGCGTGGCCAACCTGATGCGCTTCGCGGCCGAACTGACGCACTGGCCGGCCTGGATCACGCTGGGCGAGCGCGGCGCGGGCTTTGCCGAGCTCGCGCAGGCGCTGCTGCAGGCGCGCGCGCCTGCCGGGAACGGGCCTTGACACCGGTCGCCGCGGCTGCGCCCGCCCCCCCGACGCAGCCGCTGCGCGAGGTGCTGGTGACCGCCGCCGCGCTGTCGCTCGCGGCCGCTGTCGCGCTCGGGCTGGCGCGCTTCTCGTACGCGCTGCTGCTGCCGCCCATGCGCGCCGACCTGGCCTGGAGCTACTTCACCGCCGGGGCGATGAACACGGCCAACGCGGCCGGCTACCTGCTTGGCGCGCTGCTCGCGCCGCGCCTGCTCGCGCGCCTGGACGCGCGGCGCTTAATGCTCGCGGGCGTGGTGGGCTCGGCGCTGCTGCTGGCGCTGCACGGCGCGGCGCGCGCCGACGCGCTGCTGTACGCGCTGCGCCTGGCCACCGGGGCGGGCAGCGCGGCCGCCTTCGTCGGCGGCGGGCTGCTCGCGGCGCGGCTAGCGCAGCG
>CAIRBF010000156.1 GCA_903876715.1 uncultured beta proteobacterium
AGGCGGAGGAGGCGGAGACGGGGGAGGAGGCGGAGAAGGCGGCGGCGGCGGCGGCGGCGGCGGAGGAGGAGGAGGAGGAGGAGGAGGAGGAGGAGGAGGCGGAGGAGGAGGAGGAGGCGGAGGAGGAGGAGGAGGAGGCGTCAACCGCGGCGCAGTTGGGGGGGGTGTTGATGGTGCCAGCGGTGGAGGCGGCGGCGGGGCAGGAGGAGGCGGAGGCGGCAAGGCCGGCTGCGGCGCTGGCGCAGGCGGTACGGGTGGTGGTATCGGCGTCGCAGGGGCTGGCGGTGGGGGAAGCGGCACAGGTACTGCGGCAGGAGCCGGCGGCGCTGGGGGCTGGGCGGGTGCAGGCGGAGGGGCTGGCGAAACTGCCAGGGCCACGCTTGGCGCAGGCGGCAGGGCCGTGGGCGCGGTCGGACGAGTGGTCGGCGCCGCGGTCGCTGGCAGCGGGGGGGCGATCAGGCGTGCGATCACCGGCGGCGGCTCTGGTGGCTGCGTGGGTGGCGTACGCTGGCTGACCAAGGTCCACCCGAGCACGGCGTGCACACCGATCACCGCACCAACGCCCACGGCGCGCTGTGCCGGGCTCGATGCCGTACCCGCGTCCGTCCACGACAGTGAGGTCGTCCCCGCGGGGGCGGGCACGGCTGCTCGCGTGAGCCCGTCGCCGGGTCGTCTACCGTGATCCATGTCGCCTGTTGATGTGCCCGTGCGTCGGGCGTGCCGGGCCGCAAGTGCGCCGGCGTGGGCCGCCGCAGGCAGGAGCCCCTGCGGAAGGTCCGTTATGCAGTGTATCGGCGCGCCCGGGAGCCCGCGGCCCGGCTGGGTTTGGACACCCCGGAGCGTGCCGGGGCGTCACTCAGCGGCGGCGTGGCGCCTGCTCCAGCCCGAGCACTCGCGCGAATTCAGCCGTCTTGCGCGCCACGAACTCCTCGCGCTCGACCTCGTGCAACTGCGTGGCGTGGCGCTCGCTCGCGTCGAACCAGGCCTCGATGGCGCGTGCCACGCGTTGTTCGGGCGGCAGCGGTTGCACCGCCAGCCAGCTCTGGACTGCCAGGTGGAAGCGCATGGTGTTGCGCTCGATCGCTGCCCGCACCCCGCGTACGTACACCGGCCGCCCCTGGGCGTCGGCGTCCACGACGGTGAAACCCACCCGCTGCCGCGCGACGGTGGCAACGTAGGCCTGCGCCATCCACAGGCCGGTGGCCGTGAAGGCGCTGGAGTAGACCAGGCGCATCACCGAGGTGCCGGTTTCCAGCGGTGCGAGTTCGAAGCCGATGCGGTAGTCCCGTGTGCCCATCGGCCCATGCTCTGCCATCAGTTCCACGACCAGGTGCGAGTTGTCCCGCACCACCGTGTTCCAGGTCAGCTGCAGCGGGTGCTCCTGCCCGAACAGACCATCGCGCTGGGCAGCCATCGTGAGCTCGAGCAAGGTGCCGCTGCTGTTGCCGACGCCGCTGCCCGAGCTGGGCAGGCAGTGCTTGATGTTGGGGTGCAGCATCAGCAGGCGGCACCAAGCCTGCGCATCCGACAGCGCGGCGATTGCCGTGGCGTAGGGCAGGTCCAGCCGCGCCAGTACCTCGCCGCGTGCACGGCGGGTTTCCTCCGCGGACTCGAGGTAGACCCCCGGAGCCAGGGGCCGTGCCGACCCGGCCACCAACGCCGCATAGCGCTGCGCCAACGTCGGTTCTCCCGGCGCCTGTGCCGGCGCGGCCATGGGCGCGGCACCAAGACTGGCTACCAGAACGAGCACGCCCAGACGCCAAGACTGCCGGCGCGACCAGGGCGCCACAGCAAGGTGTTGGGTCCGGATATTCATGCCGCGATCCTCGACTGCCGACGGCTTGTCCAGATTGAGCCGCCGCAGGCAACTTCGCGTTGCGGGTGGTGGGGCTCGCGGTCAGCGGCTGCCACCTGTCGGCAGGTGGTTGGATATGCGGCGGAACGAGAGCCCGCTGGCGACTTGGCCGTCAGGGACTGTGGCCTGTTCGTGACAGGCGCGACCATCGCAGCGTCAGCCAGGCAGCAGCCATACCGATCGCCATGCCCACCGCATCGGCCAGCAGGTCGGACCACTCGCCGTGGCGGCCTGGCACCTGGGTCTGCGCGAGTTCGATCAAGGCGCCCCAGGCGAACACCAGCCCCAGCCAGATGGGCGCGGGCCAGCGCGAGCCTTGCGCTGCATGCCGCGCGCAAAAGGCGAGCGCGGCGAAGGCCAGCACGTGGTTGAGCTTGTCCCAGCCGCTGTCGAGCGTCGATGGCGGTTGAGGTGTTGCTGCCAGAACGCCGACGGCGAGGGCCATGGCCGCGAGCGAGGCGGCCCAGAAAGCGCGTGTGAAAGCGGGCATGCGCACCACTGTGCCGCAGAGCGCGACGCTTCGCCCGATCGAGGTCGAGACCGAAGTGAGCGAACTCAGCAGCCCACCGAGGGGGCTTGTGCGGCCCGCCGACCGGGCGCCTGCCCGCTCACAGCCCCGCCATGCGTGGCAGCCACAGGGAGATGGCCGGCACGTAGGTCAGCAACACCAGCGCGACCAGCAGCGGGACGAGCCAGGGCAGGATGGCCATGGTCGTGCGCTCGACGCTGAGCTGCGCCACGCGCGCCAGCACGAACAGCACCATGCCCATCGGCGGGTGCAGCAGCCCGATCATCAGGTTCAGCACCATGATGAGGCCGAAGTGCACGAGGTCGATGCCCAGCTGCTGCGCGATCGGCACCAGGATGGGCACGAGGATGGTGATGGCGGCCGTCGGCTCGAGGAAGCAGCCGACGAAGAGCATCAGCGCATTGGCCATCAGCAGGAACAGCCAGGGCTCCTTTGTCACGCCCAGCACCCACTGGGAGATCGCCGCGGTGACACCGGTGGCGGTGAGCATCCAACCGAAGATCGAGGCCGCGGCGACGATGAACATGACGGTCGCAGTGGTCTCGACGCTGTCCAGGCTGATCTTGACAAATGAGCGCCAGGTCATCGTCCGGTACCAGACGATGCCGAGGAACAGCGCCCAGACGCTGGCGGCAATGGCGCCTTCGGTGGGCGTGAAGATGCCGGCCGTCATGCCGCCGATCAGCAGCACCGGCGTCATGATCGGCAGCACGGCCTGGAAGCGGAAGTAGCGGTCGGCGGCGAACAACACCGCCAAGCCGGTGATGACGGTGGCCTGCGCCGGAAGCCCCACGTCCTTGACCAGCCACCACATCGCCAGCGGCCAGACGGCGACGACCGCAGTCTCGATGATGGCTTTGCCGAAACGCGTGGACGAGAACTTGATGTCCCCGCCCCACTTGTTGCGGTGCGCAAACCAGGCGACCGTGACCATCATCAGCAGCCCGAGCAGGATGCCCGGCAGCAGACCGGCGAGGAAGAGCGCCCCGACCGAGACGTTGGCCATCATCGCGTAGATGACGAAAGGCAGGCTCGGCGGGATGATGGGGCCGACCGTGGCCGAGGCGGCGGTGACGCCGACGGCGAACTCCTTGGAGTAGCCGTGGTCGCGCATCGCCTTGATCTCGATCGTGCCCAGGCCGGCGGCATCGGCGATCGCGGTGCCGCTCATGCCGGCGAACACCATCGACCCGACGACGTTGACGTGCCCGAGGCCGCCGCGCAGCCAGCCCACGAGCGCGAGTGCGTAGTTGTAGATCCGGTTCGTGATGCCGGCGTTGTTCATCAGGTTGCCGGCGAGGATGAAGAAGGGCACGGCCAGCAGCGGGAAGCTGTCGATGCCGCCGATCATCCGGTGGACCACCGCGAACGGCGGCAGGTTGCCGCTGACCAGGATGTAGATCAGCGACGAACCGGCCATCGCGATGGCCACCGGGATGCCGCCGCTCATCAGCAGCAGGAAAAGGATCTTCAGCATCGCAGGCGCACCCTCAGCGGTCGTCCATGGTCGATTCAGGGCGCTCGAGCACGCTGTAGCCGCGCCGCCAGTGCACCCGGGCCACCCAGGCCGAGCGCAAGGTCATCGCGACGAAACCGAACAGGCACACGCCGTAGACGATGTTCATCGGCAGGTCGACGATGGTCATCTGGTAATTGCCCATCTTGCCCATCATCTGCCAGGTGAACACGCTCATCGAGCCGAAGAAGGCCAGGCGCAGCAGGTCCACCCCTCGCGACATCCAACGCGACAGGCCCGCCGGGAGGTAGCGGTAAAGCAGGTCGACCTGGATGTGGTTGTTGCGTGCCACCCCGATCGATGCGCCGACGAAGACGGTACCGATCAGCAGGTAGCGCGCGATCTCCTCGGTCCAGGCCGCCGAGTCGTTGAGCACGTAGCGGGTGAAGAACTGGTAGAACACCGTCAGCCCGAGCGCCCAGAAAAGCAGCAGCGCGACCCAGGCCTCGACCGGTGTGCCGGAGAGGTCCACGGCCTCGTCGGTGGCGTGGAACTCCCCGTCGTCGCCCATCACCTTCGGGCCGGCGTCGATGTCTTGCGTCTTGCTCATCGGGCCCTCGGGTGATGGCGCGGATCAGCCTTCGCGTGCGCGCCGTGCGTCACTTGACCGAGACGATGCGGTCGTAGTCGCGGCGGGTGAAGCCCAGGCCCTCCAGCGGCCGGTTCTTCAGCACGGCGTCGACGAAGCTCTGGCGGTTGATCTGGTGCACGCCCAGACCCTTCTTCCTGAACTCGTCGACGAGTTCGGCCTCACGCTTCTTGATCTGTGCCGTGGCGCGCACCGCGGCCTCCTGCGTGACGTCGGAGAAGACCTTCTTCTCCGCGTCGCTCAGGCGGTTCCATACGTGCGGGGCGATCTGCGTTGTCAGGCCGTCGACGATATGGCCCGTCAGCATGATGTGCTTCTGCACCTCGTAGAACTTCTTCGCCTCGATCGTGGTCAGCGGGTTCTCCTGCGCCTCGACGGTGCCGTTCTGCAGTGCCAGGTAGACCTCGGCGAAGGCGATCGGCGTCGGGTTCGCGCCACAGGCTTCGGGGGTGGCGCGGTAGGCGGGAACATCGGGCACACGGATCTTGATGCCCTTCATGCCGGCGCAGTCGGTGAAGGCCTTCTGCGCCGTGGTGTGGCGCGCGCCGTAGTAGGTGTACGCGGTGATCTGGATGCCGGTCTTCTGCCGGAATTCGTTGACCATCTCGCGGAAGACGTCGCTCTTGCTGTAGGCGATGAGGTGGTCACCGTCGCGGAAGATGAACGGGTAGTAGGCGATGCCGATGCGCGGGTAGGAGCGGGCCGCGAACGAGGGCCCGGAGATGATCATGTCGACCGTGCCCAGCGTCAGGCCCTGGTTGATGTCGGTCTCCTTGCCCAGAGAGGAGGCCGGGAAGACCTGGATCTCGAACTTGCCGTTGGTGCGCTTCTTGATTTCCTCGGCGGCCCAGACCGACTCCGTGTGGTAAGGCTCGCTGGTCTCGTAGACGTGAGCCCACTTCAGCTTGGTCTGCGCCAGCAGGGGCATGGACAGTGCCAGCGCCGCGGCGCCGACCAGTGTCTTCAGGAAGGTGCGCTTCATCAGGAGGTCTCCTCGGGAGGTTGCGTGGGACGCGGTGACCGGTGATCGTAGAAGCCGGCAAAGTCCCTGCGAACCCTGGAAAACCCTTTTCCAATGCGCGTTCCGGGGGCTTTCAGTCGCAGGCTTCGAGCGTGGCGCGCACGCCGCGCTGCTCGAGCGATTGCAACGCCTGCGCCAGCGCCGACACCAGCACCGGGTGGTCGGCGAGGTCACCGAAGACGGGGCCGAAGCGGGTGAACACGCGCGCCCGGTCCTCGGCGCTGGTGCAAGCCTGGGCCTCGCGGCGCAGCGCCGCGAGTTCGCCGGCCAGCGGGTCCTCTATGGGGTAGCGCTGGTGGGCTTCGTCCACCCCGCGCAGGTAGTGGAGCCAGGCGGCGACGGCCAGCGCCAGGCGCGTGATGGGCGCGCCAGCGGCCAGGCGCTCGCGCACCGTGCCGAGCAGGCGCTGCGGCAGTTTCTGCGTACCGTCCATCGCGATCTGCTGCGTGCGGTGCGCCAGCGCCGGGTTGGCGAAGCGCGCGAGCAAGCGCTCGCGGTAGGCGTCGACGTCCAGCCCGGGCAGCGCCGGCAGCGTCGGCGCCACCTCGTGGCGCAGCAGGTCCTGGACGCAGGCGCGCAGCGCGGGCTCGGCGATGGCGCGGTCCACGGTGTCCCAGGCGGCCATCGCGCCCAGGTAGGCGATGGCGGAGTGGCTGCCATTGACCATGCGCAGCTTCAGACGCTCCCAGGGTGCGGCTTCGGCGACGAAGCGCGCGCCACCGGCGTCCCAGGCCGGCCGCCCGGCGGTGAAACGGTCCTCGACCGCCCAGTCGATGAAGGGCTCGGTCATCACCGGCCAGGCGTCGCGTGCCCCGAGCGCCTGCGCCAGCCGGTCCCGGTCCTCGTCCGTCGTGCGCGGGACGATGCGGTCGACCATGCTGTCGGGAAAGGCGCAGTGCGCCTCGATCCAGAGCGCCAACCCGCTGTCGACGGACGCGGCCAGCGCCAGCACCAGGCCCCTCAAGGTGTGTCCGTTGGAGGGCAGGTTGTCCAGCGACATCAGCGTCAGCGGCCCGAGCCCGCGCTGGCGCCGCAGTGCCAGGGCGTGGACGAGGAAGCCCAGCGCGCTGCGCGGGGCCTGCGGTTGCGCGAGGTCGTGGACGATGTCCGGGTGCTCCCACCACAGGCCGGTGCCTGCGGGGGCGCGCAGATAGCCCTTCTCGGTCACCGTCAGGCTGGCGATGCGCGCCTGCGGGTGCGCGAGCGCCTCCAGCACGGCGCCCGGGCTCTCGGGCGCGACGAGCAGCCGTGTCAGGCAGCCGATGACCTGCAGCGACTGCCGCGGCTGGCCGGCGGTGTCGGCGTCGCGCACCACGACTGTGTACAGGCCCTGCTGCGGTGCCAATGCGTCGCGCGTGTCGGCCTGGCGCAGCGAGACGCCGACGATGCCCCAGCGCAGGTCGGGATGCGCCGGGTCGGCCGTGATGGCGGCCTCGGTCGCGACGGCGAGGTGGGCGCGAGCGAAGGCGCCGACACCGAGGTGGACGATCCCGGGGGCGAGGGCGCCGCGGTCATAGGTGGGGGTGATCCCCTTGCCACGCAGTGCGGGCAGCGATGCAGGGTCGAGCCGTGGCAGGTTCATGCGGGTGGTTCCGGACGGCGCGCTCACCAGTGCCACAGCGTGCCGTCGCTCTGCAGTCGGTTCACCGGCAGGTAGGCGCGCTGGTAGGGGTACTTCGCCGCCAGCGCCTCGTCGATCTCGACCCCGTGGCCGGGCGCCTCGCCCGGGTGCATGAAGCCGCGCTCGAAGCGGTAGGCGTGCGGGAAGACGGCGTCGGTCTCGGGCGTGTGTGGCATGTGCTCCTGGATGCCGAAGTTCGGCACCCACAGGTCGAAGTGCAGCGCCGCGCCCATGCACACTGGCGACAGGTCGGTCGCGCCGTGGCAGCCGGTGCGCACCTGGTACAGCGCCGCCAGGTCGGCGATGCGGCGCAGGTGCGTGATGCCGCCGGCATGGACGACGGTGGTGCGGATGTAGTCGATGAGCTGCTGCTCGATCAGGCCCTTGCAGTCCCAGATGGAATTGAAGACCTCGCCCACGGCCAGTGGCGTGGTCGTGTGCTGGCGGATCAGGCGGAAGGCGTCCTGGTTCTCCGCCGGGGTCGGGTCCTCGATCCAGAACAGGCGGTAGGGCTCGAGCTCGCGGCCCAGGCGCGCGGCCTCGATGGGTGTGAGGCGGTGGTGCACGTCGTGCAGCAGGTGGTGCTCCCAGCCCAGCTTGGCGCGCACGGCCTCGAACAGGCGCGGTACGTGACGCAGGTACTTGCCGGTGTCCCAGTCATGCTCGGACGGCAGGCTGCCGTCGGCCGGCTCGTAGAAGGAGTGCCCGCGGCCGACGCCGTAGACCTTCTCCAGCCCGGGCACGCCGCTCTGCGCGCGGATGGCCTGATAGCCGAGCTCGGCGTGGCGCAGCACCTCGTCGACCGTCTCCTCGATGTCGCGCCCGTTGGCGTGGCCGTAGACCATGACGCGGCTGCGGCTCGCACCACCCAGCAGCTGGTACAGCGGCATCCCGGCCGCCTTGGCCTTCAGGTCCCACAGCGCGGTGTCGACGGCGGCGATCGCGCTCATCGTCACCGGCCCGCGCCGCCAGTACGCGCCGCGGTAGAGGTAATGCCAGATGTCCTCGAGCTGGTGCGCGTCGCGCCCGATCAGGCAGGGCACGACGTGGTCCTGCAGGTAGCTCGCCACCGCGAGCTCGCGTCCGTTGAGCGTGCCGTCGCCCAGCCCGGTCAGGCCGGCGTCGGTCTCGATCTTCAGCGTGACGAAGTTGCGGCCGGGGCTGCAGACGATGACCTTGGCGGCGGTGATCTTCATGAGGCGGGCCCGGTCGGGGCGGGCATGGTGATGGAGGTGCGGTTCCCGTGGGTGGGGCAGGGGAGGGCGCTGGCCGGGATTGTCGGGCGTTCCGCCGGCACGGCCGCCGCGGGCTGCAGGCGCTCGGTCGCGTGTGGCGAACAGCAGGCGACGCCTGGCGCCCGCAGCGCTGCGTTTCGTCGCAGGATGCTTGCGCCCCAGCGCTGTGCAAGTCACCATGCGCCATGCCTTGCGTGCGGGATGGCCCGCACCGTGCCCAGAGCCTGCCTGCCGAGGAAGAAGACGATGGAGATGAGCCCCGTGATCGCCGTCCACATGACCGCTGCGCTGGGCGCCGTGGCCACCGGCCCCGTGGCGCTGTGGGCGCGAAAGGGCGCGGTGCAGCGGCCCCGGCTGCACCGCGCCTTCGGCTACGCCTGGGTCACGCTGATGGTTCTGGCGGCGGTCTCCTCGATCTTCATCCGCGACCACGGGCTGCCCAACATCGCGGGCTACACGCCGATCCACTTGCTGGTGCCCTACACCCTGTTCTCCATCACAATGGCCTTCGTCTACCTGGCCCGGGGCAACGTCGTGGGCCATCGCAAGACCATGCAGTGGCTGTACATCGGCGCGTGCGTGATCGCGGGCGCTTTCACCCTGCTGCCGAACCGCTACCTGGGCCGGCTCATCTGGGGGCAGTGGCTGGGGTGGGTGTGAGGCCGGTCGGCCGCCGGACTTCCCCTTGCCCGGCGGGCGAGCTCCGGGCGCAGGGCCGGGCCGCGCTCGGCCGCGGCCGGGCGACGCGCGCTCAGGCCATGCCCACCTGAGGCAGCGGCGCCCGGGCGTCGTCCGGGCGGCTGCGCAGCATGTCGACGAGCTCGCGCTGCGCCCCTGCACAGCCCGGGTCGCCGAAGCGGTTGTCCATCTCGTCGGGGTCTTCGTGCAGGTCGTAGAGCTCTCCGGCGCCGCTGATCAGGTCCATCGTGAGCTTGTGGCGACGCGTGCGCACCGTGCGCAACTGCAGGGCGATGCCCGAGCGCGAGGGGCGCAGGTCCCATTCGGACAGCGCGAAGTCCCGGTGGGCGTCGTCGCGCTCGACCAGGGGCCGCAGGCTGCGGCTGTGGGCGCCCTCGGGCAGTGCGGTGCCGGCGTAGTCGCAGAAGGTCTGCGCGAGGTCCAGCGTCGACACCGGGTCGGCGACGAGCCGGCCCGCAGGCACGCCCGGGCCCTCGAACAGCAGTCCCACCCGCAGCAGGCCCTCGTAGGGCATGGGGCCCTTCAGCAGCAGGCCGTGATCGCCCAGCCAGTCGCCGTGGTCGGTCGAGTAGATGACCACGGTGTTGCGGTCCAGCCCCAGATCCCGCAGCGCGATGCGGATGCGGCCGACCTGGTGGTCGATCAGGGAGATCATCCCGTAGTAGTTGGCGATCAGCTGCCGCAACTGCCCATCGGTCTGCACGGGCGTGCGCGAGGACTTTTCGCGGAAGGCGCGCAGCCGCTCGTTGGCCATCTGCGGCCGGCCTTCCAGGCTCGCGCGGTGCCACCAGGGGCGGCGTTCGAGGTCGAGCGTGCGGTGTTGCGGCAGGTCGACCTCGTCCGGGTGGTGCAGCCGGCACCAGGGTTCGGGCGCGTCGAAGGGGTGGTGCGGGTCGGGGAACGACGCCCACAAGCAGAAGGGCTGGTCGCGATGCCGGCGCAGGAAGTCGATCGTGCGGTCGCCGATCCAGGTCGAGTTGTGCCAGGCCACGGGCAGCGCAGAGTTCCAGGTCTCGTGCGCGTCGCTCAGCGGCGGCAGGGCCTGGCGGTACAGCCGGGTGCGCTCTTCCCCTTGGCCGTCGGCGTGGTACCAGCGCTCGTAGTGCTGGCCACGTGGCGGCAGCATCGGCGGGAAGTGGTTGTGGCCCTCGAGCATCAGCTCCAGGTGCTGAAAACCCATGTAGGGACCGTACCAGTCGTCGCCGTAGTTCGCGCTGCTTTCGCGGCACTCGGGCGAGCCGGTGGGCTCGAAGGTGTGCGACGTCGTGAAATGCGCCTTGCCGATCAGGGCGCTGCGCACGCCATGGCGCGCCAGCGTGGCTGCATAGCCGCGCTCGGCCGTCTCCGCCGGCAGGTCGATGCCGTTGTCGGAGACGCCGTGCGTCAACGGCAGCAGCCCGGTCAGGATCGACGAGCGCGACGGCTGGCACACCAGGTTCGGCGTGATGCAGGCCTGGAAGCGTGTGCCCTTTCGGGCCATCTCGTCCAGGTGCGGGGGTGCGGACCTTGCGGCCTTCGAAGCCGTAGCAGTCGCCGCGCTGCTGGTCCGACGTGATGAACAGGACGTTCAGGGGGGGCTGCGTCATGCAGGTCTCCGGGCCTCTCGGGCTCTCACACCGGCTCTCACTCGGGCTCGACGCCCAGCGACTTGAAGATCGCGGGCCAGCGGCCGACCTCCTCGCGCATCATGCGTCCAAGGTCTTCCGGGCTCGGGCTGGTGGCGTTGTCCAGGCCGAAGCTGGCCAGGCGTTCGATCACGGCCGGCTGACGCATGATCTTCAGCAGCTCATCGTGCAGCCGGTTGACGATGGGCCGGGGCGTGCCGGCAGGCACCACGATGGACTGCCACTGCGCGGCCTCGACGCCAGGAAATCCCGACTCCACCATCGTCGGCACGTCAGGCAGAGCCGGCGAGCGGGTGCGCCCGGTGACGGCGATCGCTTTCAGCTTGCCGGCCTTGATGTGCGGCAGCACCGGTGCCATGCCCAGCAGGCCGAGCTTGACCTGGCCGCCGACGACGTCGACGACGGCCTGGCCGCCGCCCTTGTAGGGCACTGCCGTCACGTCGATCTTCGCCGCGTCCTTGAGCATCTCCATGGCCAGCCATTGCGGCCCGCCGAGCCCGGGCAGCGCCGCCGACAGCTCCTTCGGGTTGCGTTTCGCGTAGCTGACGAGCTCGGCCAGCGTCTGTGCGGGCAGAGACGGGTGCGCCACCAGCGCGTGCGAGCCACGCCCCAGCAGCGTCACGGGCGCAAAGCTCGTCACTGGATCGTGCTGCAGCTTCTTCACCAGCGCCGGGAACATCGTGTTGACATCCACGTACATCAGCAGCGTGTAGCCGTCGGGTGCGGCCTTGGCAGCTGGTTCGGTGCCCAGCAGTCCGGTGGCGCCGGGCTTGTTCTCGACGATCACCTGCTGTTTCAAGGCTTCGCCCAGCGGCTGGGCTACCAGGCGCGCCACGACGTCGGTGACCCCCCCGGGCGCGTGCGGCACGATCAGCCGGATCGGGCGGGCTGGCCATTCCTGCGCCTGCACCGACGTCCATGGCGACGCAGCGGCCAGCGCCAGCGCGGCCACCTGCACGAGTTTGCCGATCCGGCGGCGATTCCACTGGCGCATCTCTGTCTCCTCGTCGTCATGGGCCCAGCTCCAGCTCTGGCGAGCGGGCTTCGGTCTGTCTCAGGTACCGCAGGCTCGCAAGGGCAGCCGCGATGCTCTGGGAGTTCTTTGGATTCTAGAAATCGACCGATGGATGGCGGAAGCAGGAATGATTCGATATCAGATATTCTTCTGAAGAATTTCTTTCGCGAAACGGTGCTGAATGGATCTGCGCAACCTCCGCCTGTTCCTTGGCGTCGCGGCAACGGGCAGCTTCTCGCGCACCGCCACCTTGTCCGGGTCGACGCAGTCCTCGGTCAGCAAGGCCATCGCGGCCCTCGAGCAGCAACTCGCGGTCCGTCTGTTCGACCGCACCGGTCGAGGCGTCACCCTGAGCGCTGCCGGCAGAACCTTGTTGCCGCGCGCTGAAGCATTGCTTCGCGAGGCCGACGCCCTGCCCGAGTTGATGGCTGGTCATGGCGCCCGCCCCGCAGGCCTGGTGCGCCTGGCCCTGCAGCCTTCGGTGGCCTGGCCGCTGGTGCGGGAACTCCTGTCCCAGACCGAGGAGCGGTGGCCGCAGGTGCGGCTGCAGGTGGCTGAAGGCACCACGCAGCAGATCGAGCAGTGGCTGGCTGAGGGGCAGTGCGACCTGGGCGTGATGTCTCGCGCACCCTCGGTCAGTCACGCCGACAGCAGCCCGCTGTTTTCGGTGGCTTTGCTGTTGGTGTCGCGGCCGGACGCCGCGCCCACCGCGGGCGGACCGCAGGCCTTCGCCAACGTAGCCCGCCTGCCCCTGGTCATGGCCACGGCGCCCAACGGCGGGCGCTTGCTGATGGAGGAAGAGGCCCGTCGCCAAGGCCTGCGACTGAACATCGCTGCCGAGGTCAATTCCGGTCACCTGACCAAGCGCCTGGTAGAAAGCGGCCCTCTCTACACGGTATCGAATGGGCCCTCGATCGACGATGAAGTGCGAGCCGGTCGGCTGCGTGCCGTGCCGATCTGCCAGCCCGAGTTGCGGCAGACCTTTCACCTCGCACTTGGCGGCCGGCGCCAGCCGTCGGCAGCGGTGCGCAGCATCGCTGACCTGGTGCGAAACCTCGTGGGGTTCGTGGCTGCGTCGGGATCCTCCATCCCGGGTGGACTGGCAAGGCCCGCGCAAGCGCCGCCGGATCCGGGGCCATCCCGGGATCCGGGCGCCCCGGTAGGGCATCGGGCCGCTGCTAACATTGATTGAGATCGATCAACCACGGTTTTGGAGTCCCCGATGAAGTTCTTCCGTACCCTGACGCTCGCGCTGGCCGTCGTCGGCGCCGCGCTGTCTGGCAGCGCGATCGCGCAGAGCAAGTCCAAGCTGCAGCAGATCCTGGAGCGTGGCACGCTGCGCGTGGGCACGACCGGGGACTTCAACCCGATGTCGGTGCGCGACCCGGCCACCAACAGCTACAAGGGCTTCGACATCGACGCGATGCAGCAGCTCGCCAAGGACCTGGGCGTGAAGATCGAGTGGGTGCCCGCAGAATGGGCCACGCTCGTGGCCGGGATCACTTCCGACCGCTACGACATCTTCTCCGGCGCCTCGCTGAGCATGGCGCGCGCCAAGACCGTCGGCTTCTCCGCCCCCTACCTCGAGGCGGGCACGGTGCCGGTGATGCTGAAGTCCGGCGCGGGCAACGTCAAGGGCTGGGCCGACCTGAACAAGCGCGGCGTCACCATCGCCGTACTCATGGGCACGGTCTTCGAGGAGCAGGCGCGCACCCACTTCCCGCAGGCCACGGTCCGCGCCATCGAGAAGCCGGCCACCGGCTTCCAGGAGGTGCTGGCCGGTCGCGCCACGGCTACGATCACCAGCAACATCGAGGCTGGCACGTTGGTGCAGACCTACCCCAACCTGACGCTGGTGCAGGGTGCCGAGCTGCGCAACAAGCGGCCCTTCGCCTTCCCGCTGCCGCAGAACGACGCCGTCTGGATCAACTATGTCAACAACTGGGTCGCGCTGAAGCAGTCTGAGGGCTTCTTCGACCAGCTCGAGTCCAAGTGGCTCGGCAAGTGACCACGCGTTGACGCGCTCAGGACGATGAGACCACGCCGCCTCGCCCCCCGGGCGGGGCTCTTTTGTTTGCTCGTGTCGCTCCTGCTGCTGGCAGGCTGCGGCATGTCCCAGGACTACGCCTGGGGCTGGTACATCTTCAGCCCCGCCACCGAGAAAGGCCAGTCCAACCTGGCTTTCATGGCCGCGGGGCTGGTGCTGACGCTGCAGTTGTCGATCAGCGCCATCCTGCTGTCGGTGCTGTTGGGCGTGTTGCTCGCGGTGGGCGGCCTGTCGGCGTGGCGGCCGGCGCGCTGGGTGAGCCGGGGCTATGTCGAGTGCTTCCGCGCGGTGCCGCTGCTCGTGCTGCTGCTGTGGGTGTACTACGGCTTGCCGGTCGTCAGCGGTCTCAAGCTCGATGCCTTCCTGGCCGGGGTGCTGTCGCTGGCGCTCTCGGACGCGGCCTTCGAGGCCGAAGTCTTCCGTGCCGGCCTGCAGTCGGTGGCCAAGGGCCAGCGCGAGGCGGCCGAGACGCTGGGCCTGTCGCGCTGGCAGACCTTCCGCTACGTCGTCTTCCCGCAGGCCATCCGCACCATCCTGCCGGCCCTGGGAAACCAGTTCGTCTACGTGATGAAGATGAGCTCGCTCGTCTCGGTGGTCGGCCTGCAGGAACTGACGCGTCGCGCCAACGAGCTCAACGTCACCGAGTACCGGCCGCTGGAAATCTACTCCCTGCTGGTGCTGGAGTACCTGCTGCTGATCCTGCTGACGTCCTGGCTGGTGCGCCGGCTCGAGCGCCGGCTCGCTCGCACGCCGGGCTGACCTGCGGTCGTCCCGGGTATTCAACCGGGGAGGTGCTGCAGAGCGCGCCTTCAGCCCCTTTCCCCCTGCCGCTGCGCCGCCCCGGGGGATGTCGAGGGTCAGTGCTGCAGGATGCGCCCGAGGAAGTCCCTGCAGCGCTCGGTGCGGGGCGCACCGAAGAAGGCTTCGGGGGCCGCCTGCTCGACGATGCGACCTCGGTCCATGAAGACGACGCGGTCGGCGGCGCGGCGGGCGAAGCCCATCTCATGCGTCACGCACAGCATGGTCATGCCCTCGAGAGCGAGCGTCTCCATGACCTGCAGCACCTCCATGATCATCTCGGGGTCGAGCGCCGAGGTGGGCTCATCGAAGAGCATGATCTTGGGCTTCATGCACAGCGAGCGCGCGATCGCCACGCGCTGCTGCTGGCCGCCCGACAGCTGCGAGGGAAACTTGTGTGCCTGCTCGGCGATCTGCACGCGCGCGAGGTAGTCCATCGCCAGCGCCCGCGCTTCCTCACGCGGCAGGCCGCGCACGCGCATCGGCGCGAGCATCAGGTTGTCCAGCACCGACAGGTGCGGGAACAGGTTGAACTGCTGGAACACCATGCCGACCTCGCTGTGCAGCCGGGCCAGGCTGGCGCGGTCGTCGGTGAGCTCGGTGCCGTCGACGACGATGCGCCCCTTCTCGTGCCGCTCCAGGCGCGAGATGCAGCGGATGAGCGTGGACTTGCCCGAGCCCGAGGGTCCGCAGATCACGATCTTCTCGCCTGGGGCCACCTCGAGGTCGACGCCGTCGAGGGCCTGGAAACTGCCGAACCACTTGCTCACGCCATCCATGTGGATGATGGGGCCTGCGGAAGGGTCGGGGTTCGGGTTCATCACGATGTGTCCAGGGTGCTCCATCTCATTATGATTGGGCGATGCGACCGACCGCACGCGCAGGATTCCAGCCCCCGGAGCCGGCGGGATGCTGCTGACCGAGCAGACCTGGCCCGAGGTCGGGCGCTATCTGCAAGGCTCGCGCGCGATCGCAGTGCCGCTCGGCTCGACCGAGCAGCACGGCCCGCTCGGCCTGATCGGAACGGACGCACTGGTGGCCGAGGCTGTTGCGCGCGGCCTGGGCGAGCGGCAGGGCGTGCTCGTCGCGCCGACGATCGGGCTGGCGGTGGCGCAGTTCAACCTCGGCTTCCCCGGTACGGTCTCTCTGCGGGCCAGTACCTTCATGGCGGTGATCGAGGACTGCGTGCTGTCGCTCGCTCGGCACGGCTTCGAGCGCATCTATTTCGTCAACGGCCACGGCGCGAACGTCGGCGCCGCGCGTGCGGCCTTCCAGGACGTCTACGCGCGTTGGAGCCTGGGCACGATGCCTGGCACCGCGCCGCGTTGCCGCCTGCGCAGTTGGTGGGAGTACCCGCAGGCCGACGCGTTGCGCCGTGCCTGGTACGGCCAGGCCGAGGGCCTGCACGCCACGCCGAGCGAGATCGCCGTGACCTTGCACCTGCGGCCGGGTTCGCAGCGCAGCGGCACCGGGGAGGCGCCACCGCTGCTGGGCCGCGACTTCCTGCGCGACCACGGTGGCGACAACCACTGGGATGCTGCAACGCACCGCGCCGCCTTCCCCGATGGGCGCGTCGGCTCGCACTCGGCGCTGGCCACGGCCGAGCAGGGGCGGCAACTGCTGGAGGCAGCCATCGACGGCGCCTGCGGCGACTTCCAGGCCTTCCTGGCCGAGCCTTGAGGGTTCCCGCGCCATGATGATCCTCCACGGCTCCGCGGTCTCCGTCTACACGGCCAAGCTGCGCATCGCGCTGCACACCAAGGGCCTGGCCTTCGTCGAGCGCGAGCCCGAGGGCGGCTACCGCAGCGCGGCCTGGCGCGAGCGCCAGCCCACTGGCACGATCCCGGCGCTGGAGGTCGATGGCGTGCTGCTGGCCGAGTCCGAGGCCGTCGTCGAGTACCTCGAGGACGCGCATCCCACGCCCCGCCTGCTGCCCGGCACGCCGCTGCAGCGCGCGCAGGCGCGCTTTCTCGCTCGCTACCACGACCTGCACCTCGAGCCGCGCGTGCGCGCGCTGTTCCCGCTGGTGCGTGACGGCGCGCGCGCGCCGGCGCAGGTGCAGGCCGCGGCCGCTGCCCTGCAGGAGCGGGTGGACCTCCTGGGCCGCCTGGCGCGCCCCGAGCCCTTTCTGGCCGGCGCGGGCCTGACCGTGGCCGACCTCGGCATGGTCGCCTCGGTGCCGCTAGGCGCGCTGCTGCTGGACGCGCTCGGGCAAGCACTGAGCCTGCCGCCGTCGCTGCAGTCCTGGCTCGACGCCGCGCAGGCCCATCCCGCCGTGGCTGCCGGGCTGGCGCCCTGGCGCCTGGCCACCGACCGCTGGTTGACCGCTGCCTTCGTTCCGACTGGTGCATCATGAGTCACAAGCCACCGCCCCCGCAGGACGCCACCCTGGACCCGTCGCGTTTCAGCCCGCTGCTCGAACCGTCGTGGCAGTTCGTGCCCAAGGTCGCGATGCAGGACTTCACTCGC
Source organism: uncultured beta proteobacterium (assembly GCA_903876715.1). Lineage (GTDB taxonomy): Bacteria > Pseudomonadota > Gammaproteobacteria > Burkholderiales > Burkholderiaceae_C > Rubrivivax. Next base: position 17,020 of record CAIRBF010000156.1, read on the forward strand.
GATGACTGGGACCTGATCAACCGCCAGCGCGGCCCCTACTACCGCCAGGAGCAGGGGCGGCAGGTGCTGCGCATGCTCGCCGCGAGCGAGCACGACCCGGGCTTCGGCTACATGGTCAACAACTACCGCCACTCCCTGCAGTCGGCGACGATGGCGCTGCGCGACGGGCTGGACGAGGAGGATGTCGTCGTCTGTCTCCTGCACGATATCGGCTTCGTGGCCTGCCCCGACACCCACGGCGAGTTCGCCGCTGCGCTGCTCGGGCCCTATGTGTCCGAGCGCAACCACTGGATGCTGCTGCGCCACCCGATCTTCCAGCAGGTGCACGCCCCGCAGCTGCCCGGGGCCGATCCACAGGCTCGCGAGCGCTGGCGCGGACACCCGCATTTCGAGTGGGCCGCCACCTTCGTCGAGCGCTACGACCAGGCCGCCTGCGACCCGCACTACGACTGCGCGCCGCTATCGGTCTTCGAGCCCCTCGTGCATCGCCTGTTCGCGCGTGCGCCGGTGCGACGCGCGACCTTTGACTGAAGCAGCGCCCGCGACGGCCCTGCGCTCACCTTCCACCCGCCCCCATCGAAAGAGCACCACCCCATGAGCGCCTGGATCCGCATGATTCCGCTGCAGGAAGCCACCGGCACGCTGGCCGACGCCTACCGCCTGGTCACCACCCCGCACGGCACCGTCGACAACGTCATGAAGGCCCACAGCCTGCGCCCGCACACGATGCAGGGCCACGTGACGCTTTACCGCAGCGTGCTGCACAACCCTGACAACACGCTGCCCTTCTGGTTCCTGGAGATGGTGGCGTCCTACGTCAGCTCGCTCAACCGCTGCGCCTACAGCTTCACCCACCACTGGGCCAACGCGCGTCGCCTGCTCAAGGACAAGGCGCGCTCCGACGCCATCCTCGAGGCCTTCCAGGCGCGCGCGCCCGAGCGCGTCTTCGAGGGCAAGGAGCTTGCGCTGCTGCGCTACGCGGGCAAGTTGACCACGGACGTCGGCGCGATGGAGAAGGCCGACATCGATGCGCTGCACGCTGCCGGCTGCGACGATGGCGAGATCCTGGAGGTGAACCAGGTCTGCGCCTACTTCAACTACTCGAACCGCCTGCTCAATGGCCTGGGCGTCACGACCGAAGGGGACGTGATCGGCTACTACGCCGAAGAGTGACGCCTCAGGGCGGCGGCAGCCGGTAGCTCGCCGGCGTGCGCGCCAGCTTCACCGGCGAGGCGACGCCGCGGTAGTGCTCGCCCACGCCCACCACCATGCCGCGGTGCGCGGTGTGGGGGTCCGCGAGCGCGGCGGGCACGTCCTGGATCGGGGCGCAGGGTGCGCCGGCGCGCACCAGGCGGTCGGCCAGCGGCTTGCACTCGAAGGCGGCCAGGCGCTCCTCGAGCAGGGCCTTCAGGGCCTCGCGGTGCGCCGAGCGCTGCGCGTTGGTCGTGAAGCGGGGGTCCTGCGCCAGCTCGGGTGCGCCCAGGTGCTGGCACAGGGTCGCGAACTGGCGGTCATTGCCCACGGCCAGGAAGATCGGCTCGCTGCCGGTGCGGAAGGTGTCGTAGGGGCAGATGTTGGGGTGGGCGTTGCCGGTGCGGCGCGGCACGCGGCCGTCGAGCAGGTGGTTGGCGGCGTGCGGGTGCATCACCGACAGCGCGGCGTCGTACAGCGCCACTTCCACGAACTGGCCGCGCCCGCTGCGCGTGCGCTCCTGCAGCGCCATCAGGATGCCGATCGCGGCGTTCAGGCCGGTCACCATGTCCACCGCCGGCACGCCCACGCGCAGCGGCTCGCCGCCGCGGGCGTCGGGCTCGCCGTTGACGCTCATCATGCCCGACAGCGCCTGGATCGCGGCGTCGTAGCCGGGCAGGCCGCCCAGGGGGCCGTCGGCGCCGAAGCCGGTGACGCGGGCATAGACCAGGCGCGGGAAGCGTGCGGTCAGCACCTCGGGGCCCAGGCCCCACTTCTCCATCGTCCCGGTCTTGAAGTTCTCGACCAGCACGTCGGCCTGCGCCACCAGCGCGAGCAGCGCCTCGCGGGCGGCCGGCTGCGTCAGGTCCATCGTGCAGCCGCGCTTGTTGCGGTTCAGGCCCAGGAAGTAGGCCGCGCGCCCCTGGGCGTCGAAGGGCGGACCCCAGCCGCGCGTCTCGTCGCCGCCGCCCGGGGGCTCGATCTTCAGCACATCGGCGCCGTGGTCGGCCAGGATCTGCGTGCAGTAGGGGCCGGCAAGCACGCGCGCGAGGTCGACCACGCGCACGCCGGCCAGCGCGCCCGGCGCGGCCGCGTCCGGCGGCAGGAAGCCCGGGACGGAGGGTGGGGTGGCGGCGTCGCTCATGACCGGTGACTTTCGAGGTGGTCGCGCAGCGCCGACAGGCAGTCGTCGGTGCGGTCGGTGGTGAGCCAGTGGCTGGCCTCGGGCAGCTCGACCAGGCGGGCGCGCGGCAGCCGCGCGGCCAGCACGCGGCCGTTCTGCGGCGGGATCAGCGCGTCCTGCAGGCCGTGCAGCACCAGCGCGGGCATGGTCAGGCGCGGCAGCTGCAGGTAGGCTGACCAGTAGATCAGCGCGAAGAGCTGGGCCTGGTAGTCGCGCGTGGACGGCTGGTTGGCGATGCGCACGAGCGCGTCCTCCTCGAACAGCGCGTCGGGTGTGCCGCGGGCGTAGGTGTGGGAGCGCATCGCGCGCAGGCTCTCCTCGGGCGACATGTGCGCCTTGTCGAAGAGCAGCTTGCGCACCGGGGCCGCGGCCTGCACCGCCCAGGGGCCGCCGCTGTGCGTGCCCAGCAGGCTGAGCGTGCGCACGCGCTGGGGGAAGTCCACCGCGAACTGCTGCGAGATCATGCCGCCCATCGAGAAGCCGACGACGTGCGCGCTGCGCTCGCCGGCGGCGTCGAGCACGGCCGCGATGTCGGCCGCCATCGCCTGCACGCGGTGGACGACGAAGAAGGGCACGCGGGTGAGGCCCGCGCCGCGGTTGTCGAGCAGGATCACGCGGTGCGTGCGGGCGAGCTGCGGGGCGATGCGGAACCACATCGCCGAACTGCAGCCCAGGCCCATCACCAGCACGACGGGCTCGCCCTCGCCGAGCGAGGTCCAGTGGATGCGGGCGTCGGGCCTCTGGACGTAGGGCATCGAGGGTTCGGTGTCCTCAGTTCATCTGCGTGACGAACTTGGTGTTCAGGTAGCCGTCGAAGGTCTCGGTGCCGCCCTCGCTGCCGATGCCGCTGTCCTTGATGCCGCCGAAGGGCGTCTCGGCCAGCGCCAGGCCCAGGTGGTTGATCGTCACCATGCCGGCCTCGAGCCCGGTGCTCAGCGCGTGCGCGTTGCGGTTCGAACCCGTGAAGGCGTAGGCGGCCAGCCCGAAGGGCAGGCTGTTGGCGCGGGCCAGCACCTCGTCGATGGTCTTGAACCGGGCGATGCCCAGCACCGGGCCGAAGGGCTCCTCGGTCATCAGGCGCGCGTCCTCGGGCAGGTCGGCAATGACCGTGGGCGAGAAGAAGTTGCCCACGCCCGGGATGGGCGCGCCGCCGGTCAGCACCGTGGCACCGCGCTCGCGTGCGTCCTCGACGAAGGCCGCCACGGCACCCACCCGGCGCGCCTGCGCGAGCGGACCCATCTTCGTGTCGGGCAACAGGCCGTCGCCCACCTTCAGCGCCTGCGTCTTCTCGACGAAGCCGGCGACGAAGCGCTCGTACGCGCCCTCCTGCACGTAGAAGCGCGTGGGCGAGACGCACACCTGCCCCGCGTTGCGGAACTTGTAGGGCACCAGCGTCTTCACCGCGAGGGCGATGTCGGCGTCGTCGCAGATGATGACGGGAGCGTGGCCGCCGAGCTCCATCGTGCTGCGCTTCATCAGCCCCGCCGCCTTGGCCGCGAGCATCTTGCCCACCGGCACCGAACCGGTGAAGCTGATCTTGCGCACGATCGGGCTCTCGATCAGGTGCTCGGACACCTCCGCCGGCACGCCCCAGACCAGGTTGAGCACGCCTGCGGGCAGGCCGGCGTCATGGAACAGCTGGGCCAACGCGACGACGGCACTCGGCGTGTCCTCGGGGCCCTTGAGCACGATGGTGCAGCCTGCGCCGACCGCGGCCGCCACCTTGCGGATGGCCTGGTTGAAGGGGAAGTTCCAGGGCGTGAAGGCGGCGCACACGCCCACCGGCTCGCGCAGCACCATCTGGCGCACGCTGTCGTTGCGCGCCGGGATCACCCGACCGTAGATGCGGCGGCACTCCTCGGCGTGCCATTCGGCGTGCTCGGAGCAGGCCACGACCTCGCCCACGCTCTCGGCCAGGGGCTTGCCCTGGTCCATCGTCATCGCGCGGCCGATGTCCTGCGCGCGCTCGCGCGCCAGCTCGGCCACCTTGCGCAGCACCTTGCTGCGCTCGGTCGGCGAGGTCTTCTTCCAGCTCTGGAAGGCGCGTGCGGCGGCGGCGAGCGCGCGGTCCAGGTCCTCGCGCGTGGCGTGCGGCAGCTTGCCGATCACCTCGTGTGTGGCCGGGTTGACGATGTCCTGCTCGCGGCGGCCGCCGCCCTGGATGAATTCGCCGTCGATGTAGAGGCTGAGCTGGGGGTAGGTCATCGGTCGTGCTTTCTTGCCTTGGATGTCAGGGGACGAGGATCGTGCGGCCGACGATGCGGCCCTCGTGCAGCGCCATCAGCGCGTCGTTGGCGTCGGCCAGCGGGCGCCGCGTCACCGGGATCGGTTTCATTGTCCTACGCTGGGCGAGCGCGACGAGTTCGCGCAGCTCCTGCAGCGTGCCGACGTAGCTGCCCTGCAGCGTCAGCGGGCGCATCGGGATCACCGGCAGCGCGAGCGTGAGGTCGCCACCCATCAGGCCGCAGATGACGATATGGCCGCCGCGCGCGCTGCAGGCCATGGCCAGCGTCACCGTGGGCGTGGCGCCCACCAGGTCGAGCACGGCGCGCGCGCCGCCGCCGGTGGCCTGCTGGATCTGCGCGAAGGCGTCCGGCGCCCGCGCGTCGATGGCCTGCAGCGCGCCGGCGGCGAGCGCCGCCTCGCGCTTGACCGGGTCCAGGTCGACGACGATGGCGCCCTTGCCGCCCAGGGCCTTGAGCACCTCGATGGCCATCAGGCCGAGGCCGCCGGCACCGATGATGACCACCGGGTCGGTCTCGATGCGCGCGCCCAGCTTCTTCAGCGCGCTGTAGGTGGTGACGCCGGCACAGGCCAGCGGCGCCGCCTCGGCGGCGTCCAGGCCGTCGATGTCGACCAGGTAGCGCGGATGCGGCACGATGACGTACTCGGCGAAGCCGCCGGGGCGCACCACGCCCAGCGACTGGGGCTTGATGCAGATGTTTTCCTCGCCGCGGCGGCAGGCGGCGCACTCGCCGCAGCCGATCCACGGGTGGACGAGGACGGTGCGGCCCGGGGCCACGGCGCCGGCTGCCTCACCGGCGCCGACGACCTCGCCGACGATCTCGTGGCTCAGCGTCAGCGGCGGCTTGATGCCGCGCTCGGCCAACGTCAGCTTCTTGCCGCCGCCGAGGTCGTAGTGGCCCTCCCACAGGTGCAGGTCGGTATGGCAGACGCCGGCGGCGCTCACCTTCAGCAGCACCTCGGTGCCCTGGGGTTGCGGGAGCGGACGCTCGACCAGCTCGAGCGGCTGGCCGTGGTGGGTGACGCAGTAGCAGCGCATGGGGGGATCCTCTGGCTTGGGGGGGGCTGGGACGGTGAGGGCGCGCGCCCTTCGACAGGCTCAGGGCGAACGGTTGTGGTGTGGGCCCTTCGACAGGTTCAGGGCGAACGGTTGATGCAGGGCCTACGGCGGGTTCTCGGCTTCTTGTTGAGTCGCCGGCTTGCTCATCCATCCGTTCGGGCTGAGCCTGTCGAAGCCCTGCGACGGGTTGTCCGCCCAAGCGCAAGCCGGGTTTGCCGAGCATCGCCAGTTCAGACCGATCGCGGCGCCAGCCAGGCCTCCAGTGCCGGCCACATGCGCAGCTCGGCGCCGCGACCGGCGACCAGGCCGACGTGGCCGCCCTTGAGAACGATCTCCTGCTTGTCGGCGCTGCCGGCCAGGCGCACGAGGTCGCGCGAGGCGGCGTAGGGGGTGATGTGGTCCTCCTGCGCCAGCAGGTGCAACAGCGGCTGGCGCAGCGCGCCCAGGTCGACGCGCCGGCCACCGATCTCCCACGTGCCCTGCACCAGGCGGTTGCCGCGCAGGAAGTCGCGCACCATCTGGCGGAAGACGCCGCCGGGGAAGGGCAGGTTGTCGGTCTCCCACTTGCCCATGCGCAGGTGGCTGCGCACCACCTCGGGCCGGTCGATCTGGTTCAGCAGGCCGGCGGCGCCGGCCACCTTGCCGAAGGGCCGCAGCGCGCGGAGCGCGTTCTGCACCCAGTCGCCGGGCACGTTGCCGTGCTGGGCGAGCAGGCCCTCGGCGTCGAAGGGCTCGCCCATCCAGGCCTTCAGCGACTCCAGCCCGTCGCTGTTGACCGGCGCGGCCATGCACACGAGGTTGCGCACCGGGGCGTCGGCGTGCAGCGCGGTGTAGAGCACCGCGAGCAGGCCGCCGATGCAGTAGCCCAGCAGCGACAGCTCGCGCTGCCCGCTGTGCTCGAGCACGCGCTCGACGCAGCGCGGCAGGCGGCCGAGCACGTGGTCCTCGAGCGTGAGGCTCCTGTGCTCGCGCCGCGGCCGGCCCCACTCGATCATGTAGACGTCGAAGCCCTGTTTGAGCAGGAACTCCACCAGGCTCTGCCCCGGCACCAGGTCCAGGATGTAGGGCTGGTTGACGAGCGAGGTCACCACCAGCACCGGCACGCGGTACACCTCTTCGGCCTGCGGCAGGTAGTGGTGCAGCTTGAGCGTGCCCTCGGTGTGGATGGTCCTGCGCGGCGTCACGCCCAGCGGGCCGGCCATCGTGCTGAAGTCCTCGGCCGGCAGGCCCATGCGCTCGAGCGCCTGCTGCACCGGGTTGGGCAGCAGGCTGGCGCGGGCGGGCTGGGCAGCGCTCATCGGTTTGCCTTTCGCACCGGGGCGCGGCTGCGCTTCGGGGCCGAGACCGCAGCCGGTGCCGGTGCCGGTGCGGCTGCGGGTGCGGATGCGGATACGGATGCTGATACGGATGCGGATGCGGGTGCGGGTGCGGATGCGGGTGCGGGTGCGGGTGCATCGGTCGTCCGCGTCGCCGCCCGCGCGCCTTCGGGCGCGGCCGGGGCGGTGGGTGCCGGCCTGCGCGTGCGCGCCGGCGCAGCGGGGGCGACGACCTGGCGCGCCTCCAGCGCCTGCTGCAGGCGCGACATCGCCGCGGCCACTTGGGCCAGGCCGTCCTCGAGACGGCCCATGCGCTCGTCCAGCGCTTCCAGGTCGCTGCGCGAGGGCAGGTTGGCCGCAGCCAGCGAGGCCTGCGCCACCTCGGCGAACTGGCGCTGCATCATGCGCAGCTCGTCCACCTGGCGGCCCAGCGGCCCGCTCAGGCGCTCGTCCTTCATCAGCTTGGACAAGCCCTGGCTCCACTGCGCCTCGGACTTGACGATCCAGTCGCGCCACATTGCCAGCGGGTTGACCGCGTTCCAGTCGACGGTTTCCATCGTGCGTGCTCCCGGGGGTTAGGCCTGGGCCGCGGCGTCGGCGCCGGGCTTGAGGATGGTGCGGCCGCGGATGCGACCGGCGCGCAGGTCTTCCAGGGCCTGCGTCGCCGTGGACAGCGGCTGCGTGGCCAGCGGCAGGCCCGGCAGCACGCCGCTGCGCGCGATCGCCATCAGCTCCTGCATCTCCTGCAGGCTGCCCACGTAGGAGCCCTCGACGCTGACGGCCTTCATCGAGACCAGCGCCGGCACGATGGGCGTGGAGCCGCCGAACAGGCCCACGCACACCAGCTTGCCGGCCTTGCGCAGCGCCCCGAAGCCGAAGTTGAAGGTCGCGGCCGCGCCGACGAAGTCGATCGCCGCGGCGACGCCGCCGCCCGTGGCCTTGAGCAGGTTCTTCAGCGCGCCGTCGGCCGTGGGGTCGATCAGCTCGCCGGCGCCGGCCTCGCGCGCGATGTCCCACTTGCCCTGGTCGAGTTCGACGACGATGGGCGCCACGCCGTACATCTGGCGTGCCAAGCGGATCCCCGACAAGCCCACGCCACCCGCGCCGAAGATCAGCAGCGGGTCCTGCGGGCCGACCGTGCCCACCTTCTTCAGCGCGCTGTAGGCCGTCAGGCCCGAGCAGGCGTAGGTGCAGGCCTGCTCCTCGGCGAGCGTGCCGTAGTCGAGCAGGTACTTGCCGTCCGGCACGACGACGTGGCTCGAGAAGCCGCCGTCGCGCTGGATGCCCAGGGCCTGCGGGCGGTTGCACAGGTGCTCGCGGCCTTCGCGGCACAGCGAGCAGGTGCCGCAGCCCAGCCAGGGAAAGACCACGCGGCGGTCACCGACCTGCACGCCCTGCGCCTCGGGGCCCACGGCCACCACGGTGCCGGCGATCTCGTGGCCCAGGGTGCGCGGCGGCTGCAGCGCGCGCGTCATGTCGAGCTTGTTGCCCCCGCCGAGGTCGAAGTAGCCGTCGTGCAGGTGCACGTCGCTGTGGCAGACGCCACAGCTGCCGATGCGCAGCACAACCTCGCGACCCTGGGCTTGGGGGACCTCGCGCAGCTTCTGCGCGAGCGGCTTGCCGAAGGTCTCGACCTGGTAGCTGGTCATGGTCATGGATATCTCCTGGGGGATTGGGATGAAATGGGGGGCGGTCGGACCTGCGGCCATTGGGGCCCTCACCCCGGCCAGGCTGCGGCCGGCGGTCAGTGGGCTGCGTGGCGGCGCATGAAGACGGCCACCGCCCGCACCAGCTTCTCGGGCTGGTCGCGGTGGGGGGAATGCCCGCAGGCCGGGAGCTCGAGCAGCTCGGTGGCGGGCAGGCGGCGCGCGATGCCGCGGATCTGCTCGAGCGTGCCGTACTCGTCGTCCAGACCCTGCACGGCGAGCACCGGGCAGGTGATGGCCCGAAGCTCGGCCTCGATCGACCAGGCGCGGAAGGCCGGGTCGAGCCAGGCGTCGTTCCAGCCGTAGAAGGCCGAGTCGGGGTCGGCGTGGTGGCGTGCCAGGCGCGCGCGCAGGTCGGTCGTGGCGTAGGCCTCGCGGGCGCGTTCGATGCTCGAGATCGACACGTCCTCGACCAGGATGTGGGGTGCGAGCACCACGAGCCCGGCCACGCGGGCTGGAAATCGCGCCGCGTGCAGCAGCGCGATCGAGCCGCCGTCGCTGTGGCCGAGCAGCCAGGGCGGCTGCGCCTGCGCGTCCAAGCCCACGGCCTCGAGGAAGGCAGGCAGCACCTCGTGGGCTTGGCGGTGCATGAAGTCGGGCTGCCAGCGCTCGCCGCTCGCGCGCGGCGTCGAGCCGCCGTAGCCCGGGCGCGACCAGACCAGCCCGCGCGCGCCGGCGGCGGCACAGATCCGGTCGGGCGCGTCGCGCCACATCGACACCGAGCCCAGGCCCTCGTGCAGGAACACGATCAGCGGCCGGTCGGCGCGTTCGCGCGTCACCCAGCGGTGCTCCAGGCGCACCGCCTGGCCGCGCCAGTCGATCTCGACGTGTTCCACGACCGCTGTCCCTGCCCGTGTCGGTGGTAGCCGCGCCGGCTCAGCCGCGCTCGCGCTCGAGCGCGCGCAGCTTGAAGCGCTGGATCTTGCCCGTGGCCGTCTTCGGCAGGTCGGGCACGAACTCGATGAAGCGCGGGTACTTGTACGGGGCCAGCCGGTCCTTGACGAAGGCCTTGAGCCCGGCCTCGTCGGCCTGCGCGCCGGCCTTGAGCACGACGAAGGCCTTGGTCTTGGTCAGGCCCTCGGCGTCCTCCTTGCCGATGACCGCGGCCTCGAGCACGGCCGGGTGCTGCACCAGCGTGGCCTCCACCTCGAAGGGGCTGACGTAGATGCCGCTGACCTTGAGCATGTCGTCGCTGCGGCCGGCGTAGGTGTAGGTGCCGTCGGCGTTGCGGATGTACTTGTCGCCGCTCTTGGTCCAGGCGCCCTGGAAGGTCTCGCGCGACTTCGCGCGGTTGCCCCAGTACATCAGCGCCGAAGACGGCCCGTGGATGTACAGGTCGCCGGGCTCGCCGTCGGGCACGGGCTCGCCGCCCTCGCCGCGCAGCTCCACCCGGTAGCCCGGCACCGGCCAGCCGGTGGTGCCGTAGCGCACCTGCGCGGGCGTGTTGCTGAGGAAGATGTGCAGCATCTCGGTGGAGCCGATGCCGTCGACGATGTCGACCCCGAAGTGCGCCTTGAAGCGCTCGCCGAGCTCGGCCGGCAGGGCCTCGCCGGCCGAGGAGACCAGGCGCAGGGCGACGGCGTCACGCGCCGGCAGGGCCGGGTGGGCCAGCATGCCCGCAAAGCCCGTGGGCGCGCCGTAGAAGACCGTCGGCTTCGCGCCGCCGACCTTGCCGAGCATGCGGGCGAAGGTGGCCTCGGGCGTCGGCCGCTCGGCCATCAGCACGGTGGTGGCGCCCACGCTCAGCGGGAAGCTCAGGCCGTTGCCCAGGCCGTAGGCGAAGAACAGCTTGGCGGCGGAGAAGCAGACGTCGTCCTCGCGCAGCTGCAGCAGGCGGCGGCCGTAGAGCTCGGCCGTCCAGTAGGGGTTGGCGTGCGAGTGCACCGTGCCCTTGGGGCGGCCGGTGGAGCCCGAGGAGTAGAGCCAGAACGCCGGGTCGTCGGCGCCGGTGGCGGCCGCGCGCTGGGCCGGGTCGTGCGCCTGCAGGAAGGCCTCGAACTCGACCTCGGCCGGGTGCAGCGGCGCCTGCGGGCGCGAGACCACGACCTTGCGGACCTCATGATCGCAGCGCGTCATCGCCGCCGTCAGCGTCGGCAGCAGCGCGCCCGACACCAGCACCGCCTGGGCGCGCGAGTTCTCCAGCATGTAGGCGTAGTCGTCGGCCGTCAGCAGCGTGTTCACGGCCACCGGCACCAGGCCGGCGTGCATCGCACCCAGAAAGCTCACCGGCCAGTCGTTGCAGTCGTGCATCAGCAGCAGCACGCGCTCTTCGCGTCGCAGGCCCAGCGCCCGCAGGCCCGCGCCCAGGCGGCGGATGCGCACGGCCAGGTCACCGTAGCTCAGCGTGCCGGCGTCGTCGACGAAGGCGGTCTTCTGCGGGCGGCCGGCGTTCAGCTCGATCAGGTGCTGGGCGAAATTGAAGACGGCCGGCAGGTCGGCGACCTCGGACACGGGCGATTCGGCGGTCATGGCTTGTCTCCTGGGGGGGCGTTCTGGGGTGTCGGAGCCCTGCGTCGGGGCTGCGGCTGGCTCCTGCTGCCGCGGGTTCGAGGTCTCGAGCCGGCACCCGGGGCGGCATGACCGCCCCGGGCACGGCCTCCTCCTCACTTGGTGAACTGGATCTGCCCCTGGGGCAGCAGGTAGAGGACGAGCGCTCGGCCTTGCCGCACCGTCGGGCGGTGGGCGCTGCCCGGGGGGCAGACCACCCAGCCGGCGGAGCGGCCGTCGAAGGTGGCTTCGCCGTCCTGGGGCATGACGAGGTCGATCTCGCCCAGCGGGTGGGTATGGTGCGGCCCGGCGATGTCGGTCATGTCGACGACGTCCACCGAGTAGCCGTGCAGGTCGTCCGCGGGCTTGAAGATGCGACCGTAGCGTATGCCCCCGCCTTCGCGGTCGCACAGCCAGCCCTCGGCGACGCCAGCCTCGCACGAGGCCTTCAGCGCCGAGTAGGTGGCGCTGCCGGCGCCGTGGTGGGTGTTCAGCCAGGTGTCGAGCGCGCTGTCGAGCGGCCGACTGCCGATTTCAGCGATGAGTTCGGCGATCTGGCGGCGGAAGTCGGATGGGGTCATGGGTCGAGGCTCCTGGGCTGCCGGTGCGGCTTCCTTGCGTTTCGGGCTTGCCGTGGCCGCAAAGATGCAGTATTGTGCGTGTCTGAACTTTAGAGCCGTTCAACGACCGTGTCAAGCACTATATTGCATAAATCTGCGCGGGATCTGGGCGCGGCGTGGCCGGCGGCCGGCACGGCAGTGCGTGTCGACCAGCCGGGCGAGTCCGCGGAGCGGTCTCCTGCGCGCGAAGAGGCGGAAGATCCCCGCGCCGAGGCCAAGAACCCCTTCCTCGTGGCGCTGGGCGAGCGGGTGCGAGGCTTGCGGGCGCGACGCGGCATGACGCGCAAGAGCCTGGCCCAGGCGGCCGAGATCTCCGAGCGCCACCTCGCGAACCTGGAGTACGGGGTGGGTAATGCGTCCATCCTGATCCTGCTCCAGGTGGCCCAGGCACTGCAGTGCTCCGTGGCCGAGCTCGTCGGCGACCCCACCACGACCTCGCCCGAATGGCTGATGCTGCGTGAACTGCTGGTGGGGCGGGACGAGGCCGCCTTGCACCGCGTGCGGGTCGCCGTCAGCGAACTGCTGCACGGCGCCGCGAGCGGACCGGCGCAGCGCAGCCAGCGCATCGCGCTGATCGGATTGCGCGGGGCCGGCAAATCCACGCTCGGGCGCATGCTGGCGCAGGCGCTGGGCTACCCCTTCGTCGAGCTCAGCGGCGAGATCGAGAAGTTCGCCGGCTGCAGCGTGGCCGAGATCCAGGCGCTGTACGGCCAGAACGCCTACCGCCGCTACGAGCGCCGGGCGCTCGAAGAGGCGATACAGATCTACCCCGAGGTCGTGATCGCCACGCCCGGTGGATTGGTCTCCGACCCTGCCACCTTCAACGAACTGCTGGGCCACTGCACGACCGTCTGGCTGAAGGCCCGCGCCGAGGACCACATGGGCCGCGTCGTCGCGCAGGGCGACATGCGCCCGATGGCGGCCAGTCGCGAGGCGATGGACGACCTGCGCAGCATCCTCGCCGGTCGCACGCCCTTCTATTCGAAGGCCGACATCCACGTCGACACGAGCGCCCAGCCCCTGACCGAGACCTTCGAACTGCTGCAGGCCCGGGTGCGCGAATGGATCGCGCCGGGGGCTGCGGCGTGAGGTCTCAGGCGGCTGGGGTCGATACGACAGAAATGTGAACAAAAATGCATGAGGGGTTGACGAGGTTGGAAAAACTGCACTATGATGCCTGTCATCGGGTTGCAGAACATGCAGCCGAATGCTGAAAGCCCTCCACCCTTGACCCGAACGCTCCAGGAGACACCGATGAGCACCACCCCCCGCGTCGACTACCAGACCCATCCGTCGCAGTACCGCCACTGGAAGCTGAGCTTCGACGGCGCCGTGGCCACGCTCAAGGCCGACTTCGACGAGAACGCCGGCCTGCGCCCCGGCTACAAGCTCAAGCTCAACAGCTATGACCTCGGCGTGGACATCGAGCTCAACGACGCGATCAAC
>CAIRBF010000157.1 GCA_903876715.1 uncultured beta proteobacterium
CCTGCCTTCGACCGCGCGCTCGAGCGCGTGCTGCACGCGGTGGAGCGCGGGCCCGACGAGGCCCAGGCCCGGCGCCTGGCGCGCGAGACGGCGCTGCTGCTGCAGGCCGCGGTGCTGCGCCGCCACGCCCCGGAGGCCGTCTTCGACAGCTTCTGCGCCTCGCGCCTGGAAGGCGCAGCCGACGTTTTCGGCCTGCTGGACGCTGGCCTGCCGCTGCAGGCGATCGTGGAGCGGGCGCGCCCCGCACAAGAAGGAACTTCGTCATGACATCCAAGGCTCTCGGTCCCGGCGGCATCGCCGTCATCACCGGCGCGGCGTCCGGCTTCGGCCTGGAGGCCAGCCGCATCGCGGCGCGGCAGGGCATGCGCGTGGTCATGGCCGACGTGCAGGCCGACGCGCTCGAGGCGGCGACAGCCGAGGTCCGCGGCCTGGGCGCGCAGGTGCTGCCTTTCCGGCTGGACGTCTCCAAGGCGGCCGAGGTGGACGCGCTGGGCGCGGCCACGCTTGGGGCCTTCGGCGTGCCGACCTTCGTCTTCAACAATGCCGGTGTCGGCGGTGGTGGCCTCATCTGGGAGCACTCGGCGCGCGACTGGGAGTGGGTGATCGGCGTCAACGTGATGGGCGTGGCGCACGGCGTGCGCGTCTTCACGCCGGTCATGCTGGAGGCGGCCCGGGCCGATCCGGCCTGGCGTGGCCACATCGTCAACACCGCCAGCATGGCCGGGCTGCTGAACGCGCCCAACATGGGCGTCTACAACGCCAGCAAGCACGCCGTGGTGTCCTTGTCGGAGACCCTCTACCAGGACCTGAGCCTGGTCACCGACCAGGTGCGCGCCCACGTGCTGTGCCCCTATTTCGTGCCCACCGGCATCCACCGCAGCGAGCGCAACCGCCCCGGCGCGCTGGCCGATCCCGGTGCCCGGCCCACTCGCAGCCAGATCGTGGCGCAGGCGATGAGCGACCGCGCCGTGACGCGCGGCAAGGTCAGCGCCGCACAGGTCGCGCAGTTCGTCTTCGACGCCATGCAGGCCGAACGCTTCTACATCTACAGCCACCCGGGCAGTCTGGCCGGCGTGCAGGTGCGTCTGGAGGACGTGACGGCCGGCCGCAACCCGAGCGATCCCTTCGCGGCCCGCGCTGGGCTGCGGGAGGAACTGCAGCAGGCGCTGCGCGATGCGGCGCCGTGAGGCGGCCCGGCACCGCTGTCCGCAGGGCGCTGTGCTCGGGGGAAGTCCCTAGCGGCGGGCGTGCGTGACGGGTCTAGAGTGCGGGTTTACGAAGAGCCCTGCGCGCCGCGCTCGGCTTGCACCCCATCACACCGATTGGAGTTCCCGACATGACCCAGACCATCGACCGCCGCGCCTGGATGCAGTTCGCCGGTGCTTTCGCAGCCTCGGCTGCCGTGCCTGCCACCCTGGCCCAGGAAAAGGTGCGCCTGATCTTCTCCGAGGCACTGACCGAGCAGGATGTGCGCGCCAAGCTGTTGAACGAGCGCTTTGCACCGGCGGTCGCCTCCGACTTCGACTTCAAGCCCTATTACGGCGCAACGCTGTTCAAGCAGGGCACCGAACTCGTGGCCATGCAGCGTGGCAACCTCGACTTCAGCGCGCTGTCGATCTCCGACATCCAGCGTCAGATCCCGGAGTGGGGGATCCTGGGCGCGCCCTATATCTTCCGTGACCTCGCGCACGCCCAGAAGGTGTTCGCCAGCGACGTCGGCAAGGACCTCTTCCAGATGGCCGAGGAGAAGCTCGGTGTCAAGCTGATCGCGCCCTGGTACCTCGGCACCCGCCACGTCAGCCTGCGTGGCAAGAAGAAGGTCATGACGCCGGCGGACCTGGCCGGCATCAAGCTGCGCATGCCCGCGGGCGAAGGCTGGCAGTTCATCGGAACCGCGCTCGGCGCCAACCCGGTGCCGGTGGCCTACGGCGAGGTCTACACCGCGCTCCAGACCGGTGCCATCGACGCCCAGGACAACCCGATGCCCCTGACCAATGCGGCCAAGTTCTACGAAGTGCTGGGCCAGTATGTGCTGACCGGTCATCTCGTGAACTTCAACATCCTCGGCGTGCGCAAGCCGCTGTGGGACGGGCTGACCCCGGCGCGCAAGGACAAGCTGCAAAAGGCGATCGAGGATGTCTGCACCGCGGTGACCGCGCAGATGGTCAAGGAGGAGAACGAACTCGCCGCCTTCTTCCGCACCAAGGGCCTGGACGTCTACGAGCCCAACCGCAAGGCCTTCCGCGACCACGCCCTGGGTGTGATCGCCAAGTCGAAGTACGTGAAGGAGTGGAAGCCGGGGATGCTCGACCGCATCAACGCGCTCTGATCCTGGGCGGCGGCGGGCGCTTGTGGCGTCCTCCGTCGGCCGTTTCGAAACGGGGAGGACGCACGACGCTGCGCGTGCGATCCTCCCTTGAATTTCTGAACCCTTCCTGTCCATGTCCACCGATTCGAAGCTGTGGGCCCGCTGGTTTTCACGGCGGGTGGATGACGCTGCCGGATTGATGATGGCGGTGATGTTCATGACCTTCATCTACCAGGTGGCGATGCGCTATGTCTTCAACGCGCCCGCAGCCTGGGCCGAGGAAATCTGCGTGACGGCCTGGATGTGGGTGGTGCTCTGGGGGACGGCCCTCGTCACCCGGGGGGACGACACGATCCGCATCGACTTGCTCCGCGACGCGCTGTCCGAGCGGGGCCGACGCATCGTGGATGCCTTCTGCGGTCTGGCGCTGGCGCTGATCTTCGGCCTGGGCCTGCCTGGCGCCTGGAGCTATGTGAGTTTCATGAAGATCGAGACCTCGGCTGCGCTGGGCTGGCGCATGCATCTCGTGTTCTCGATCTACCTGCTGTTCGCGGTCGCGATCGTCGTGCGCCAGGCCTGGGCCGTGCTCGAGGCCTTCCGCTCTCCTGCCGGCGCCACGCGCTGAACCACCATGGACCTGCTCGCAGCCCACCCCTTCGCCATCGCCGTGGGCATCATCGTGTTGCTCAGTGCGCTGGGTGCGCCGATCGGCTTGTCGATGATCGGCGCCTCCATCGTCTACCTCGCAGTCTCCGGGCAGGACATCGGCCTTGCTGCCGAGCAGGTACTGCAGGGCCTCTACACCAGCTTCACGCTGTTGGCGATCCCCTTGTTCATCCTGGCGGCCAACCTGATGAACGTCGGCTCGCTCAGCGACCGGCTGCTCGACTTCTGCCAGGCCCTGGTCGGCCGCTTCCGCGGCGGCCTGGGTCATGTGAATGTCGTCTCGAGCCTGATCTTCTCGGGCATGTCGGGCTCTGCCGTGGCCGACGCCGTGGGCGTGGGTCGCATCACGACCGAGATGATGATGAAGGACGGCCGCTACACGCCGAGCTACGCCGCGGCGATCACCGCGGCGACGGCGGTCGTCGGGCCCATCGTGCCGCCTTCGATTCCGATGGTTCTGTTCGCGCTCGTTGCAGACGCGTCGGTGGGCTATCTCTTCCTGGCCGGGTTTCTGCCGGGCGTCCTGATGACCATCGTCATGTCGGGTGTCAACACCTGGATGGCGCGCAAGCACAACTTCCCGGTCGAGGCGGCGGTGCCCTGGCGCGAGCTGCCGCGCATCACCTGGTTCGCCATGCCGGCCCTGCTGATGCCGGTCGTGCTGCTGGGCGGCATCTACGGTGGCGTGATGACGCCGACAGAGGCGGCTGCGGTGGCGGCCGCATATGCCTTGATCGTCGGCTGGGCCTTGCGCATGACGACATGGGGGCAGACCTGGGAAAGCCTGGTCTCGGCGGGGCGGTCGACCGCGTCGGTGGGTATCCTGATCGCCGGCGCTCTGGTCTTCAACTACGTGGTCGCGCGCGAGAACATCCCCAACGACATCAAGCTCTGGCTCGACGGCTTCCAACTTGGCAAGTACGAGTTCCTGCTCGTCGTCAACGTGCTGCTGCTGGTGCTGGGCTGCCTGCTGGATGCCAGCACCATCCTGCTCGTCATCGTGCCCATCCTGATCCCGGCCGCGCAGGCGCTGGGCATCGACATGGTGCACTTCGGGCTCGTCGTCGTGATGAACCTGATGATCGGCCTGATCACGCCGCCATACGGGATCCTGCTGTTCATCGTCGCCAACTTCACGAAGGCGTCCATGGCCGCCATCGTGCGGGACCTGACGCCTTTCCTCATCGCGCTCATCGCCGCGCTGTTCTTCCTGACCTACTCTCCGGACGTGGTGCTGTGGCTGCCGCGTCAGTTCGGATATTCGGGATGAGGCCGCGCCGGAGTCGTGACGCCGGACCTCGCCTGGAGCGTTGCGCGTGAATACCTCCTACGACTTCCGCGGCCGCGTGGCTGTGGTCACCGGTGGGGCAGGTGGCATCGGCCAGGGTATCGCGCGCGTGCTGCGCGCCGGCGGCGCAGCCGTGTGCAATTGGGACCACGCGGCCCAGCCTGCCGGCGAGCCCTACGCCCTGTCGCTGCACGTGGACGTCACCGACGAAGCGTCTGTACGAACTGCGGTGGCGCAGACGCTGCAGGCCCTGGGGCGCATCGACATCCTCGTCAACTCCGCCGGCATCGTCGGCCACGTGGCTGCGGTGGCGGAGTACACGCTCGCGCAGTGGCGCCAGGTGCTCGACATCAACCTCACGGGCGTGTTCCTGTGCTGCCGCGAGGTGGTGCCGCACCTGCAGGCCCGCGGCAGCGGGCGCATCGTCAACCTGGCCTCGATCGCCGGCAAGGAGGGCAACCCCGGCCAGGCGGCTTACTCGGCGTCCAAGGCCGGCGTGATTGCGCTGACGAAGTCGCTCGGCAAGGAACTCGCGCGCACCGACATCCGCGTCAACTGCATCGCCCCGGCGATGGTGGCCACCCCGCTGCTGGACCAGATGACCGAGGCCAAGCGGGCCGAGAACTTTGCCAAGATCCCGGTCGGCCGGGCGGGTACGGTGGAGGAGATCGCGGCGCTGGCGGCATGGCTGGCCTCGGACGACTGCTCCTTCTGCACCGGTGCGGTGTTCGACGCCTCGGGCGGCCGCGCGACGTATTGACGCCCCGGCGCGCCACGAGGCCGGCCTTCCATCCTCCATGTCCGCCATGCCCCGCACCCTCTTCATCCTCAACGGCCCGAACCTGAACCGCCTGGGCCGGCGCGAGCCCCAGATCTACGGCCACCACACGCTGGAGGACGTGCGTGCGCTGTGCGCTGCGCGTACCGACGAGCTGGGCTGGCGGTTGGAGTTCCGGCAGACCAACTTCGAGGGCACGCTGGTGGAGTCCATCCACGACGCGATCGACGCCGCGGACGGCCTGGTCATCAACCCGGCGGGGTTGACCTTCACCTCGGTGCCGGTGATGGACGCGCTGAAGATGTTCGACGGCCCCAAGGTCGAGCTGCACATCAGCAACGTGCACGCGCGTGAAGAGATTTACCACAAGTCGCTGATGTCGCCGGTGGTCACGGCGGTGATGGCGGGCTTCGGCGTGTGGGGCTACCGCATGGCTGTCGACTGGATGGCGCAGCGCCTCACCAGCCCAGCTGCCGCGCCGCGAGCTCCTTCATGATCTCCTCGGCACCACCGCCGATCATCATGACCTTGACCTCGCGGTAGATGCGCTCGCTCTTCGTGCCGCGCATGTAGCCCATGCCGCCGAGCAGTTGCACCGCGGCGTCGGCGCAGTGCTGCATGGTCTGCGTGGCCTGGTTCTTCAGCAGGCACAGGTCGGCGATGGTGTCCGCGTCCTCGGGGTGCCGCTCGAAGCGCGCCGTCACGTCGGCCAGCATGGCGCGCGTGGCGACGATGCGCATGCGCATGTCCACCAGGCGGTGGCGCGTGACCTGGTGCTCCACCAGCGCGCGGCCGAAGGTCTGGCGCTGGCGCGCCCAGTCCAGCGCTTCGTCCAGGCAGGCCTGCGCGAAAGCGCAGGCGCCGGCGCTCATCAGCAGCCGCTCGCCGTTGAAGTTGGCCATGATCATGCGAAAGCCCGCGTTCTCCTCGCCGATGAGGTGATCCGCCGGGACGCGCACCCCGTCGAAGCGCAGGTGCGCGGTGTCGCTGCACCACCAGCCCATCTTGTCCAGCCGCGTGCGCTGCAGGCCCGGTGCGTCGCCTGGCACGGCCAGCAGCGAGATGCCGGCCGCGCCTGGCCCGCCGGTGCGCGCGGCCACGGTGATCCAGTCGGCGCGCAGGCCGCTGGTGATGAAGGTCTTCTCGCCGTTCAGCACCCAGTCCCGGCCTTCGCGTCGCGCGCTCAGGCGCAGGCGCGCGACGTCGGAGCCGCCGCCAGGCTCGGTGATCGCCAGCGCGGCGATCTGGTCGCCCGCCAGCACCGGCGGCACCACGCGCTGCTGCAGCGCCGCACTGCCGTGCGCCACCACCGGCGGCAGGCCGATGTTGTGCGAAAACAGGCTGGCCATCAGCCCGCCGCTGCCGGCGCGGGCGATCTCCTCGGCCGCGATCAGGCGAAAGCGCAGCGCGCAGGGCGTGCCGCCCAGAGCCTCCGGGTAGCCCAGCTGCAGCAACCCCAGCTGCGCCGCGCGCCGGTACAACACCCGCGGGAACTCGCCCGCCTCGTCCCAGGCGGCGACGTGCGGCGCCACCTCACGCTCGACGAAGGCGCGCACGCCGGCGCGGAAGTCGGCTTCTTCGGGGCTGTCGTGGGAGGTGTCCATCGCGGGGAGTGATCGGGTGGCGGTGGTGGTGTTGGCTGCTGCTTTGGCTGCGGCGAGGGCGTTTGGGAAGGCGAAGGCGAGGGCGAGGGCGAGGGCGAGGGCGAGGGCGGCAGGGGCGACGCGGACTCCCGTAGACGCGCCAAGCGCGCGGCGCCCGAGCTTGGCAGGGCTGCCGGGCTGGGCGGGCCGCTAATCGGCCCGCCCGCCGTGGCGCCCCGCACCAGCGGCAAAGCGGGCCGCCCCGGCCAGGCCCTCCGCATGGACGACCGTGTACCCGCCCGCGCCCTCCTGGCGCAGCGCCTGCGCCAGCGGCAGGTCACACTGTGCGTAGGCGGAAGCGCGGTCGGCGCGCAGGCAGGCCTGCGGGAAGGCGGCGATCTCGCGCGCCAGCGCCTGCGCCGCGGCCAGGGCCTGGCCGTCGTCGACGACGCGCTCGACCAGACCGATGGCCAGCGCCTCGGCGGTGTCCACCGCGCGGCCGGTGAGGATCAGGTCCAGCGCGCGGCCCATGCCGACCAGCCGCGGCAGGCGCACCGTGCCGCCGTCGATCAGCGGCACGCCCCAGCGCCGGCAGAACACGCCGAAGACCGCGCCGCGCGCGGCCACGCGCAGGTCGCACATCAGCGCGAGCTCCAGCCCGCCGGCCACGGCGTGGCCCTCGACCGCGGCGATGACGGGCTTGCCGAAGGCCATGCGCGTGGGCCCCATCGGCCCCGGGCCGGTGCCGGTGGGCTCCACCGCGTTGCGGCGCTGCGGGTCGGCCATGGCCTTCAGGTCGGCGCCGGCGCAGAAGGTGCCGCCTGCGCCGTGGAGCACGGCCACGCGCAGGCCTTCGTCGGCCTCGAAGGCCTCGAAGGCGGCGCGCAGCGCGGCGGCGGTCGGGCCGTCGACGGCGTTGCGCGCCTGCGGCCGGTGCAGCGTGATCGTCAGCACCGGGCCGTCGGCCTCGCTCCAGACGGCCGGCCCTTCACCCGGGCAGGGACTGCCCGCGCCGGGGGCCGGCGCCTCAGCCATGCCGGACCTCGAACTCGCGCAGGTAGTCCACCAGCGCCTGCACGCCGGCCCGCGGCATGGCGTTGTAGATCGAGGCGCGCATGCCGCCCACCGAGCGGTGGCCCTTGAGCTGCACCAGGCCGCGCGCCTGCGCGCCGTCGAGGAAGGCGGCGTCCAGCGACTCGTCCTTCAGGCGGAAGGGCACGTTCATCAGGCTGCGGCAGGCGCGGTCGACCGGGCAGCGGTACAGCGACGACGCGTCAAGGCAGTCGTAAAGCAGAAGTGCCTTCTCGGTGTTGCGGCGCGCCATCTCGGCCAGGCCGCCCTGGGCCTTGAGCCACTGGAACACCAGCCCGGCGATGTAGATCGCGTAGGTGGGCGGGGTGTTGAACATCGAGCCGTTGTCGGCCACGACCTTGTAGTCGAAGGCGCTCGGGCACAGCGGGTGGGCCCGGCCGAGCAGGTCCTCGCGCACGATCACCAGCGTCAGGCCCGAGGGGCCGATGTTCTTCTGCGCCCCCGCGTAGATGAGCCCGTACTTCGCGACGTCGATCGGGCGCGAGAGGATGTCGCTGGACATGTCGGCTACCAGCGGCACCGCGCCGACGTCGGGCGTGTGCGGGTACTGCACGCCGTCGATGGTCTCGTTCGAGCAGATGTGCACGTAAGCGGCGTCGGGGTCGAGCTGCCACTGCGCGCGCGGCGGGATGGCGGTGTAGCCGCTGGTCGCGGCCGTGGCCGCGACGTTGACCGCGCCGTAGCGCCGCGCCTCCTGGATGGAGCGCTGGCTCCAGTGCCCGGTGTCGATGTAGTCGGCGCTGGGGCGGCCACGCAGCAGGTTCAGCGGCACGATCGCGTTCTCGGCGATGGCGCCGCCCTGCATGAACAGGATGCGGTGGCTCGCCGGCACGGCCAGCAACTCGCGCAGGTCGCGCTCGGCCGCGGCGGCGATGGCGGTGAACTCCTTGCCGCGATGGCTCATCTCCATCACCGACATGCCGCTGCCGTGCCAGTCGAGCATCTCCTCGGCGGCTTGCCGCAGCACCGGCTCGGGCAGGGTGGCGGGGCCGGAGCTGAAGTTGTAGACGCGTGTCATCGGGGCTTTCAGGATCACTGCCGATGATTATCCTGCGACGCACGCGAGCAGCGCGCCGGCCCGTCGACCCGCTGGCCGGTCGGCGGACTTGTCGAATTCCGTAACTGATGCGACGATGCGGTACTGCGCGGCCGGGGTGGCTGCGCGACTCGGAGGTCTCGGGGATGGATGCCGTTCGAAGCGACGCCGGGTCGGACGCCGGGCCGGGGGCTGGCCGCCACCAGCCCGTCCTGGGCCTGCCGACCTCGTTGCTGGCCGTCGAGGGCAAGACCTATGCCGTGGTCGCGCTGATGCAGCGCGAGGGCTGGCTCAGCCGCGACCGCCGCCGCGGTGTCGTCGTCGACACCGGGCCGCAGCAGTCCTGGCCCGAGCGCGTGGACACGAGCCTGGCCCGGTCGGAGCTGAACCTGCTCGCTCGCTTCATCGACCCGCATCCGCGCGCGATCGCGTTCTGGAACCTGGTCGCAGCGCGACGCGAGCGCCGCCGCTCCGAGGCGGTGTCGGCGGCGCACATCGTCTCGCTCGAGGCCCAACTGCTGCGCTCCTACGACCCGACCTGGGGCACTCAGGAGTTCAACGACGAGGCGCTGCGCCGGGCCTGCCCGCCCTGGACGGCGATCCGTGCCCGCATCGAGGAGGAGACCGCCCATCTCGTCAGGCGCCCACGGCTGGCGCCGTGCATGCTGTGGCTGGCCTTGTGCGCTGACCTGGACCGCTGGCCTGCGCTCGATGAACGGCGACGCCGCGTCGTCGCCCATGCGGTGTTCGCGCTGGCCTCGGTCTGCTGGAGCGACTGGTTCGTGCGCGAAGCGCTCAGGCGCTGCCCGGAACTCGAGCCCGAGCTCGGCCGCACCTGCGCCCGCCAGCCCGCGCAGCCCCTGGCCGCGCCCGAGCTGCCTGCCCGGGTGCCCGTGGCCCATATCGTCGAGCGCCTGGCTGCGCTGTGCGCCGAACTGGCCGAGCAGCCCACCCAGGAGGCGGTGCGTGAACTGCTGGCCTGCGCCCGCGATGCCGAGGCCTGGCAGCGGGCGCTGCCCGACCGGGGGCTGGTGGCCATGCGCGGGCTGCGGCACGAGGTCGAAGTCCTGATCGCGCAGGCGCGCGAGCGGGCCTCGGCGCGGGCGTTGACGTGGCTCGGCCCCGAGGTGTGGGCCCAGATCGAGGCGCGTTGGTCGCTGGCCGCCCTCGGGCGGGACGCGTCCGCCCTGCGGCAACTCGCCCAGGACGCCGCGCAGGCGCAGGCGCGGCTCGACGAAGCCGTCGGCCGCTGCTCCGAGGCGCAGGTCCTGCTGGAGTCCGCCCGCGCGGCGCTGCACGCCCTGGATGCCGAACTGCAGGCCGCGCCCACGCTGGCGCGGCGGCGCGAGATCGAGAGCGCCCGGTTGCTGGCCTTGCACACGCTGCTGGACGCCGAGGGCGGGCAGGCGGCGCTGGAGGACGCCGTCCTGGCCAGTGTTTCGCCCTGGTCCGAGGCCTTCGACCTGGGCGCCGATTACCGCGCTGACCACGACGCTTCGCTGCCCGCGTCCGCCCGCCCGGTGGCTCCCAGTGTCAATGACCCGGCGCCGGAAATCGCATCATCCGCCCCCGCGACGCGATCGCTGGCAGCGCCAGACGCCTTGGCCGTCTGCAATGACGTGGCAGCGCTGCTTCCCAGCTGAGTTCGACATGTCCGCTCGACTGTCGCGCCGGCCCCTTGATTTCCCTGCCTGACCTTGAACACCGACCCGCAGCCTCCATCGGGAGAGCACAGCCCCCCGCCCTGGCGCGCCTTCCTGGACGCGGTGCCCGCGGGCGTGTGTCTGGTCGAGCCGGACGACGGGCTGGTCATCGATGTGAACGAACAATTGGCCCGGCTGCTGCAGCATCCGCGTGCTGCGCTGCTGGGTCGCCGGTGTGGGGACTTGATCCACCCTGACGACTGCCAGGTCGAAGCCCGGGCCGCAGCGGCGCTGCTGCGAGGCGACGTCGAATCGTTGGACCGGGTCAAGCGGTGGCGGCGCGCGGATGGCAGCTTCGTTGTGGCGCGCGCGCGGACTCGCCTGGCCGAGCTCCCCGGTCATGGGCGCCGGGTCCTGTGGGTCTGGACCGAGGAGGTGGACGATGAACGGTTCACGTCGCAGCGGGTGAGTGGCCCCGCGCTGGCCGACGCCGCCAGCGCGCCGCCCCTCACGGCCGATGCCTCGACCCCGCCGAGTGTGGCGAACCCCCTGGAACGCGCCTTCCTGGACAACATCAGCCACGAGATCCGCACCCCGCTGGCGGTGATCAGTGGGCTGGCTGATCTGCTGCGCCGCGAGGCTGGTGACGCGCGGTCCCGGCGGCGCCTGAACCAGCTCTTCGACACGACGCAGCACCTGCTGGGCGTGGTCGACGACATCCTCGAGCTGTCCAGCCTCCAGAACGGGGAACTCGGCTTGCGGCAAGCGCCGTTCCGGCTCGGGGCTGTGCTGGACCGCGTCCAGCGACTGCATGCCGGACAGGCGCGCGAGAAGGGACTGTCCTTCACCGTCGATGGCGAAGACGCGCTGCGGTCGTTGATGCTGCACGGCGATGAGCTGCAGCTGTCGCAGGTCCTGACCAAGCTGTGCGGCAACGCCGTGAAGTTCACCCAGCGGGGTACTGTTGGCGTCTCGGTGCAGGCGCTGCGCCTGGACGAGGTCGGCGCTCACCTGCGCTTCACCGTGTCCGACACCGGTCCTGGCGTGCCATTGGAGTTGCGGGCGCGCATGTTCCAGCCCTTCGTCCAGGGCGACGCCTCGTCGGCACGGCGCTTTGGCGGCACCGGCCTGGGCCTGGCTTTCGTCCACCGGCTCGTCACCCTGATGAACGGCAGCATCCGCCTGCACAGCGAGCCGGGCCAGGGCAGCAGTTTCGAGGTGGAGGCCTGGCTGCCCCGGGCCGAGCCGGCTGCGCCCATGGATGATGCCGCCCGCGAGCCCGAGAGCCTGATGGATCTGTCGGGCGTGCACGTGCTGTTGGCTGAAGACCACCCGCTGAGCCAGGAGATCCTGTGCGACCTGCTGGAGTCGCTCGGGTGCGAGGTGGTGATCGCCGCTGACGGTCTCGAGGCGCTGGAGCTCTTCGAAGCCGGGGGCCAGGACCTGGTCCTCATGGACATGCAGATGCCGGGCATGGACGGGCTGGAGGCGACGCACCGCATCCGCGCCCTGCCGTCCGGCCGGGAGATCCCGATCATCGGGCTGACGGCCAACGTCACCGGTGATGACCGGCAGCGCTGCCTGAAGGCCGGCATGAACGAACACCTGGGCAAGCCCGTCGGCCAGGCCCAGCTCGCGCAGGCGATCTCGCGCTGGCTGTCACCCGGGCGGCGCGGCGACTCCGCGCAGGCGCGGCCGGTCACCGCGGCGGTTGCGGCGAGCGCCCTTCCAGCTGACCCCGCCTTGCTCGCGTCCTTGGCCGCGCTGCCTGGCATCCGGATCGACGCGTCCTGGCGGGATTCGATACACCGCCTGCAGTCCTACCTGGGCCTCCTGTTGCGCTTCGTGCAGACCCAGACGCTGGAGGTCTGTCTGATGCGCGAGCATCTGCAGGCCGGTCGCCGCGAGGAGGCGCAACAGACCGCGCACGCGCTGGCAGGCGCGGCCGGCATGGTCGGCGCGCTCGCCGTGATGGACCAGGCGCGCGCGGTCGAGCAGGCCCTGCGCCATGGCCGGACGCCACAGGACCTGCTGGCGCAGGCAGGGCAGTGCCAGGCCGAGATCTCGCGCCTGACGGTCGCATTGGAGAGCCTGCCGCAGCCCGAGCCGGCGCACGCTTGAGAGCACCCCCAAGGGCCGGGCGTCGCCCGTCCCCTCCCCCCCGCGGGGACGCAAGGAAACCTGGAGATCCGGAGCGCTCGAGGACCTTCAGGCTTCCTGCCCCAGGTTCAGACCCAGCCCAGCGCCCCGGCTACCGCGCCGGCGGCGATCGGCCACAGCGGGCTCCACTTCGTGCGCACCATCCAAACGGCTGTCGCCCCGAAGAGCAGCCACCCCACGGGCGAGGTGCGTGTGGGCTCGGTGAGGATCCAGCTCGTGGCCAGCAGCAGGCCGATCGTGACCGGCGCCATGCCTTCGGTGAAGGCGCGCACGCCGCGCTGGTCGCGGCGCCCGTCGCTCCAGCGCGCCGCAGCCAGTGTCAGCAGCGTCGACGGCAGCAGGGCGCCGACGAGGGTGGTGGCGACGCCCGCGAACCCGCCGACGTTGAACCCGATCACGGCGACGAAGAGAACGTTCGGGCCCGGGGCCGCCTGTGCCAGGGCGACCGACCCGCTGAAGGTGGCGTCGTCGAGCCATCCGCGCTGGCCGACGACGTAGCGGTGCATGTCGGGCACGGTCGTGACGGCGCCGCCAATGGCGAGCAGCGACAGGACGGCGAAGTGCAGGAACAGCGACAGGAAGTCCGAAGTCGACGGGCCCAGGGGCCCGAACAGCAGCGCGTTCACCGTCCGAGCTTCCACCAGGCCATGCTCCAGGCCAGCGGCCCCAGGGCCGCGAGTACCGCCACCAGCGGCCAGCGCGCCACGCCCACCGCGAGCGTGGTCGCCGCGAGCAGCACGCCACAGGCGCCCAGGCCCATCGCGTTGCGGCGCAAGGTGCCGGCGACCTTGATGCCGGTGGACAGGACCAACGCCGCGGCGACCATCCCCATGCCGCGCAGTGCCCCGGCGACCTGCGGCAGGTGCGAGGCCTCACGCGCGATCAGGGTGAGCGTCAGCACGATCAGCAGGGGCGCCACCAGCAGACCGGCAAGCGCTGCCGCGCCGCCGCGCCAGCCGAAATGCCGGTCCCCGAAGATGAGGGCCATGTTCACGATGTTCGGCCCGGGCAACACCTGGCCGAGCGACAGCAACTGCACGAATTCCTGGCGCGTGAGCCAGCGCCGGCGCTCGACCAGTTCGCGCTGGGCCACCGGCAGCACGCCGCCGAAGCCCTGCAGCGCCAGTCGATTGAAGGCGAGCAGCAACTCCAGCGGTGAAGCGGGCGCGGCGGCGGCCTTTTCCGGGCCGTCCATCAGCGCAGCACCTTCAGCGCCTCGGGGTTGACGATGTTCGTCGGCTCACCCTTGGAGAAGGCGATGATGTTCTCGAACGCGGCGCGGAAGTACAGCTCGTAGCTGTCCTGCTCGACGTAGCCGATGTGCGGCGTGCACACGGCGTTCTCCAGCCGCAGCAGCGGGTGGCCCTGCAGGATGGGTTCGGTCTCGAAGACGTCCACCGCCGCCATGCCCGGGCGGCCGCGGTTCAGGGCTGCGACCAGCGCATTCTCCTGCACGAGTTCGGCGCGCGAGGTGTTCACGAACAGGGCGGTGGGTTTCATGCGGGCGAGGTCTTCGGCGCTGACGATCTCGCGCGTGGCCTCGTTCAAGCGCAGATGCACGGTGAGTACGTCGCTGTCCTGGAACAGCGCGTCGCGGCTCGCGGCGACTTCGAGCCCGTCGGCCGCTGCCTGTGCGCGCGAAGCCTCCCGGCCCCAGACCAGCACCCGCATGCCGAAGGCACGCCCATAGCCTGCGACCAACTGCCCGATCTTGCCGTAGCCCCAGATGCCCAGCGTCTTGCCGCGCAGCACCATGCCGATGCCGAAGTTCGGTGGCATCGACGCGGACTTCAGGCCGCTCTGCTGCCAGGCTCCGTGCTTGAGGTTGCCCACGTACTGGGGCAGCCGCCGCATCGCCGCCATGATCAGGGCCCAGGTCAGTTCGGCCGGCGCCACCGGCGAGCCCACCCCCTCGGCCACGGCGATACCCAGGCGTGTGCAGGCCTCGACGTCGATGTGACCACCGACGCGCCCCGTCTGCGCGATCAGGCGCAGGCGCGGCAGCTTCTCGAGCAGTTGCTTCGGAAAGTGCGTGCGCTCGCGGATCGGCACCAGCACTTCGGCGTCGCGCAGCCGCACCGAGAGCTGGCCGTTGCCCTTGACGGTGTTCGTGAAGACCTTGGCGTTCAGCGACTCCATCAGCGACGAGCATTTCAGCTTGCGCACCGCGTCCTGGTAGTCGTCGAGGATGATGATGTTCATGGCCGGCGCGATTCTGCCTTGCCCGGTGGCATGATCTGAACTCGATGGCGGGCAGTCGCCAGCGTTGGGTGTGCTGGCGGCCATCGAAAGGAGACATGCCATGCCAAGGTGGATCAAGCGCTTGGCCGTGGGCATCGCGGCGCTGTCGACGCTGGCGGTGCTGGGAGCCTTTGGCTATGCGTGGCGCGCGACGCCGACGCATGAGGGCGAACTGAAGGTGCAGGGGCTTTCGGGGGAGGTCCGCATCGAGCGCGACCGCCACGGCATCCCCACGGTGCGCGCCGGCAGCCTGCGCGATGCGATGTACGGCCTGGGCGTAGTCCATGCGCAGGACCGGCTCTGGCAGCTCGAGACGCACCGCCGCGTCGGTTCCGGTCGGCTCGCCGAGGCCTTTGGGGCCGGCGCGCTCGACACCGACCGCTTCCTGCGCGCGCTCGGCGTGCGCCGGGCGGCGCAGGCACAGTGGGAGCGCACCTCCGGCGAATCGCGAGAGGTGCTCGAGGCCTACACTGCCGGCGTCAATGCCGGCATCGGCCAGGCGGCCTGGGCTCTTCCGCCGGAGTTCCTGGTCCTGGGCGTCAAGCCCGAGCCCTGGACCCCGGTGGACAGCCTGGCCTGGGCCATCATGATGGCTTGGGACCTGGGGGGCAACTGGAACGCCGAGCTCGCGCGTCTGCGTCTGGCCTCGCGCCTGCCGCTGGCGCGCGTCAACCAGATCGTTCCGCCTTATCCGGGGGACGCGCCTGTGCGCACGCGCGACTATCCGGCGCTTTATGCCGAACTCGGTCTGCGCGCCGGCGCGCAGCGCAAGGCCCTGGTGGACCTGCCGGACGTCGCGCCTGCCTCGGGCGTCGAGGGCACGGGCTCGAACAACTGGGTCGTGGCGGGCGCGCGCAGCGCCACCGGCAGCCCGCTGCTGGCCAATGACCCGCACCTGCGCCTGAGCGTGCCGGCGCTGTGGTACTTCGCCCGGATCGAGGCGCCCGGTGTGAAGGCGGCCGGCGCGACCATGCCCGGCCTGCCGTCGGTCGTGCTCGGCCAGAACGCCGACATCGCCTGGGGCTTCACGAACACCGGCCCGGACGTGCAGGACCTCTACCTCGAACGGGTGCAGGACGGCGACCCGGCGCGCTACGTGACCCCCGACGGCAACGCCGCCTTCGAGGTGCGCGAGGAGACCGTGCGCGTCAAGGGGCAGCCCGAGCTGAAGCTGCGCCTGCGCTCAACGCGCCACGGCCCTGTGATCTCGGACGCCGGCACGCTGGTCGATGTGGTCGGTGAGCGGCCCGACGCCGCGCCGCTGGTGTTGGCGATGCGCTGGACCGCCCTCGATCCCGACGCCGACCCCATCGGCGCCGGGCTGAAGATGCTGCGCGCGGGCTCGGTCGACGACTTCGTCGCCGCCTCGGCGCTGTGGGTGGCGCCGATGCAGAACATGGTGGTGGCCGACCGCGCCGGCCGCATCGGCTTCGTCGCCGCGGGGCGGGTGCCGCTGCGCCGGCCCGACAACGACTTGCAGGGCCTGGCGCCCGCGCCGGGCTGGGATGCGCGCTACGACTGGGCTGGCTGGCTGCCGGCGCAGCAGACGCCGCGCGAATTCGACCCGCCGCGCGGCTGGCTGGCAACGGCGAACCAGCGCGTGCACGGCGCCGATTACCCGCACCACCTCACCCACGACTGGACGCTGCCCTTCCGCCAACAGCGCATCGAGCAGTTGCTCGAGTCGCGCCCGAAGCACACGCTGGACGACCTGGCGCGCATGCAGGCCGACGAGGTCTCGCTCGCCGTGGCGCCCGTGCTGGCGTGGTTGCGCGCCGCGCGGCCGGAGCACCCACAGGCCGCAGCCGCCCAGGCTGCGCTGGCAGCCTGGGACGGCCGGATGTCGGCCGACAGCGCTGCGCCGCTGATCCACTGGGCCTGGCTACGGCAACTCACGCGCGCGCTCTTCGTCGACGAGGTCGGCGCCGAGGACTTCGAGCGCCTGTTCGGGCCGCGCACCTTTTTCGACGCCGTGCTCGGCGTGATCGAGCGCGACGATGCCTGGTGGTGCGACGACAAGACCACGCCCGCGGTCGAGACCTGTGCCGCACTCTCGACGCGGGCGATGGCGGCGGCGCTGGACGAACTCGCGCAGCGCTTCGGGCCCGACGTGCCGGCCTGGCGCTGGGGCCCGGCGCACGCCACGGTGGCCGAGCACCGGCCGTTCAGCCGCGTGAAGGCGCTGGCGCGCGTGTTCGAGCTGCGTGTGCCGGTGGGGGGTGACACCTACACCGTCAACGCCACCCGCGTCACGCTCAAGCCTCACCCCAGCACGGGCGAGCTCTACCTGAACGAGCACGGGGCGAGCATGCGCGCGCTGTACGACCTGGCGAACCCGGCGCAGTCGCGTGTGATGCACAGCAGCGGCCAGAGCGGGCTGCCGTGGACGACACACTACCGCAGCTTCCTGCAGCGCTGGGCCGGGGTGGAGTACGTGCCGCTGTGGCCCGAGGGGGCGGACGCCACGGCGGGCGGCGCTCTCGTCTTGAAGCCTGGCGGGCGGTGACGCGGCGGCGCCGGTCGGGGCGCCCGGCCGCGCACCTCACATCGCTGCACTCACATCAGCATCGTGTTGCGGATCAGCCCGACGGCGATGCCTTCGAGGGCGAAGCCGGGTTCGTCCGGGCCGACGACGATGGTTTCGAAGTCGGGGTTCTCGGGGATCAGCTCGATGTGCTGCTTCGTGCGGCGCAGGCGCTTGACGGTGACGTCGTCGCCGACGCGGGCGACGACGATCTGGCCGTTCTTGGCCTCGCTGGTCTTCTGCACTGCGAGCAGGTCGCCGTCGAGGATGCCGGCGTCGCGCATGCTCATGCCGCGCACACGCAGCAGGTAGTCGGGCCGGCGCGGGAACATCGAGGCCTCGACCACGTAGCTCTGGTCGACGTGCTCCTGGGCCAGGATGGGGCTGCCGGCGGCCACCCGGCCCACCAGGGGCAGCGCCAGTTGCGCGAGGCTGGGCAGCGGCAGGTTCAACTGCCGGCCGTGCAGTGCCTCGCGCGCGGCGTTGAGCGCGCGTAAAGTGTCGGTCTTGAGACGGATGCCGCGCGCCGTGCTGCCCACCAGGTCGAGCACGCCCTTGCGGGCCAGGGCCTTGAGGTGCTCTTCGGCCGCATTGGGTGAGCGAAAGCCCAGTTCGGCCGCGATCTCGGCCCGCGTGGGCGGAGCGCCGGTGCGCTCGATCGTGCTGAGCACGAGATCCAGGATCTGCTGCTGGCGGTCGGTGAGCTTGGGCGCGTCGATCATCGGGGTTCCTGT
Source organism: uncultured beta proteobacterium (assembly GCA_903876715.1). GTDB lineage: Bacteria > Pseudomonadota > Gammaproteobacteria > Burkholderiales > Burkholderiaceae_C > Rubrivivax. Next base: position 18,054 of record CAIRBF010000157.1, read on the forward strand.
CAGGATATCCAGTGGCTGTATTTTCATCCAGAGGTGAAGCGATGGCAAGAGTGCTCGGGCGCGTGGTGGTGCTCGGCACCGGCGGCACGATCGCAGGCGCGGCCGCCAGCGCCACCGACAACGTCGGCTACGCCGCGGCGCAGCGCAGCGTGCAGTCCCTGCTGGCCGCCGTACCCGCGCTCGCCCGCTTCGACATCGAGGCCGAGCAGGTGGCGCAGGTCGACAGCAAGGACATGGACCATGCGGTCTGGGCCGCGCTGGCGCGGCGTTGCGCCGAGCACCTGGCGCGGCCCGAGGTGGCCGGGCTGGTCGTCACGCACGGCACCGACACGCTGGAGGAGACGGCCTGGCTGCTGCACCGCGTGCTCGGCCCTGACGGCGGTTCGGCCAAGCCAGTGGTGCTGACGGCGGCGATGCGCCCGGCCACCTCGCTGCAGGCCGACGGGCCGCAGAATCTGCTGGACGCCGTGACGGTGGCCGCTGAGCCCGGCGCCCGGGGGGTGGTCGTCGCGATCGCCGGGCAGGTCTGGGCCGGCGCCGAGGTGCGCAAGGTCCACACCTGGCGCCTGTAGGCCTTCGCCGCTGGTGACGCCGGGCCCCTGGCGCTGCTGCGCGAAGGTCGCGTTCAGGCCTTGCGGTCTTGGCCGCAGGGGCCGGCACCGGGCCCCGCCTGGCCCGCGGCGCCGGCGCCCGCGGACCTGCCCGAAGCCGACGAGGCCTGGCCCTGGGTCGAGATCGTCACGAGCCATGGCGGAGCCCGGCCGCGCGCGGTCGAAGGCTGGTGCGCGGCTGGCGTGCGCGGCCTCGTCGTGGCCGCCACCGGCAACGGTAGCGTTCATTCGGCCCTGGAGCACGCCCTGGCCGCGGCGGCGTCGCGCGGCGTGCCGGTGCTGCGCGCCAGCCGCTGCGCGGCCGGCGGCATCGTGCAGGCGCAGGGCGCGGGCCAAAGCGCGCCGGCTCTGGAGTCCGCGCAGCACCTGACGCCGGCACAGGCGCGGGTGGAACTGATGCTGCGTTTGCTGGCGCAGCGTAACTAGGATCCCTCAAGAAGGCGCCGGGCCACCCCCGGTTTTCTTGCGCCCCTGCGGGGGGAGGGGGGGGACGGGCGACGCCCGGCCCTTGGGGGCACTCTCAGAGATTCCCCGTCGGGTCCACCGGCGGGGGAGCGATGGCAAGCGGGACGTGCCCCGAATGGTCACCTTGCATGCGCCACCACTGCACCCGCGCCTGTGTGAAGAAGTACGTACTCTTCAGCAACGGTAGAAGATTTTCATTAGATTTCGAATTTATTACATATTTGAATTTAAAAATAATTTTTCATGGTTTCATTATATTTTGTGTTTGTAATCTTGATGTCAACGTAAAACGGATTTTGTATACACTCGAGTCAAGTTCTTCGTCTACGTAATCTTTATGGAGTTGGGCGGTTCATGACTCGGCGCAAATCAGTGCAAGTTGACTTCGGCAAGGGATTCCTTGGCACCACGGACGCGGCAGCTGCACTCGGTCTTTCCGTCACGAGCATCCAGAAGATGGTGTCTGCCGGCGTATTGAAGGCGTTCAGGACCAGCGGCGGACATCGGCGGATCTCGATCGAATCGGTCAGTATGGTCGCTGAGCAGATGGGCGTGCCGTGGAAGGACCGCATCGTGGCCGCGCCCGTGACCGTCCATGCGGCGACCAGTGCAGCTGCCGCCGTAGAGGGTGCCCAGCCGGTCATCGGGAGCACGAGCGTCGAGATCCTGCTGGTCGATGATGGCTCCGCGACATTGCATCCGATCGCCAAGTTGATCGAGCGCCGCAACGGTGGTGTTCACTGCGTCGTCGTGAGCGACAGTGTCGAGGCCCTGGTGTGGACCACCGAAAAGCAGCCCGACCTCGTCGTGACGGAGTTGACGGTCAAGCCGCTGGACGGGTTCGGCCTGCTCAAGGCCATCCGCGGTTCGCCGCGTTTGCACCAGGTGGGCTTGGTCGTGGTGACTTCACTGAGCGCCGAAGAGATCGCCCGGCGTGGCGGACTGCCGGACGGCGTCGTCGTCTACCACCAGCCCCTGCCGTGCGAGCGCCTGGCCGGCTTTCTCGACGCCCTGCTCCACATGCGCGACCGCCTTGCGGCCTGACGATCGGCGCCCGAAGCGAGCGTTGGCTGCAGGTCTGCGCCGGGAGCCAGCCACCCGCGCTCGGCGGCTCCCCATGCCTGCGCCAGGCTGTCAGGCCCGCGCCGAACACTGCACTAGTGCAGCGGCGCCTGCAGCGACTCGAGCTGCTCGTTGAGCTCGAGCCAGCGCTCCTCCAGCATTGCGATTTCGGCCGCGACGTGGTTCAGGCGCCGGCCGTGCTCGGCGATGTCGGGCGGGGCCAGGGTGCCCTTGGCCAGCGCCGCCTCGACGCCGGCGCGCTCGGTGCCGAGCTTCTCGAGCCGCTGGTCGATCTGCGCGATCTGCATGCGCAGCGGACGGGTGGCGTCGGCCACCCGCTGGCGCGCCGCGGCCCGGGCCTTGCGGTCGTCGGCGCCGCCGGCGGGTGAGCGCGCCGCGTTGCCACCGCCGCCGCCAGC
>CAIRBF010000158.1 GCA_903876715.1 uncultured beta proteobacterium
AATTCCTTGCCGGTGCCGCTCTCACCCGTGATCAACACCGTGGCGCGGGACGCCGCGACGGTCTGGATGAGTTCGCGCAACACCCGCATGGGTTCGCTGCGACCTACCAAGGGCGGGGTGGTGGCTCCTCTCATCCTCTTTGTGCTGGTTCGACAAGACTTTGGCGGGTGCTCCGCGGGGGTGTTGAGCCCGGTGCCGGCCCGTCTGTCGGCAGATCGACACCTGTCGAAGAGTTGGCGGATGTTATCCGATGAATATGCAAAAGAAATGTAAAGTGTTAGTAAAGATTGAAACGTTCGGGCGGCACCTTTTCGGCTCCATGAGCGCAAACCTTTCAAGCGGCTGGTCGTCTTCAGGACCCGCGCCGTGCAGCGGCCTGGACCGGGGGCATGGGTCATGAGCCGCGCCAACTGGCCCGAGCAGACGCTCGACAGCGACGTCGGCTCACCCCGGCTGTACGACGCCGGCGCCGTCGAGGATTGGGTGGACATCCTGGTCGCGCGCCGCAGCAGCTTGCTGCTGTGCGGTGACGACTCGGCGCTGGATCGCCAGGCGCAGTCGCTGCTGCAGGGGCTGCGCAAGGCCGACAGCGTCGAGACTGCGCTCATCTTCGACATGGACCGCTCGCTGCTGCTCGAGCGCTTCAACCGCCTGCTGTCGGCCATGACGGTGGATCAGGCGCGCGCGGCGGCGCCCTCGGTGGTCCGTGTCTGGGTGTTCCAGGTCCAGGCCGATGCCGAGCTCGACCAGGCGCGTCTGCTGCTGCGCCTGAGCCAGGACTTGCCTGGGGCCGGCGTGGTCGTGCTGCTGCTCGCCTCCGTGCGGCTGGCGCGCGAGCTGGCGCCCGAGGGCAGTGGCCGGCGCCTGCAGGTGCGCGTGATCGGTGACCCCTGGGCCCTGTCCGGCAGCGCCGAGGCGGCGGGCGCGGCACGGCAGGAGCCGACGATGGCAGCCCCGGTGGCGCCCCCGCCCCCACCTCCGCCGTCGGCGGCGGGCGCCCCTTCCAAGCGCGGCACGAAGCTTCGCGCCACCGTCCTGACAGGGCTCGTGCTGCTCGTGGCGAGTGCGGGTGCGGTCCTCTTCCTGCGCCCGTCGGAGCTGCGCCGGACGCAGGGTCCGGTCGCCCAGCCTGCTGCAGCGCCGTCGGCAGTCGCTTCCGCGGCCTCTGCGCCTGCGTCCGGGGCCGAACTGGCGCGTCCCGCCGCGGCTTCGGCTTCGGCTTTGCCGGCGGTGGCGACGCCGGTACCGGCGCCCGCGCCGGAGCGCGCGGCGGGCCCGCCCGGGCAGGCGCAGCCTGCCGCGCCCGGCACGGTCGTGCCTCCCGTGGCCGGCAAGAGCTTGCCGCCGGCCGTCGATGCGGTGTCCGCGGCGCGCGAGCAGGTGGCTCGCTCCGCCAGCTGGATCGACGCCCAGCCCCCGTCGAGCTGGCTGGTGCAGCATGCGGTGAGCGGGCGGGCGAGCGACATGCTCGACCTGCGCGTGAGTCAGCCCGCGCTGGCGGACGCCCGCATCATTGCCTTCTTCCGCAGCGATGGCCGCGTCTTCTATGCGCTGGTGTCCGGGCCGTTCGATTCCTCCGCCGACGCCCGCAGCTTCGAGCAAGGCCTGCCGAAGCTGTCGACACCCACCTTTGTGCGCAGCATCTCACGCGTGAAGAGAGAGCTCGAGGACCCGTCGACCGTGGCCGTCCCGGCGCAGCCGGCGGCCTCGCGTTGACCGGGCTCAAGACTTGCATGCGAACGCCGAATCCTTGACGGCGGGGCGTGCTCCGCCGTCGTTCGCATCGTCAGGAGGAAGTGCCGATGTCCATTCAAAGCCGCACATGGGTGCTGTGCCTGGCCGCCCTGGGCCTGTCGGCCTGTCAGCACGTGCCGCTGCCGCCCATGGGCGAGAGCGCCGCGGAAGCTGCCCGGCCCGTTCGCGACATGAATGCCAAGGAACTCAAGGCGGAGATGTCCGCCGGCGTTCGGGCGCCGAGCGCGCCGGTGTCGATGATCGAGCCCTTGATCGAGAAGCGCGACACGCTCGTGGCCACGGGCTATGCGGTGATCAGCGTGCAGAAGCACAGCAACCCGGCGCAGCAGCGCCTGCTGGCGATCCGCGCCTCCAAGCTCGACGCCTACCGGGCACTGACCGAGCAGGTCTACGGCCAGTACCTGGACGCGACGACCACGGTCGCGGACATGACCGTGATGAGCGACACCTTCCGCGCCAAGGTCGAGGGCGTGATCTACGGGGCCGTGCTGGTGAGCATCTCGCCCGTGGGCGAAGACACCTACGAGACCTCGCTCTCGCTCGACAGCGCGGTCGTCAACGACCTGCGGCTGCTGTACCTGGGTCAGCTCGCCTCCAAGCAGCGCGCGCGGCGCGCCCAGTGACCCGGCCGTTGCGGGGGACGCCTTGACCAGGAGCGTGGATCGACGGCGCGCAGCGTTGTGCAGCCCGCGTTCCCTGGGCGCATGCGCCGCCGGATGCGCGGCCATGCTGCTCCTTGCTGCGCTGTCGGACGGCGTCGCGGCACAGAGCGCACCCCGCAGCGCCGCACCCGCGACCGTGCCAGCGCCAGCGCCAGCGCCAGGGGCTGCGGCCTCTGATGCCGTGCGCGCGCCTGTGCCTACGCCTGCTGCTGCCCGTGCCCGTAACCCTGCCCCCGCGCCACGGCCTGCCGGCGCTGCCAGGACCGGCGCCGTGACGCCCGCCGCGGCTCCCGCGGCTGCGGCCGCCATCGCGGTACCGTTGGACGACCCGGAAAAGCTGCTGCAGGCCATCCGCGCTTCGCTCATCGACGCCGCCACCAGCGCGCCCACCCGTGTGGTCAGCTCGGCCTGGGTCGACGAGCGTGGGGCCCTGCACGAATCGACCCAGTGGCACAGCCAGCTCCGCTTGCGTGGGGTGCGGGTCCTCGAGTATCTGGAGCCCGAGAAACCCGAGCGCGACGAGAAGCCGCGCCGCTGGAACGTCCAGGCCCTGGTCGAGCCCGCGGACCGACGCGCCGCGGCCAGCGCCCAGGAGTGCCTGGACGCCGTGCGGCCCTGGCGGATGGCGGTGCGGCTGGAGGTCAGCCAGGACCCGCGCCTGCATGGCCCCGATGCCGCGGTGGCGGCACTGCTGGCCCAGCAGACCCGGGTCTGGTGGGCGAGCCACGGCGCGAGCCTGCCGCGCTGGTATGCGCAGATGCCGGTGCCGGCGTTCGGCCTGCCCGTGGGCACGTCGACGGCCCAGCCTCACCCACCCTCGGCCTACCAGCAGGCCCTCATCGGCGCGTCGCCCCGGGCGTCCGGTGCCGTGCTGCGGGTGAACCTGGCCGCGTCTGCCACGAGCGGCTCCGGCGGACTGGCGGTCAGCCTCGTCTTCGACGACGGCGACGGGCGCGTGCTCTGGCGCCAGGCCCAGCCCCTGGGCGGGCTGGCGCCGCAACCGTTTGCCGGGGCCTCCGAACTCGCGGCACTCGAGGCGCTGCTGCAGCGCTGGCGCGAGGTCCTGGCCACGCTGGCCCCTTGCGAGTTCCCGCGCTTCGAGGTCGTGTCGGCGTCGGCGCAAGGCTGGGTGCTGCCGGTCGGTCCCGAGTCGGGATTCCTGCCCGGACAGCGGGTCTTCATCGCCGACCGTGCCCGCGTGCCCGAGCGGCTGCTCGAGCCCGAAGCGCTGGGCCAGACGGCCCTGGCCGAGGTTGTTTCGGTATCCACCAACGAGGTCGCGCTGCGCCAGGTGGCCGGTCCCCGCCTCAGCGTCGGCGTGCGCTGGGTGGCCTGGCCCCTGTGAAGCGCACACCATGCCCGGAGACGTCCCCATGCAAGTATTCGCGCGCTTCCTGACGGCGGCCCGACCCCTGTCCGCGCCCATGGCGCGTGCAGGCTTTGCGGGAGCCTGCTTGTGCGCTGTCGTCCTCGCGGCGGCGGCGCTGGGCGCGGGTCGCACGCACGCCGCCACGGCTGCCGAGGGGCTGTCCGAGCAGGGCCAGGCGGCGCTGCAGCACCTGTTGCAGCCGCCGGCCGGCGGCGCCGCCGCGCGGGCCGACGGTGCGCCGCATGCCGGGCCTGCTGCCGGTCATCGCGCGCAGGTCGTGCCGCGGCGCGGCGAGAGCCTGGACCGCGTGATCGCCCGCACGCTGCGGGACAGCCCGTTCCGCGTCGAAGTGCTGCGCGAGTCCTTCATGCGCCTGAACCGCAGCGCCTTTCCGCGCGGCACCCCGAACTCGCTGGTGGCCGGTGCGACCCTGGTCGTCCCGACCCCGGCCGACGTGCTGGCCATCGTCGACCCCCCCCACCAGTGGTCCGCGCCGCCCGCGCCGGCCGCCGCGCCGGTGCGGGCCGCCACCCCGGCGCCCGAGGCGGAGCGCCGCAATTGGATCCGCTACCCGTAGCGCAGCGTTCCGCGCCATGCCGCACATGAACCCGCGTCTTTGCCTCTCTGGCGTCGTTGCAAGTCCTGGCGATGCCACTGTGCATCGCTGTGGCTCGCGTCGCGCCAGGACGACGAATCCAGCGGCTTCAGCAGGTGCCGCGCGGCGCGAAACGCTGCACTAGCCAGACGGGGCTCCCGCCCGTGAGCCTGCCCCTGCCCGGGCCCGAGACCGTCTCGCTCGCGGCGCGGCCGTCGGCCATCTACCCGGCCGGGCCCTACCCGGTGCTCGGTGTGGCGGAGGTGCGCCAGCTCGGGCTGAGCGACGGCCAGATCGTGCGCCCCACGGTCGAGGTGCGCAACGAGCGTCTGATGCTGCTGCTCGACGGCAGGGTGATCGAGTGGCCCGGCGGCGTGGCGCCCCGCGCCGCCGCGGGGTCGCTGCCGCCTGCGATGGCCTGGATGGTGCGGCTGCTGGCCAATGGCTCGGCCCAGCTGCTGCCGGTACGCGGCCGCGAGCCTGCCGCCGAGCCGTCTGCGCCGGCGGCGGGTCTGCCCCGGTCCGACGCGCCGGCCGCGCGCGCGCCGGAGTCTTCCGAGTCGCCAGGCCTGCCCCCGCGTTGGGCGCAGTTGCTCGTGCGCCCCGGGGCCTTGTCTGCGTGGACCGCCGCACTGCAGTCCACCCCCAATGGCAGCCCGCCTCCCGCGCTGGCAGCCGCCGGCAGCGCCGCCATGGCGGCACCCCCGGTGCTGGCGCCGCTGCTGTCACTGATCAGCATGGGCCTGCTCGACGGAGCTGCCCTGCGTGATGCCGTGCGACGCAGCGGCCTGTTCGCGGAGTCCCGGTTGGCGCGGGGCGAGCGCGCTGATCTGTCCGACGTCAAGCTGGGCCTGCTGGCGCGATGGCGCGCGGCCGAGGCCGGCGGTGCGTCGGCTTCGGCGGCGCTGGCGTCGGCGCTGGAGGACGTCGAGGCGGCGCAACTGCAGTCGCTGGCGGCCAGCGCCGACGGCGGCGTGGTGCTGCATCTGGCGCTGGGTTTCCGGGATGCGCCGCCGCTGACCTTACGCCTGGGCCGCGATCCGCCGCCTGCCGAGGGCGAGCCTGCGGGAAGCGCCGGGTGGACGGTGGACATCCACAGCAACAGCGAGGCCTGGGGCCCGCTGTGGCTGCAGACCCGCGTCGAGGCCGACGGGCGCATCGGGCTCGTGATGTGGGCCGAGCGCGAGGCGGTTTGCAACGCGGCGCGCGCCGACGTCGAGCGCTTGACCGGCCTGCTGGGCGACGAGGGGCTGCGCCTGGATCGTTTCCAGGTCATCCACGGGCCGCGTCGCGACCCGAGCCCGGCCCAGGCACCCGCGCGGGCCGGCGCCGTGCTGGACCTGCGGGTCTGAGGGCCGGAGACACCATGCCTCGGCCACCGCGCGACGCCTACCCGTTCCAGGCCGTGGCCCTGCGCTATGACGGCTTGCGCGCACCCGTGGTGAGCGCCAAGGGTGACGCGGAGCTCGCGCGGCGCATCGTCGAGGAGGCTCGGCGGCAGGGCGTGCACGTCACCGAGGACCCGCAGCTGCTCGCGCTGTTGGCGCGCCTGGACCTGGACCAGGAGATTCCGCCCACGCTGTACACGGCCGTGGCTGCCATCCTGTCGTGGGTCTACTGGCTGCAGGGCCTGCGCCCGGAGCAGGCGCGCGAGCACGATGCGGCCCGCGGGGGGTGAAGTTCAGGCCTCGGCGATCCCGCGCCGGGCGCCGCGGCCGCGCATCTGCCCGAGGCGGTCGTAGATCTCGACGCCCTGGAGGGGTGTGCCGGCGGACAGAGCCTGCAGGGCGCCCCGCACGGCTTCGAGGTGGCGCTGCAGCAAGGTCTCGTTGCGGCGGTGGGCGTCTCGGCAACGCAGCAGCCACTCGCGGCATTCCACGTCCTGGACGAAGGTTGCCGCCGCGCTGTCGGGCTCGGACTGCCACACCGACAGCTGTTCCAGCAACTGGTCCTTGGTGGGCTGCAAGCGCTCGAAGTAGCCCAGGTCTCGGCGCTTGAGGGCTTCGAACTCCTGGTCGAGCGAATCGAGCAACTGCTGCAGCAGCGCGAGCGCGCGCGCGCGTGCTTCCGGGGCGCTCTGGGGTTCAGGCATCGATGAGCCGCTCGATGGCGACGAAGCTCTCCGCGATGCGGCGACTGTCCAGCGGGTAGTTGCCGTCGCGCAGCGCCTGCTTGATGGCTTCGACCTTGCTGCGGTCGAAGGTGTCGGCCTGCAA
>CAIRBF010000159.1 GCA_903876715.1 uncultured beta proteobacterium
CGTGGTCACCGACGTGGCCGGCAACTCGAGCGCATCGGTCACGCGCGCCTTCGCGGTCGACACCGTCGCCCCCACGATCACTGCGGCCATCACTTCGGTGGTCGACAACGTCGACCCGACCACGGGCGCCCTGTCCTCGGGCGCCACCTCCAACGACCAGACCCTGGCGCTGTCGGGCACCGTCGGCGCGCTGGGTACGGGCGAACGGGTCGTCGTCTATGACGGCGCCACCCGTCTGGGCGAGGCCACGGCCGGCTCCCAGGCCGGGACCTGGACCTTCCTCACGCCCCACCTCGCCAACGGCGCCCATGCGCTGAGCGCGCGCGTCGAGGACGCCGCCGGCAACGCCGGCGCGGCGAGCACCGCCTTCAACGTCACGGTCGACACGGCCGTGCCTGCCGCCACGGCCCAGGTGGCCGGGTTCCGCGTGGGCGCAGAGAACGATGGCGCCTTGTCAGGCACGCTGACCAACGACGCCACCCCGCGTGTGAACGGCACGCTGCAGGGTGCCCTGGCGGACGGCCAGGCCGTCGTCGTGTACGACGGCGCCACGCGTCTGGGCACGGCGACGGTGGCCCAGGGCGGCGCCACGTGGCACTTCGACACCGCCGGCCTGACGGACGGCGCGCACGCCTTCAGCGCCGTGGTCGAGTCTGCTGCGGGCGTCCAGGGCGCTCGCAGCAGCGCCGTGGCGCTGCGCATCGACACGGTGGCCCCCTCGGCGCCGACGATCGCCGTGGTGGCGGGCAATGACGTCATCGGCAGCGCCGAGACCGGCGCCACGCTGTCGGGCACGGCGGAAGCCGGTGCCACGGTCCGTCTGACGTTGGGCGCTGGCAATGTGCGCCAAGTGCAGGCCAATGCGGGGGGGGCGTGGACCTACCAGCTGCAGCTGGCTGACGTGCAGGCCATGGGCGAGGGCCTGGAAACCCTGCAAGCCTCCGCCACCGACCTCGCTGGCAACACCAGCACCCTGCCGGTGGACCGACCGATCCGCATCGACACCGAAGGCCCGGCGGCACCGAGCTTCACCGTCGGCGGCGACAACGAAATCAACGCCGCCGATCGCGCCCAGACCCAGACGGTCTCGGGCATGGCCGAACCCGGCTCGTCGGTGACCCTGACGGTCGGCGCTGGCGCCGGCGCCACTGTCTACCGGATCGCGTCCGACGCCAACACAGGCGCCTGGTCCCTCACGCTGAGCGACGCCGATTACGCCGCGCTGGGCCAGGGCGGTGGCAAGACCGTGTCGGCCGTCGCCACCGACGGCGCGGGCAACAGCGGACAAAGCCGCACGGTCCCGGTGATCGTCGACACGGTCGCGCCCGCCCTGACGCCCTTCGGGCTCGCTGCAGGCAGCGATTCGGGCACCAAGGGCGATGGCCGGTCCAACGACACCACGCCGACCTTCAAGGTGACGGCCGAAGCCGGCGCCAAGCTGGCCTTCCAGGTGGGCACTGGTGCCTTCGTGGACGTGGCCGACGGCACGGGCGCCGAGCAGACGGTCGACCTGCCGGCCTTGTCGACCGACGGCACCTACACCATCACGCTGCGCGCCACCGACAGCGTGGGCAACACGACCTTGCGCACCGGCGCCTACACGCTCGACACGACACCGCCGGCTGCTGCCAGCTTCGGCACCGTCGCGGGCGACAACGTCGTGAATTCGACAGAGGCCGCTGCCGGCGTCACCGTCAGCGGCCAGGCGGTCCCCTACGCCACCATCGTGCTGCGCAACGGCGCCAATACCGAGCTGGGTGCGGCGACGATCAAGGCCAACGCCGCTGGCGCCTGGTCCTACACGCTGAGCGCGGCCGAGCTCCAGGCCATGGGCCAGGGCGGCGAGCGGCTGTCCGTCGTCGCGCGCGACGCCGCCGACAACGACAGCACCCCGGCCACCCGCGACATCACCATCGACACCCTGGCCCCGGCCGCGGCCCCCGTCATCCAGCAGGTGATCGACGACGCCGATGGCGGCACCTTCACCGGCGCGCTGCCCTCGACCAACGCGGTCACCAACGACCAGACCCTGAGGCTGACGGGCACGGCCAGCGGTGCCGTTGACGGGGACCGCGTCGCCGTCTTCGACGGCACCGTGCGACTCGGCGATGCCGAGGTCGGGCAGGGCGGTGCCTGGAGCTTCACCACGCCCAACCTGTCCAACGCCGCGCACAACCTGTCCGCGCGCGTCGTCGACGCGGCGGGCAACGAGGGGCCGGCCGGCACCGCCTTCGCCGTCACCGTCAACGCCGAGCGTCCCACGGCCACTGCCGCCGTCACCGGCTTCCGCGTGGGCGAGAACAACGCTTCTGCGCTGCAGGGCGCCGTGACGAACGACACCTCGCCGGCTGTGGCCGGCACGGTCACCGGCACGCTGGCCGAGGGCGACGTCGTGGTCGTCTATGACGGGGCCACCCGTCTCGGCCTGGCCCAGGTCACCGGTTCTGCCTGGTCTTACTCGGCCAGCGGCCTGACGTCCGGTTTGCACGACTTCAGCGCCGTGGTCGAGAGCAGCGCCGGCACGCAGGGCTCGCGCGGCGCGGCCGTTGCGCTCACCGTGGACACCGCACCGCCCGTGGCGCCGACCATCAACACCGTGGCCGGCGACAACGTCATCAACGTCCTCGAGCAGGGCGTGGCCATCACGGGCACAGCCGAGGCCGGCGCCCGCGTGGCGCTGACCCTGGGCAGCGTCGGGCAGAGTCCCAACGTCCAGACCGTCACGGCCGGCGCCAATGGCGCCTGGTCCTACACGCTGAAGCAGGCCGACATCACGGCGCTCGGCCAGGGGACTGGCATCGTGGTGAAGGCCACCGCCACCGACGCCGCGGGCAACTCCGGCGCTGAAGCCACGCGCACGATCGAAGTCGACACCCAGGCGCCCGGCGCGCCGGTGATCAACGCGGTCGCAGGCGACGGCATCATCAACGCCGCCGAGCGAGCCGAGGGCGTCAGCATCACCGGCACCACCAACGCCGGTGAAGGCAGTCGCCTTACCGTCACCGTGGCCGGCAACAGCTACCGCGTGGCGCCGGCGGAAGGCGGTCAATGGGCCTACCGCCTGTCCGACGCCGACTTCACGGCGCTCGGTCAGGGGGCCGACAAGACCGTGGTCGTGGCCGCCACCGACAAGGCGGGCAACACCGGCGTCACCGCCACCCGCAGCTTCAGCGTCGACACCGTGGCGCCGACGCTGTCGCAAGTGGCGTTGGTGGCGGGCAGCGACAGTGGCGCCAAGGGCGACGGCATCTCCAATGTCACGACGCCCGAGTTCAGCTTCTCCGCCGAGGCCGGTCTCAGCTACCTCGGCAGGGTGGGCGACGGACAACCCCAGGTCATCACCCCCGTCCAGGACGGCACCGGCCTGAAGGTCACCGTGCCCGCCGGGGCGCTGGCGGAGGGACCCAACACCCTCACGCTGCGCGCCATCGACGCCGCCGGCAACTTCACCGATCGCAGTGCGACCTACGTGCTCGACACCTCGCGCCCGGGCCTGGCCATCACCAGCGACGAGGCGCCGCAGTCCGTGGCCGCCATCGCCGGCGGCAGCGTTGTCTACACCTTCACGTTCAACCAGCCGGTGACGGGCTTCGGCGCCGACGACGTGGCGGTCACGGGCGGCAGCAAGGGCACCTTCTCGGGCCTGAGCCCGACCATGTACCGCCTCGAGGTCACCCCGGACGCCGGAGCCGAGGGCGTGCTGGGCGTGAGCGTGGCCGCGGGCGCGGCGCAGGACGTGGCCGGCAACGGCAGCCTGGCCCAGCAGGCCGCGGCGCAGGCTTTCGACTTCCGGGTGCCGACGGTGGACATCACCGACAACCGGGCTTCGGCCACCAACGGCGCGATCACCTACACCATCACGTTCAGCGAGGCGGTGACGGGCTTCACGGTCGAAGACGTGGCGGTCACGGGTGGCGTCAAGGAGGCCTTCACGCCCAGCACCGTGGCGGGCGAGGTGGGCCGTGTCTACACGCTCGTGGTCGTGCCGAACGCCGGCTTCGAGGGCAACGTCACCGTGAACGTGGCGGCCGGTTTGGCCGCGGACGCGGTGGGCAATCCGAGCCTTGCGGCCGCACAGAACGTGCAGCTCGTCGACACCAAGGCGCCGGTCTTCCAGAGCGCGACGTCGGCCAGCTTTGCCGAGAACGGCACGGCCGCGGCGTACACGGCCAGCGCGACCGACGCGTCGGGGCCGGTGCAGTACACCCTCACGGGCGGGGCCGACAAGGACCTGTTCAACATCGACGCCTCCACGGGGGCGGTCCGCTTCAAGACGGCGCCCAACTTCGAGGCTCGCCTCGACGCCGGTGCCGACAACGTCTACAACGTGCAGATCACCGCGGCCGACACCTTCGGCCAGACCGCGGCGCGCGATGTCGCCATTCAGGTGACCAACGTCAACGAGGCGCCGACAGGCGCCGCCATCGGCCCGAAGATCGTGGCGCTGAACGTGGCGCAGGGTGGGGCGGTCAGCGTTGCGTCGGCCTTCAGTGATGTCGATGCCGACGACGCGTTGAGCTTCAGCGCCACCGGCCTGCCCGCCGGGCTGAGCCTCGGCACGGACGGCAGGCTCACGGGCACGGCCACGGCGCTGACGCCGGCGGGCACCCCTGCCACCGTCACGGTCACAGCCACGGACACGCTGGGCTTGACGGCCACCCAGACCTTTGCGCTCTCGGTCGTCAGAGCACCGGCCGTCAGCGCCCTGACGGCTGATGTGCCGGCGGCCAAGGAGGGCACGGCCGTCGTCTTCACGATGAAGCTGTCCGAGGCCGTGTCGGTGACGCCGACCGAAGGGCAGACGCTGACGCTGGGCTTGTCGGTGGATGGGCAGACGCTCAACGCGAGTTACGACGCCGAGAACAGCACCCCCGCCGACGCAACCGGCGGCGTGCTCAAGTTCAAGGCCGTCGTCGGGGGCGGGAACGACGCCGTGGTGCAGGTCGCGGGCCTGAGCGGGGCGACGATCAAGGGGCTGTCGACACAGCAGGACCTGACCTCGCCCGCGGGCTCGGAGGTGGCCCAGTTTGTTGTTGACAACACGGCCCCGGCGGTGACGGTCACTGACAACCGCAACGGCTTGACCAACGGGGCGATCAACTACACGTTCACGTTCGGCGAGGCGGTGACGGGTTTCTCGGCCGAGGACGTCACGGTGACCAACGGGGCCAAGGGCGCGTTCACGCCCAGCACCGTGGCGGGCGAGGCGGGCCGTGTCTACACGTTGGTGGTCACGCCTACGACGGGCTTCGAGGGCAACGTCACTGTGGACGTGGCGGCGAGCGCGGCCAGCGACGCGGCGGGCAACGCCAGCACGGCGGCGCCGCAAAGCGTGCAGGCCGTGGACACCAAGCCCACTGCGGTGACGATCACTGACAACCGCGAGGGCTTGACCAACGGGGCGATCACCTACACGTTCACGTTTGCAGAGGCGGTGACGGGGTTCACGGCCGACGACGTGACGGTGGCCAACGGGACCAAGGGCGTGTTCACGCCCAGCACCGCGGCGGGTGAGGCGGGCCGGGTGTACACGCTCGTGGTGACGCCCACGGCGGGCTTCGAGGGCAACGTCACGGTGGACGTGGCGGCGAGCGCGGCCAGCGACGCGGCGGGCAACGCCAGCACGGCGGCGCTGCAAAGCGTGCAGGCGGTGGACACCAAGGTGCCCACGGTGGCCATCACGGACAACCGCGAGGGCTTGACCAACGGGGCGATCACCTACACGTTCACGTTCGCAGAGGCGGTGACGGGGTTCACGGCCGACGACGTGACGGTGGCCAACGGGGCCAAGGGCGCGTTCACGCCCAGCACCGTGGCGGGCGAGGCGGGTCGTGTCTACACGTTGGTGGTCACGCCCACGACGAGCTTCGAGGGCAACGTCACGGTGGACGTGGCGGCGAGTGCGGCCAGCGACGTGGCCGGCAACGCCAGCACGGCGGCGCTGCAAAGCGTGCAGGCGGTGGACACCAAGCCCCCGGCGGTGACGATCACTGACAACCGCGAGGGCTTGACCAACGGGGCGATCACCTACACGTTCACGTTCGCAGAGGCCGTGACGGGTTTCACGGCCGACGACGTGACGGTGGCCAACGGGGCCAAGGGCGCGTTCACGCCCAGCACCGTGGCGGGCGAGGCGGGCCGTGTCTACACGCTGGCGATCACGCCCACGACGGGCTTCGAGGGCAACGTCACGGTGGACGTGGCGGCGAGCGCGGCCAGCGACGCGGCGGGCAACGCCAGCACGGCGGCGCTGCAAAGCGTGCAGGCCGTGGACAACAAGGCCCCAGTGGCCCCTGTGATCGCTTCCATTGCCGACAACACCGGCAACACCGGCGACCGGCTGACCGCAGACCGCACCCCGGTGCTCACGGTCAGCGCGGAGCCTGGAGCGCGCATCGTGCTCGGTACTGGCGGCCAGCCCCTGGCGGATGGCAGCTACACGGCGGTCGAGTCGTCGACGAACCCCGGTACCTACACGGTCAGCGTTAGCGCCAACCTGCCCGACGGCGCCTATGGGCTGGTGGCCTTCGACGCGGCGGGCAACATGAGCCCGACCCCGCAGCCGGGCTCGAATTCGACGGCGGGCTTCCTGATCGACGGCACGAGCCCGGGCCAGGCGACCATCGTGACGCTGGCCGACGACACCGGCAGCAGCGGGGCCGACCGTATCACCAAGGACGCCACGCCGACGATGACGGTGACGGCCGAGCCGGGTGCGACGCTGAAGGTCGGGCAGAACGGGGTCGAGACCACGGCCGCGTACACGGCGGTCGAGTCGACCACCAGCCCCGGCAGCTACACGATCGCCTTCACTGGCAATCTGGCGGATGGCACCTACGGCGTGCGCGTCATCGACGCCGCGGGCAACAAGGATGAGACTGCGGCCGATGCCGCCAAGTTCACGATCGACACCCAGGCGCCGACGGCTCCGACCATTGCCACCGTGGCGGGCGACAACGTCATCAACGCCAGCGAGCAGTCGGCCGTAGTCAGCGGCACGGCGCCAGCCAATGCGGTGGTGGCGCTGAGCATTGGCGGCACCGCCCGGTCGGTCACGGCCGACGGCAGCGGCGCGTGGACGTACACCTTGCAGTCGGCGGACATCACGGCCATGGGTCAGGGGTCGGAGACGCTCTCGGCGACGGTGATGGACCTGGCGGGCAATGTCTCGAATCCGGGGACTGGCAGTATCTCTGTCGATACGGTAGGCCCGTCTTTACTGGGCGGTGTGGGTATTTCCACGACGGCGGCGGAGAACCAGGCCACGCTCTACACGGCAGCGGCGACAGATGCCTCCGGCGCAGTGACCTACACACTGGGTGGCGCGGATGCGGCGCTGCTGACCATCAGTAGCGCCGGGGTGGTGACCTTGAAGACGGGCGTGCTGGATTTCGACGCCGCGGGCTCGAAGAAGAGCTTTGGCTTCGATGTGGTGGCCAAGGATGCGGCCAACAACTCCGCCACGCAGGCCGTGGTGGTGAACGTGACGAACGTCACGAGTGACGACGTGGTTACCCGTACCACCGTGTCGCTGGACGCCTTGAACCCGGCAGGCACCCAGCAGACGCCCGCGACGTACGACGCGTCGCAAGGGGCCTTCAAGTTCACCGACGACATCACGCGGACCAACGTCACCGAGATCTCGGGCTTTGGGGCGGACGACGCAATGGAGTACCTGGGCTTGTCCGACGTTGGAAATCTCTCCATCGGCAACGAGGGTCCCGATGTGTCTCTGAACGTCAACATCGAAGGAACGCTGTCGACCGTCATTCTGAAGGGGGCGGCGGCGGCACTCGTGGCAGCGGATCCAGACGCCATCGTCTACGACGTCGATTCTTTCAATGCCCTGCCGGTGGGCGATCTTGTTGGCTTGGGTGGTACCCAGCCGCCGACGGACACCACGCCGCCCGTGATCACGGGCGGGGCGAGTGTTTCGACGACGGCGGTGGAGAACCAGGCCACGCTGTACACAGCGGTGGCGACCGACGCCTCTGGGGCGGTGAGCTACACGCTGGTTGGCACGGATGCCACGCTGCTTTCGATCAGCAGCGCCGGGGTGGTGACCTTGAAGACGGGCGTCCTGGACTTCGACGCGTCAGGCGCGAAGAAGAGTTACAGCTTCGATGTGGTGGCCAAGGACGCGGCCAACAACTCCGCCACGCAGGCCGTGGTGGTGAACGTGACGAACGTCACGAGTGACGACGTGGTCACCCGTACCACCGTGTCGCTGGACGCCTTGAACCCGGCGGGCACCCAGCAGACGCCTGCGACGTACGACGCGTCGCAAGGGGCCTTCAAGTTCACCGACGACATCACGAAGACCAATGTCACCGAGATCTCGGGCTTCGGGGCGGACGACGCGCTGGAATACCTGGGCTTGTCCGGCGTTGGAAATCTCTCCATCGGCAACGAAGGTCCCGATGTGTCTCTGAACGTCAACATCGAAGGAACGCTGTCGACCGTCATTCTGAAGGGGGCGGCGGCGGCACTCGTGGCAGCGGATCCAGACGCCATCGTTTACGACGTCGATTCTTTCAACGCCCTACTGGTGGGCGATCTCGTGAACATCTTCCAAGTCTGAACTTCAATTTCCTCTCCTCCAGCGGAGTCCAGTGATGAGCAACATCCTTCGCCCCAACCTCTACGGCATAGGGACGACATCCACCCCCGAGTGGATCGTCAGCAGTGGCATGGTCGCGAAGGTGACCGATGCGTCGGGCGACCAGACCATCGTCATCGCCCAGGGTGGCAAGCTGGACCTGGACGGTGCCATTGGTGGCAACTTGATCGTGCTGCAGGGCCTGGCCTCTTCGCAGGTCTCGGTGCTCCGCTCGGGCACCGAGGTGCGTTTCAAGTTGCTGAGCACAGGCGAGACCTTCCTCAGCCTGCCCGCCACATCGACGCTGCAGAACCTGCGCTTCACCGATGGCGACAAGAGCCTGCAGATCGTTTCCGGCGCACCGAAATTCGCAGGGAATACGGTCTCCACCGACACCTCGGCGCCTTCATTTCTGTCGGCAGGAGTTGCCGGGACGGAACTCCAACTCGTTTTCAACGACGAGATGAGCGGAAGCAACCTGCCGCTGGCGAGTGCTTTCCAGATTGCACTCAATGGCGTTGCCTTGGCGTCCACGGAGTACTCGATCGTCAGCGGCGAGGGCGATACCCTGCGCATCAGCCTGCCGGCTTCGGCTGCGGCGGCGTCGTCGGTCTCCGTGAGTTATTCCGACCCGACCACGGCCAATGAC
>CAIRBF010000160.1 GCA_903876715.1 uncultured beta proteobacterium
AGCAGTAGCGGCAGGATGCTCATGCGCGGGCTGAAGAAGCTGTTGAGGTACAGCAGATCGGCCGGCGTGGCCGCCAGCAGCCGGGCCAGCGCGGCGGGCGCCAGGTCCTGCGGGGCTGCGTGGTACACACGCGCCGCGTCCAGCGGATGCCAGCGGCCCGGCACGATGCCGGCATAGGGCGCGTCGTCGCCGAGGTCGCGGTCGCGGGTGACGATCCAGAACTCGTACTCCGCGCCCAGCTGCTCCACCAGGTTGCTCAGCGTGCGGATCGGCCCGCCGGCGCGGAAGCCAGGCAGGTAATGGTCGGCCGTCACCAGCACGCGCGGGCGCCGCGTCGGTGGCGGCGATCCGTCAGCGCTCATTGCCGATGATCCTTGATCACCCGGGCAGGCACGCCGACCACCACCACGCCCGGCGGTACCTCGCGTGTGACGACCGAGCCCGACCCCACCACCGACCCGGCCCCGATGCGGCCCACGCCCTCGATCACCACCACTCGGCTGCCCAGCCAAACGCCGGGGCCGATCTCCAACTTCGCGGGGCGTGGCACCGACTTCGGGTTCAGCCCGTGGGCATGGGTGTAGAGCACGGCGCCCTCGGAGATCACCACGCCGTCGCCGATGTGCAGGCCGCCGCTGAAGTCCAGCCGCACGCCGGTGGCCACGATCACGTCGGCGCCGATGCGGCATTCGCTGCCTGGCAGCTCGGTGGCGATCTCTACCCCCGTGGCCAGGCGGCTGCGCGCGCCCAGGTGCACCCGGGCAGGATGGCGGATTACCACCCCGGCCTGCACCCGGGCGCCGGCGCCCATAGAGCCCAGGTTGCCGCGCGCCAGCGCGGTGCCCAGGCGGTCGGCCAAACGGCGCACCACGATGCCGGCGGCCAGCCAGGCGGCCCCGGGCAGCCCGGACAGGCGGCCGTTCCAGATGCGGTCAAGGCTGGACATGCAGGTGCTGCAGCACGGCGGCCAAGTGGGTTGGCTGGCGCGTCAGCACCTGCTGCACGATGGCATGGCCGGCATCGGCCAGCCGCTGCATGCGCTGCCGGTCGGCGACCGCGTCGGCGATCGCCTCGGCGATTCCTGCGGCGTCACCCACCGGCAGGCGCAGTGCGTCGTACCCGTCGCGCAGCAGGCCGGGGATGCCGCCGACGAAAGTGGTCAGGATGACATTGGACTTCATCATCGCCTCGTAGAGAACCCGTGGGAAGCCTTCGTGGTGGGTCGGCAGCACGAACAGGTCGGCGTCTGCATAGGCCGCATGCAGGCTGGTCTTGTTGTCGATACTCCCGGTCACCCGCACCGATGCGCCGGGCCGATTGCCGTGGCGTGCGGCCAGTTCGGCATGCAGCGGGCCGCCGCCCACCAGCACGAGCTCGAAGCGCAGCCCGCGCGCGCGCAGCAGTTCGGCTGCCTGCAGCAGCTCAGGCACGCCCTTGGCGGCTTCCAGCCGGCCGACGAATAGCAGCCGCCAAGGGCTGTCGTCTCGGCTGGCGAAGTCGCGCCGCAGAGCGTCGGCGGGGCTCAGGTCCAGCATGGGCTGGATCGGGACGACATGGCGGTTCAGCCCCTGCACCCGCGCGCTTAGGCCGCCCACGCAGCAGACGAAACGGGCGCCGTGCAGGTTGGCGGCGTCGGCGCCGGTGGTGTCGAAGCGCTCGCCGCGCAGGTAGATGGCATAGGGCCGGCCCAGCCGCCGGCACAGGGCCGCAGCCAGCCGCGGCACCGTGCCGGGGTAGAAGATGTAGGCCAGGTCGGCCCGGCACAGCACCCGGCCCGCCCGCCAGAGCGCCAGCGGGCTGCGTTTGTTCACCGCCACCGCCTGCACCAGGTGCGGCGGCAGTTCGCCGTCCTGCAGATTGCCGTGGGCTTGCAGCCGCACATGCGGCTCCAGGTAGGCCACGCGATGGCCATGTGCGGCTAGGTCGGCCAGGAACTGCGCCGTGTGGCGGTTAACGTGGCAGCGCCCCGCCGCATCCACCGCGGTGGCGCCGTTGCCGACGACGGCCAGCTGTATGGCATGCATCGCGCGGCCCACTCGCTCAGACCGCCCGCAGCAGGTTGAGCACCAGGTACGGAAGCATTAGCGCGAGCAGGCCACCGAAGTACCAGCGGAAGAAGCGCTGCACATGCCGCCGCACGGCGTGGTCTTCGCGCAGCTGCCGCCACCACAGCCCGATGGCCGGGTAGATGAAGTACAGCGCCGGTGCACCGTAGCGCGGGATGGCGCCGCCGTAGATCACCGCCACGATGACGTAGAAGGTGGCGCCCGCCAGCACCAGTCGGGCCAGCAGCGGATCGGCCAGGCGGCGCACGTGCACCACGGCATAGAGCGTCCACACCGCGCCGAACAGCAGCCACACCAAGTTGGCGTTGCGGCTGAAGAACATGCTGAAGTGGTCGTCGATGAAGGCCGTGCTCCACACGTCGAACGGCAGCAGCATCTGCAGCAGCGTGGGCACGAAGAACAGCAGCATGCGCAGCACGAAGGGCAGCGCCAGGTAGGCGCTGGAGACCCTGCCCACCACGCCGCCGGCATCCACATCGCCGGTCTCCAGCGCCTGGCTGAGTGCCGTGTTCAGCAGCACGGTGCGGGCGAAGAACTCCGAGTCGAAGGTGTAGCGGCTGAAGGTGTCGGCCAGCGGTACCATAAGCACCAGCACCCCGCCCAGCGCCACCAGCACCCAGCTGCGCTGGCGCGCGAACAGCGTGGCCAGCCAGCCCAGCAGCACCAGCACGAACAGCAGCAGCGTGGCGCGCATGGCCACCAGGATGACCACCGCCGCGATGAACAGCGCCAGCGCCAGCAGGCCGGCCGCCGCCCCGCGCTGCTTCAGCGCTAGGGCCGCCGCCAGCAGCAGGAAGCTGAAGGCCAGGTTGATCGCCGGTTCCTTCAGGATCAGCAGCGCGTAGAAGACGTGCGAGCCGGTCAGCATCATCGCGACGCAGGCCAGCAGGGCCGCCTGCTGCGAGCCGGTGAGCAGCTCGGTGGCGCGGAAAAGGCACAGCACCGACAGCGTCAGCAGCAGGTGGTTGGCGAACAGCGCCACGCCCAGGCTGGGGCCGAAGGCGTCGAACCACATCGCCAGGTAGATCTGGTAGCCGGCGTAGTTGGCCACCACGATGTCCTGAAAGTTCTCGACGCCGTACTCTGCGAGCTTGACAGCCTCCTCGTAGTAGCGCTCGCCGTCGCTGCCGGCCAGGTACGGCAGCGGCGCTGGCCCGTCGGGGTAGCTGCTGGCGATCGACAGGCCAGAGGCCGCCGCCAGCATCACCGCATACGACAGCAGCAGCACCATGAATCTGAAGTGCCCCGACAGCGCGCCAAGCACGATGCCCAACGCAATCGTCGCAGTCGCCGTGAGGATGATCTGGCCGGTCATGCCGGCTGCGCGCGCGGCCGGACTCTGCAGCTATGTAGGAGCAGCGTCACGGTTTCATCTTGGGTCGGCGGCCGTCAGGCGGCGACGGAGCAGCAGGCGGCGTATGCCGGCGCGCTCCTCAGGGCTTAGCAGTAGTAGCCAGCCCACGACGAGCACGCTGGCCATGCCGGCCAGCGGCAGCATGTCCACGCCCCATGCCCGCCAGGAGCCAAAGGTGACTTGGTGCGCGATGCCGAATGCGAAGGCCACCGCAGCCACCGCCAGCGGCGCGCCGAAGCGCCAGTCGGTCGGATGGATCCGCTGTGCCAGCACGACGTCGGTGGCGACCTTGGCCGCATAGCCGAACACAGTGGCCCAGGCTGCGCCGACCAGGCCGAAGCGCTGCGCCATCCACGGCGCGGTGACTAGAACGGTGACCAGCAGAGGCACGTAGCCCACCAGGTACAGGTATGCACGTTTGGAGAAGGTAATGCCCACGCCAGCCACCGCGCCGAT
The DNA here is from genome assembly GCA_903876715.1 of uncultured beta proteobacterium. GTDB lineage: Bacteria > Pseudomonadota > Gammaproteobacteria > Burkholderiales > Burkholderiaceae_C > Rubrivivax. The sequence continues at coordinate 3,877 of CAIRBF010000160.1, forward strand.
GGCCTGGATCACCAGGCAGGCCGCCATCGGGAAGACCACCGCCGATGCGCCGGCGTAGCGTGACGAGCCCAGCGCCTGGACCAGTGGCTCGCCGATGCTGGTGACCGCCAGCACGGTGGCCAGCAGCCCAGCGGTGACGACCTTGAGCACAACGCGGTAGGTGGTTGCGGCGTCCGCCTGCTTGTGAAGCGCCAGCGAGAACGGGCCCCACGACGTCTCGAATGCGGTGATGAACAGCGACAGCAGCATCGCCACCTTCGCACCGGCCGCCAGCAGTCCCAGGTCGTCGGCGCCCAGCACCGCTTGCACCACGCTGCGCTCCCACAGCGGGATGAAGGCCGAAATCACGCACATCAGGCCAAACGGCGCTGCGAACGGCAGCATGCCGCGCAGCACTGCCCACTGCCGCGGCCATATCAGCCAGTCGCGTACCAGCCAAAGGCTGGCCAGGCAGGCGGCCACCCGCACCGCCAGGTGGATCACGAAGACATCCAGAACCAGAGCGTTAAACCAGGTGACGGCGCCGAACAGCAGCACCACCGATCCGACTGTGCCGCCTAGCGACACAGCCAGGAACGCGTTGCGGCGGAAGGTCCACTTCAGCAGTCCCATCGACATGTTTGTCATCACGAAGAACGGCATCTGCGCGATCACGACGCCTAGCGCGTCGCGCCCTGTGTCGCCCAGCGCCAGCCAGGCGACAGCCCGGTCCGCGCCCAGCCACAGCAGAGGGAGCAATAGCACCAGCATCGCCAGCACGAAGTAGAAGGCCTGGCTGACGACCTGGCGCCTTTGAGCCGTGTCCTCGGTATCGTAGAAGTAGCGTGCCATCGCTGAATCCATGCCGAATGTCAGCGCCGCCGACAGCACCAGCACCAGCGTGGTCAGCAGATCGATCAGGCCG
>CAIRBF010000161.1 GCA_903876715.1 uncultured beta proteobacterium
GCTGCTCGGGCCCGGCACCGGCACGACGCGATGCCCGGCCGCGGCCACCGCGGCCACGACCGCCGCCCCGGGGTCGGACACCGCCGGCGTGCCGGCGTCGCTGACCACGGCCACGCGCTGCCCCTGCGCGAGCAGGGCGGCCACGCGCTGCGCGGCCTGCGACTCGTTGTGCGCGTGCAGCGCCAGCAGCGGCTTGGTCAGCCCCAGGTGGCGCAGCAGCGCGCCGGTGTTGCGCGTGTCCTCGCAGGCCACCGTGTCGGCCAGCGCCAGCACGTGCAGCGCGCGCAGCGTCAGGTCGGCCAGGTTGCCGATCGGCGTGGCCACGATGTACAGCGCCGGCGCGGGATACTGCTGGGCGCCGGCGGCCAGGGCCGCAGCGTGCAGCAGGTGGGGGGCGTCGATGGTCAAGGGTTGGGGGCCGGGTGGGACACCAGGCGAGGCCGGCAGCCGCGCCGAGGCTCTGGCGCTGCGGCATCTCCAGGCCGCCGGCCTGAGCCTTGTGGAACGCAATTATCGAGTCGCCCGCGGGCCTGGCGCACGCGCTGGTGAGGTGGACCTGATCCTGCGTGAACCCGACGGGACACTCGTCTTCGTCGAGGTGCGCGCGCGCTCGGCGCCGGCCGGCGCCTTGGGTGGCGCCTGGGGCGGCGCCGCCGCGAGCATCGGCCGCGCCAAACAGCGGCGCATCGTGTACGCGGCGCAGCACTGGCTGCTGCGCCTGAGCGCGCTGCCGCCCTGCCGATTCGATGTGGTCGCGATCGACGGTGACCGGGTCGAGTGGCTGCGCGGCGCCTTTGACGCGTCATGAGTACCCCCAAGGGTCGGTCGTCGTCCGCCCCGGCCCCCTGCGGTGACGCAAGAACACCTGGGGCGGCCGGGCGATTTCTTGAGCACGCACACAGCCGCCTGTGCAGACCGGTGCGACAAGCCGTGTCTTATGATCGCGGCCCATGCTCGAGCAGCGCATCCAGCAGCAATTCTTCGAGTGCGCTGACCTGCTGGGTCAGGCCGCGGGATCCTTGGGCCGGCCCGTGGCGGTGTTGGCCGAGGCGGTCTTCGGTTGCGTCACCGCGGGCGGCAAGGTGCTCGTGGCCGGCAGCGACGCCGGCAGCGTGCTGGCGCGCATCCTGGCCGCCAACCTGGCGGGCCGTTTCGAGCGCGAGCGCCCGCCGCTGGCCGCCCTGGCCTTGCGCGACGATACGCTCCAGGGCCTTGCATCTCAAGTGCAGGCGCTGGGCCAACCCGGCGACCTGCTGCTCTTGATCGATGCGGGTGGTGCAGCGGCCGCGCTGCTCGAGTCCGCACGACATGCGCAGGCGCAGGAGATGACGGTGGCCGTCCTGGCCGGTGCCGACACATCCGCCTGGCGGCCGCTGCTGGGGGAGGCCGATGTCCTCGTGGCCGTGCCGCACCAGCGGCCGGCCCGCGTCACCGAGACCCACCTTCTGATGCTGCACTGCTTGTGCGATGCTGTCGATCTTCAACTGATGGGCGAACTGGAAACCGCATGAACAAGACCCCACTCCACAAGACCTCGGCCCCGTGGCGGGTCGCTTTGCTGGCCCTGGCCGCTGCTGCCGCGCTGAGCGCCTGCGCGCCCGCGCTCATTGGCGGCGCGATCGTGGGGACCGCGGCCGTGGCCGCCGATCGGCGCAGCCCGGGCGCGCAGGTCGAGGACCAGAGCATCGAGTTGAAGGCCGACGCGCGCATCCGTGAGTTGACGGCGGACCGGGCGCACGTCAACGTCACGAGCTACAACCGGCTCGTGCTGCTGACCGGCGAAACCCCCGAAGCCGCTGACCGGGCGACGGTGGAGCAGGCGGTCAGTCGCATCGACGGCGTGCGTGCGGTGGTCAACGAACTGGCGGTCATGGGCAAGACCTCGCTGACGGCGCGCTCCAATGACGCCATCCTGACCGCCCGCGTCAAGGCCTCCTTCATCGACGCCCTGGAGTTGAACCCGCAGACCGTGAAGGTCATCACCGAGCGTGGCGTCGTCCACCTGATGGGCCGCGTCACCGAGCGTGAGGCCTCGCGCGCCGTGGAAGCCGCGCGCGGTGTCTCCGGCGTGAGCAAGGTGGTCCGCGTGTTCGAGATCATCAGCGATGCCGAACTGCGGGAACTGCAGCGGCCCGCGGGTGACGCCGGCACCGCCCGCGACGCTGCCGCGAAGAAGTAAGCGCCCGCGGCGCGGGCTTCGGTTCGCGGCGCGAGCGGCCGGGTTCTCACCGGTGTTGCCGGCAGCGGCTGCGGTGCAGAATCGTTGCATGGACACCGAGCGCCTGCACCCATGAACGCACTCCTGCTCCCGCCCGCCCTCGACGAGATCCGCGCCCACGAAGCCGAGATGGTGGAGATCCGGCGCCGCATCCACCAGAACCCCGAGCTCGCCTACGAGGAGAACGCCACCGCAGACCTGGTGGCCGAGCGCCTGGAGCGCTGGGGCTATGAAGTGCACCGGGGTCTGGGCGTGACCGGTGTGGTCGGCACGCTGCGCGCCGGCCGCGGCACGCGCCGCATCGGCCTGCGCGCCGACATGGACGCGTTGCCCATCCAGGAAACCAGCGGCAAGCCCTGGGCGAGCAAGGTGTTCGGCAAGATGCACGCATGCGGCCACGACGGCCACACGGCGATGCTGCTGGCCGCGGCGCGCCACCTCGCGGCCACGCGCCGCTTCGACGGCATCGTGCACGTCGTCTTCCAACCAGCCGAGGAGGGACTGGGCGGGGCGCGGCGCATGCTCGAGGACGGCTTCCTCGAGCTCTTCCCGTGCGAGGCCATGTTCGGCATGCACAACATGCCGGGCAAGCCGGCGGGCCAGTTCGTCGCCGTGGCCGGTGCGGCCATGGCCAGCTCCGACACCTGCATCGTCAAGGTACGCGGCAAGGGCGGCCATGGCGCGATGCCGCACCACGCCACCGACTCCATCGTCGCAGCCAGTGCCATCGTGATGGCGCTGCAGACCATCGTCTCGCGCAACGTCCCGCCGCTGGACACCGGCATCGTCACCGTGGGCGCGTTTCGCGCTGGGGACGCGCCCAACGTGATCCCGGGAGAGGTCGAGCTGCGCCTGACGGTGCGCGCCTTCCGCCCCGAGATCCGTGACCTGCTGGAGCGCCGCATCACCGAGATCGCCCAGGCCCAGGCCGCGGTCTTCGGCGCGCAGGCCGAGGTGCAGTACCAGCGCCGCTACCCGGTGCTCTACAACCACCCGAAGGAGACGGCCTTCTGCGAGCAGGTCGTGCGCGAGGCCTTCGGTGACGGCGCGCTGCTCACCGGCCAGGAGCCGGTGACGGGCAGCGAAGACTTCGCCTTCTTCCTCGAGAAGGTGCCTGGCTGCTACGTCTTCATCGGCAACGGCCAGGGCTCCGAAGGCGGCTGCATGGTCCACCACCCGGGCTACGACTTCAACGATGCCTGCCTGTCCACCGGGGCGAGCTACTGGACGCGGCTGGTCGAGACCTGGTTGAAGACGGGCTGACGGGCGAAGCCCCGATCCTGCCGGCCCGGCGCCGGTTCACTCCGCCGCGCGGCCGCGTCCGGCCTTCACCTGTGATCGCATCGCCTTGGACTGAAGCCGGCGCTGTACCGAGCCGCGCGTGGGCCGCGTGGCCTTGCGCGGCGTGGGCGGCCGGGCCACGGCATCCACCATCGCCTGCAGCCGCGCCAGCGCCGCGGCGCGGTTCTGCGTCAGGCTGCGGTGCTCCTGCGCCTTGATGACAACCACGCCCTCATCGGTCAGGCGCGTGTCGGCGCTGGACAGCAGCCGGGTCTTGACGTCCTCGGGCAGAGACGAGGTGCGCACGTCGAAGCGCAGGTGCGCCGCGTTCGAGACCTTGTTGACGTTCTGCCCGCCCGCGCCCTGCGCGCGCACGGCGGCGAACTCGACCTCGGCGGGGTCGACGGTGGGGTGGTGACGGCGGGACTCCATGGCCCGAGCTTAGCCGGGAAGGTCGGCGCGTGGCACGGCGGCGCCAGGCTGTCAGGCGGCGGCGATCAATCCACCACCCTGACCGGCACCCGCCGCGCCAGCGCGCACATCAGCTCGTAGCCGATGGTGCCGGCCGCCTGGGCGATCTCGTCGATGGGCAGGTGGCTGCCACCCGGACCTTCGCCCCAGAGCGTGACCTCGGCCCCGGGGCCGGCAGTGGGGGCGGCGCTGAGGTCGATGGCCAGCATGTCCATCGACACCCGGCCCACGGTCGCGCAACGCGCGCCGTCCACCAGCACCGGGGTGCCGGTGCCCGCATGGCGCGGGTAGCCGTCGGCGTAGCCGCAGGCGGCGATGCCGATGCGCAGTGGCCGCTCGGTTCGGTAGGTGCTGGCGTAGCCCACCGTGTCGCCGGGCTGCAGGTCCTGCGTGGCGAGCAGACGCGTGCGCAGCGTCATCGTCGGCGCCAGGCCCCAGGTGGCGATGTCGTGCTCGGGGTGGTCCGGCGCGCTGCCGTAGAGCAGGATGCCGGCGCGCACCCAGTCGCTGCGCAGGCCGTGGCGTAGCGCGGCGGCCGAGTTCGACAGGCTGCGCTCGCCCGGCAGGTCCAGCGTCGCAGCCTCGAAGGCGGCGACCTGGTGCGCGATGCCGCGCGGGCCGTCGGCGTCGGAGAAGTGCGTCATCAACGTGATCTCGTCGACCTGGGGCAGCGCCGACAGGCGCGCCCAGGCGCTGCGGAAGGCGCCCGGCATGAACCCCAGGCGGTTCATGCCGCTGTTCATCTTCAGGAACACGCGGTGGGGCACCTGCGTCTTGTGCGCGGCGAGCCAGTCGATCTGCTCGGCGCGATGCACCACATGCCACAGACCCAGGCGCGAGCACAGCTCCAGGTCGCGCGGCTCGAACACGCCTTCGAGCAGCAGCACCGGGCCGCGCCAGCCGAGCGCACGCACGCGCTCGGCCTCGGCCGGGTCCAGCAGCGCGAAGCCGTCGGCGCCGCGCAGCCCTTCGTAGGCGCGCTCGATGCCGTGGCCGTAGGCGTCGGCCTTGACGACGGCGAAGACGCGCGCGTCTGGCGCGGCGGCGCGCGCGCGGCCCAGGTTGGCCGCCAGCGCGCCGGTGTGGACGAGGGCTTCGATCGGACGGGGCATTGTTGGGCGGCGGTGGCGTAGGGTAGTTGGCCAGGCGGCAGGAGCCGGGCCCACCCCCCATGCTATAACCCGGCGGCCCGCCACAGGAGACAAGGGCTGCGTCGCCGCCCCCGGGCTGTGCGCCGCTGCACGATACCCGATGAAAAAAGGTTTCTCGACCATCATGTCGGCGCAGTTCTTCAGCTCGCTGGCTGACAACGCGCTGTTCGTGGCCGCGGTCGAGCTGCTGCGCACGGGCGGCGCGCCCGAGTGGCAGCGCGCGGCCCTGGTGCCGATGTTCGCGTTCTTCTACGTCGTGCTCGCGCCCTTCGTCGGCGCCTTTGCCGACTCCATCCCCAAGGGCCGGGTGATGTTCGTCTCGAACACCATCAAGGTCGTGGGCTGCCTGATGATGCTGTTCGGCACCCATCCGTTGATGTCCTACGCCATCGTCGGGCTCGGCGCGGCCGCGTACTCGCCCGCCAAGTACGGCATCCTGACCGAACTGCTGCCGCCCTCGCAACTGGTCAAGGCCAACGGCTGGATCGAGGGCCTGACCATCGGCTCGATCATCCTGGGCGTGCTGCTGGGGGGGCAGCTCGTCGGCGCGCACATCGCGCCCACGCTGCTGGCGCTGGAGTTCCCCATCATCGACACCGGCGTCGATACCGCGCCCGAGGCGGCGATCGCCGCCATCGTCACGCTGTACGTGGTGGCGGCGGCTTTCAATCTGTACATCCCGCGCACCAGCGCGGCGCTGCAGCCCATGGGCCGCGACGTGCTGCACCTGGTGCGCGACTTCCGCCAGTGCAACTCGCGCCTGTGGGGCGACAAGCTGGGCCAGATCTCGCTGGCGACGACGACGCTGTTCTGGGGCGTGTCGGGCAACCTGCGCTACATCGTGCTGGCTTGGGCCGCGGCCGCGCTCGGCTACTCGACGACGCAGGCCTCGTCGCTCGTGGGGGTGGTGGCCATCGGCACGGCGGTCGGCGCGGTGGTGGCTTCGGTGACGATGCGCCTCGACCGTGCCACCGCCGTGATCCCCATGGGCATCGCGATGGGTCTGCTCGTGATCCTGATGAACTTCATCTCCAACGTCTGGGTCGCGGCGCCGTTCCTGCTCGCGCTCGGCGCGCTGGGCGGCTTCCTCGTCGTGCCGATGAACGCGCTGCTGCAGCACCGCGGCCACAACCTGATGGGTGCCGGGCGCTCGATCGCGGTGCAGAACTTCAACGAGCAGGCCTGCATCCTCGGGCTCGGCGCCTTCTACACCGCCATGACGAAATTCGGGATGTCGGCGTTCGGCGCGATCACGATCTTCGGCATCGTCGTCGCGGGCACGATGTGGCTGATCGGCCGCTGGCACCGCGACAACTGCGTCCGCCACCGCGACGAGGTCGAGCGCTTGCTCACGATCGCGCGCTCCGATCCGCACTGAGCCAGGTTGAACCCCGCGCTCGACCGGACCACCGTCCTGGCGGTGCTCGCACTCACCGTCAATGCGTTCACGTGGGGCCTGCTGTGGTGGCCCTTTCGCTGGTTCGCGGAGCAGGGGCTGCATCCGCTGTGGGCAACGGTGGCGGTGTATGGCGTCGTCGTCGTGCTGATCAGCGCCTGGCGTCCGCGCGCCTGGGGCCAGTTGCTGCGCGCGCCGGTGCTGTGGTGGCTGCTGCTGGCCGCGGGCGTGACCAACGCCGCGTACAACACGGCCGCGACCGTGGGCGATGTGGTGCGCGCGGTGCTGCTGTTCTACCTGATGCCGCTGTGGGCGGTGCTGCTCGCGCGCGTGGTGCTGGGTGAGCGCCTGACGCTGTTGGCAGCGCTGCGTGTGGTGCTGGCGCTGGGCGGCGCGATGGTCGTGCTCTGGCCCGCCGATGGGTCGGGCCTGCCCTTGCCGCGGTCGGCCGCGGACGCGCTGGCGGTGCTGGGCGGCTTCGGCTTCGCTCTGAACAACGTGCTGCTGCGGCGCGAGGCCGCGCGCAGCGACGAATCCCGCGCGTTGGCGATGTTCCTGGGCGGCTTGCTCGTGCCGGCGGCCGCGGCGTTGGCGCTCGGCGCGGCAGGGCTGGTCGCGCCGCCGCCGGCGGCGGCACCGGGCTGGGTGGCCGGTGTCGTTGCCTTGGCGGCGGTCTTCCTCGTCGGCAACCTGGCGCTGCAGTACGGCGCGGCGCGCCTGCCTGCCAATGCGACCTCGGTCGTCATGGTCAGCGAGGTCGTCTTCGCCGGCGGCTCGGCTGTCGCCTTGGGCGCAGGGGTGGTGACGGCCCAGATGGGGGCCGGTGGGGCGCTGATCCTGGCCGCCGCGCTGCTTGCGGCGTGGCGGCGTTGAGAGGCTGGGCGCGCCTGATGCGCCCGGCCGTGGGCTGCGTCAGCGTCCGTCGGCCACCCAGGTCTCGCTGCGCTGCCACAACTCGGCCGCGAGCGCCGTGTCCTGCCCCACTGCGCTCGGCGCTCGCGGGGCGCAGCGGACGTAGTACAGGCCGGTCTCGCCCGCGCGCTCGGGCGCGAGTGCGCAGTGCAGCGTCGTGCGCGCCCCCTCTTCGGGCCCGATCATGCGGCGCGTCATCAGCCAGCGCAGCGGTTGCGGCACGCGGCGCCAGATGTCGCTCGCGACGACGCCGGGGTGCAGCGCGTAGGTCGTCACGCCCGTGCCCTGCAGGCGTCGGCCGAGTTCGGCGCTGAAGAGCACGTTGGCGAGCTTGGACACCGAGTACTCGGGCCATCCGACCAAGCCGCGCTTGGGTGCGCGCAGGGCTTCCCAGTCGATGCCGCCGGCGCGCTCGTGGGCACGGCTGGCCACGGTGACGATGCGCGCCGGCGCGCTGTCGCACAGCCGTGGCAGCAGCAACTTCGTCAGCAGGAAGTGACCGAGGTGGTTGGTGCCGAATGCCTTCTCGAAGCCCTGCGCCGTCGTCCCACCGACCGCCGCCAGCCCGGCGTTGTTGACGAGCAGGTGCAGCGGCAGGCCGCGCGCCAGGAAGTCCTGCGCGCAGGCGCGCACCGAGTCCAGGTCCGCGAGGTCCAGCGCCAGCCATTCCGCCGGCACGCCCGGTGCCACCGCGGCGATCTCCTCCAGCACCGGGCGCGTGCGTACCGGCGAGCGGCAGGCCAGGAACACGCGATACCCGGCGCGCGCGAGCTCGCGCGCGGTCACGCGGCCGATGCCGGTGTTGGCGCCGGTGACGAGGGCGATGGGTAGAGTCGGGGGCATGGAAGACCCTGCGATCGGCGGGCTGCACATGGTAGGACACTAGTCGGCGCCTCGCTGGCACTTGCTGGGCTGCTTGTCGCGTCGTATGGTTTAGCCGGCTGAGTACTTACGTTACGCTGCCGTTGGAGTTCTGCGTGCAGAGTGCGCCGCGTCCGCTCGCGTTGGCTTGGACTCCAGCTTCAACCCGCCGAAATGTCTTGTCCACGGCTGCCGATGCGATTCCGTTCACCGACCGTGCCGCGGCAGGGCCGCGAGGCATGCTTGGGTCGCCTCTGCCCCGACCTTGATTCGGTTCCCGATTGCTCACATGGGGAGCGAGCGTGATGACAGCCCCTGGTATCGGCTTGTACGAGCGCCTCGTTCGCGAGGACGAGTGGGAGGCCTTGCAGGCGCTGGAGGCTCAGGGCAGAGCCTGGATCGAGGTGCCGGGCGACGCACAGCGGCGCCAGTTGCTGCTGGATGAGTTCCTGTCTCGCGTCCCTGAATTGCTGGATGTCGTGGCCACTGGTGGCCAGGAGGAGGCGGACGCCGCGCGACGCGAACTGGCACTTCTTGCTGAGTTGACACGGGCGGCGCGCCGGGACGCGCCTGAGGCGACGGGGCTATCCCTGCCGTCGGCCGAAGTGCGCTTGCTGCGCGCCGTTCACGAGCCGAACCGGCGCCCGGTGCTTCCCCTGACCGGGCTGCGTCAGCCTTGGCTGTTCACGTCCGCACGCGCCGAGCCCAGCCTTTACGCCGAGTTGCGAGCAGAACTCGAGACCGCCGACACCCTGGACCTGATCATCAGCTTCATCAAGTGGGCCGGAGTGCGCAAGTTGCAGGATGTGCTGCAGCGCGCCACCTCGGTTGACGCCAGCGGCCGACCTCGCCTGCGCCTGCGGGTTCTGACAACCACCTATCTGGGGGCCACCGACCGCCACGCCGTTGATGCGCTGGCCACGCTGCCCGGGGTAAGCGTGCGGGTCTCGCTGGATGGCCAGCGCGAGCGTCTGCATGCGAAGGCTTGGCTGTTCGGTCGCGCGAACGGTTTTGGAACCGCCTTTGTTGGCAGCGCCAATTTGTCGAAGTCTGCGCTGATCGACGGCATCGAGTGGACTTTGAAGATTGCCCAGGCGCGCGAGCCTGCCTTGTTCGAGTCAGCCCGGGCGCGCTTCGAGGCGCACTGGGCCGACTCGGATTTCCAGCCCTATGACCCGCACGATTCGCGACATGTGGAGGCGCTCGATGCCGCGCTGCGACGGCAGCGCATGGGGACCGCGCCTGCCGTGCCGGTGCTGCGAACCTGGTTCGACCTGCAGCCGCGGCCTTTCCAGCAGGCTATGCTGGAGCGACTCGACCAGGAGCGCGCGCACGGTCGCACCCGCAACCTCCTTGTGGCGGCGACCGGTACGGGGAAGACGGTCGTTTCAGCCTTCGACTATCTCCGGCTTTGCCAGCGCGAGGGCGGACGCCCGCGCTTGCTGTTCGTGGCCCATCAAGTGCGCATCCTGCAGCAGGCGCTCGACACCTACCGGCAGGTGCTGCGGGACAGCAGCTTCGGTGATCTGCTCGATGGCCAGACGTCTCCGAGCAGCCACGACCATCTGTTCGCGATGATCCAGACCCTTGATCGGCGGGGTCTCGTCACCCGCCTGGGAGCCGGCTATTGGCGCATGGTCGTCGTGGACGAAGCGCATCACGTTCCCGCGCCGACCTTCGACGCCTTCATGCGCGAGGTGCGCCCCGGCTTCCTGTTGGGTCTGACGGCCACGCCAGAGCGCGCCGACGGCAAGAACCTGGGCGATTGGTTCGACCATCGACCGGACGGATCGCCCGCCTGCTCGCTGCGGCTGTGGGATGCTTTGAACCAGGAACTGCTCTGCCCCTTCGAGTACTACGCCACCGCCGATGGGGTGGACCTGCGCAGCGTCGAATGGGGGCGGCCGGGTGAGCTGCAACAACTGGGGACGATCATCGGGGCCAGCGAGGTCCGCGCGCAGGCGATGGTGAATGCCCTGCGGCTGCACCTGCACGATGAGGGCCTGGCCTCGATGAAGGCGCTGGCGTTCTGCGTCAACGTGGGCCATGCGCAATTCATCAGCGACTTCCTGAACCGCCGCGGCCTTCCCTCCGCGGCCTTGTCGGGTGAGGACTCAACACAGCGTCGCGATGAAACTGTCCGCCGACTGGAGTCCGGGGAGTTGAAGGTGATCTGCGCGGTCAACCTGTTCAACGAGGGTGTGGACATCCCCTCGCTGAACACGCTGATCCTGCTTCGGCCGACGCAGAGCCCGGTCGTGTTCCAGCAGCAGATTGGTCGCGGGCTGCGTTTGCATCGGGACAAGGACTGCTGCGTCGTGCTGGACTTCATCGGGCAGGTGGCCGCCGACTATCGCTTCGACATCCTGTACCGGGGCCTGACTGGGCTGAGCCGGCGCCAGATCCAGCAGTCGGTGGATCAGGGTTTCGGGCTGCTGCCTACCGGATGCCATCTGCAACTCGACAAGGTGGCTCGGGAGCGCGTGTTGTCCAACCTGCGGCAGTCGCTGGACGTGAGCAGGCAGCGGCTGCAGCGCGAACTCGCGGCCTGGGCGGCCGGGCGTCAGGCGGGTGAGGGGGAACTGCGACTCGCTGACTTCCTGCGAGAGCAGATGTTCGAGCGGGCGGAGTTCTACGAGAACGGCCGATCCTGGCAGGGCCTGCTGCGCGCCATCGGGCTGCCGACCCCGGCTTTCGGTCCGCGCGGAGATCAGTTGCTGGCTCGCGTTGGAGCACTGTTGCACGTCAACGATCCGTTGTTGATTGCCGCGTGGCGGCGCTGGCTGGATGGGGCACATATCCCCACCCGGCAGATCCTGATGCTCGCGCACCAATTGCTCCATGAGCGGGACCCGGTCACTGAGGCGGGCTTCCGGGCGCTGTTGAACGAACATCCAGCGCTTCATGCCGAACTGCAGACCTTGCTTGGCCTGCTTGACGATGACGCCATCTCAGCGGCGCAGGCGGTGGCGGGGGCGCCGGCGGATTGGCCGCTGGTGCTGCGAGGCCGTTACAGCCGCAGGCAGCTGCAGGCCGCGGTGGGTTCTTCTGATGAGGAAAGACGACCCGCGCACCGAGAAGGCGTGTTGCTGCTGCAGGAGCAAAAGTGCGAGCTGCTGTTCGTTACCCTGGACAAGTCCATAGGGTTCGCCGAGGCCGTGCGCTATGCAGACCATGCGCTGAGCCCGTCGCGTTTTCATTGGAAGACACAGAACCGTGCCCGACCAGGCAACGCAGCGGGACGACGCTATCTGGAGAGCCCCGGCAACGGCTGGCGCTTCTTCCTCTTTGTTCGCGAGAACAGGGACTCGGCATTCGCCTGCTGCGGACAAGTGGAGCGGGAGACCCATGAGATCCCTGCCTCAGGTCCCATCGGCATCACCTGGCGCTTGCTGCAGGCACTCGACGCCGAGCTGTTCCGCAGCTTCAGCGTCCTGCGCGACGTCTGATGCAGGCCGAAGTCCCGACATGCGCCGGACCGATGCGGCGCTTCCCCTGCCCGCCCGTCCCGACCTATCGATGGCCTTGACCCGGCCGACCTTTAGATGACCCCCGCCAGTCTCGTCCGCATGCTCGCCCTGGGCGCGATCTGGGGCGCGTCCTTCCTGTTCATGCGCGTGGCGGTGCCGGTGCTCGGGCCCGAACTGCTGGTGCTGCTGCGCGCCTTGTTGGCGGCGCTGTTCCTGGCCGCGGTGGCGCTGGTCTGGCGCCGCCCGCTGCGCTGGCGCCTGCACGCGCGGCACTTCCTGACACTCGGGCTGCTGAACTCGGCACTGCCCTTCGTGCTGTGGGCGCACGCGGCGCAGGCCCTGCCGGCGACGCTGCTGTCGGTGCTGAACGCCACCGCGCCGATCTGGGGCGCGGTCGTCGGGGCGGCCTGGGCGCGGCGCTGGCCCGCGGCGCGGGTGCTGGTCGGCCTGGCGCTCGGGCTCGCGGGTGTGGCGGTGCTGGTGGGGGTCGAGTCGCTCGCGCTGCCCGCCGGCGGCCACTGGGCGGTGGCGGCGGCGCTGGCGGCGTCCTTCTGCTACGGGCTGTCGACGACCTACGCGCGCGCCGCGCCGGGGGTGGAGCCGCTGGCCAACGCGCAGGGCAGCATGTGGGCCGCGGCGCTGTGGATGTTGCCGCTGTGGCTGGCGACGGCGCAGCCGGTACCCATGCCGGCGCCGGCCGTCGCGGGCGCCGCGCTCGCGCTCGGCGTGGTCTGCAGCGGTGTGGCCTACCTGTTGTACTTCCGGCTGTTGGCCGACATCGGCCCGGTGCGTACGCTGACCGTGACCTTCCTGATCCCGGTCTTCGGCACGCTCTGGGGCGTGCTCTTCCTCGGTGAGCGCGTGGGCTGGCACACGCTGGCAGGGGGCTCGCTGGTCCTGTGCGGCACTGCGCTGGCCAGTGGTTGGCGCTGGCGCCGTGCGGGCGCTGACGAGTCGTGACGGATGCCGACGGACACCGAGGCGCGCTCCCACGGGCTCCATAGCGCTCGATAGGGCTCGATAGGGCTCGGGCGGAGCCGGTGGCGCCGTGGCGGTCGAACGCCGCAGCAATCTCTACCAGCGGTTCCCCTTACAGAGGCCCGAACACCGCGCGCAGGGCAGGGGTCCGGGCTGTCAGCGCCCAGCGGCTACCGTCAGGGCGGGAAGGGCGTTCGCGACCGAGCCGACACCGAGCGCCAGGTTCCCGACCATGCCCTCGGCACTGACCGCCAGCACGGTGAAGCTGCCGGCCTGCGCCTCGAGCGTCGTCGCGCAGCGGTTCAGCACGCACTGGCCCGAGGCGTCCGTCGTGCAGGCGGCGGGCCCGCCGGGCGAGAAGATGCCGCTGACGCGCGCGCCGGCCGCCACGTCTGTCCAGCGGTCACCGTCGTAGGCCTGCACCTTGGCGCTCAGGCGCGCGCGCGGCCGGCCGTCGGCGAGGAGCTCCGGCTCTAGCGGCGCCAGCGCGGTCACCGCCACCGACCAGGGCTGCGGCACCCCGGGCGCGAGCGCGTACAGCAGCGGCGCCGCCGGTCCGATCGTCCCCTGGTCGACCGCCTGGGGCGTCGCAGCCTGGTCGATGAAGCGCCTGACGTCGGCGGGCTTGGCCAGGGGGTTGGCCTCCAGGGCGAGTGCTGCCACGCCGGCCGCGTGGGGCGCTGCCATCGAGGTTCCGCTCAAGGCGACGACCGCGTCGGGCGCAGCGTGCCACGCGGAGGACACGCCCACGCCAGGCGCGTACAGCGCGACGCAGGGCCCGTGATTGGAGAACGGAGCACGGGCGTCCACAGCCGTGCTCGCGGCCACTGTCAACACGCCGGGCTCGGACGAGGGGGACCGGCTGCAGGCGTCGGTGTTGGCGTTGCCCGCGGCCGCGACGACCGTCAGGCCCTGCGCCACGAGCGCCGCGACCGTGGCGTTGAAGGCTTCCGAGCGACTGGTGCTCAGCGACAGGTTCACCACGGCCGGTGACGTGTTCTGGCTCGCCACCCACTCCAGGCCGGCGATCACGCCGCTGAGCATGCCGCTGCCACCGCAGCCCAGTACCCGTACCGGCACCAGCGTCACGCCCTTGGCGACGCCCCAGCGTCGCCCGCCTATCGTCCCGGCGACGTGGGTGCCGTGGCCGTTGCAGTCGCTGGTGCCCAGGCCGTCGTCGATGACGCTGTGGCCGGGTTGGACCCGCCCCTCGAAGTCCAGGTGGGTGGCCAGAATGCCGGTGTCGACGACGTAGGCGTGCACGCCGGCGCCGGTGCGGCGGTAGGCGTAGGCCTGGTCCAGCGGCAGCGCGCGCTGGTCGATGCGGTCCAGGCCCCAGGGCGCGCTGCCTTCCTGCAAGGTGTCTGCGGCCGCGCGCGCGACGTCCAGGGAGACCTCCACGTCCGGCTCGACCGAGGCCACGAGCGGATGGCGGCGCAGCGCCTGCGCCGCGCCGGGGCTCATCGTCCCGGCAAAACCCGCGAAGAGCGTTCGGTAGCGGTGTGCGACGCTGACTCCGTGAGCCGCGGCGATCTCGGCCTCGGTCGTGACCGAGCGCGCTGCCGCGCCCTGCAGGCGCACGATGTAGCGGCCGTTCGAGGCCGTGGGGCCGGTGGCAACCACCTGCGCCGGCTCGGACAGCGCGGCGGTCTGGCTCCACGAGCCCAGCGCGCCCAGGCAGCCGAGCAGGATCAGGATGGTCTTGGAGAGGTGTCGCGGCATCGTCGCTCTCGAGGCTGCCCGGCCTGCGGCGGTGCAGACGGGGCCCGGCGGTGGGCCGGAAGGAGCAACGATGGTGCCGTCGAAAGGCCCGTGCGCGCTGCGCAGCCTCAGCGCCGGCCCTCGGTTCGGGGTCAGCGGCGCTGAGGCTGCTCAAGCTCGCGCGACGCGCGCGCGGACCTGGGGGGTCACGCGGCCGGCTGGCGGCTGCGCCCAGGTGGGTGTCTCAATCGAGCTTGATGCCTGCCGACTTCACGAGTTGCGCTGCCGCGGCGGTCTCGGTCTCGAGGAACTTCTCGAATGCGGATTGGGCCATCGGCATCGGCGCGGCGCCGAGCTTTTCGAGCCGCTCCTTCACCTCGGGCAGGCCGAGCACGCGCGTCACCTCCGCATGCAGGCGTTCCAGCACGGGCTTGGGTGTCTTGGCCGGGGCGAACAGCCCGACCCAGAAGGTGTAGGCGGCGTCTTTCAGGCCGGCGTCTGCGATCGACGGCACGTTGGGCAGCGCCGTGGACCGTGCTGCCGTGCCGACGGCCAGAGCCTGGAGCCGGCCGTCCTTGATTAGCGGCAGCGCCGAGACCAGCGGCGCGAAGAACCAGTCGGTGCGGCCGGCGATGGTGTCGGTGATGGCCTCGGGCGTGCCCTTGAAGGGCACGTGCTGGGCCTTGAGGCCGGCGGTCACGCGGAACTGCTCGGCGTTCATGTGCGTGGCCGAGCCGTTGCCGGCCGACGCGTAGAACGCCGTGTCGGGCCGGGCTTTGACCTTGGCCACGAGGTCGGCGACGTCCTTGTACCCCTTGGCCGGCGAGACGACGAGCACGTTGGGCAGGCTGGCCAGCGGCGTGATGCCCTCGAAGTCCTTCAGCGTGTCGTAGGCGAGCTTCGGGTACAGGGCGGGGTTGACGACATGGCCCGAGCTGTGCACGAGCAGGGTGTAGCCGTCGGGCGCCGACTTCGCGACCTGAGCCGCGCCCACCGTGCCGCCGGCGCCGGGCCGGTTCTCGACCACGACCTGCTGTCCGAGCGCGGGGCCGAGCTTCTCGGCCACCAGGCGGGCCATCACGTCGGTGCCGCTGCCCGGCGTGAAGGGCACGACGAACTTGATCGGGCCGGCTGCAGGCCAGGCGGGTGCCTGGGCCCAGGTGGCGGCGGCACCCAGGCCGAGAACGGCGGCTGCCAGCAGGCGCAGCGCGGGGCGGCGGGAGGCGGTGGTCTTCATCGTCGGGGTCTCCGTGGAAGGTGGGGTTCGGGGGGCGGGTGAAGGGTTGCGGGCCCGGCCTCAGGCGCTCAGCGCGCCGCGGCGAAGGGACCGGCCGCGTGGACGACGCGGCCGCCGACGACCGTCAGCAGCGACTGCGTGCGCTCGATGCGCTCCAGCGGCACGGTCAGGATGTCCTGGTCGAGCACGGCGAAGTCGGCCAGCTTGCCCGGCTCGAGCGAGCCGCGCCGGGTCTCGTCGAAGCTGAACCAGGCGCTGTCGATCGTGTAGTGGCGCAGCGCCTCCTCGCGGCTGGGGATCTCCTGCGGCGCGCGCAACTGCAGCCCGCTGACGGTGCGCCCCGTCAGCAGCCACTGCAGCATGACGAAGGGGTTGTACGAGGCCACGCGGTGCGCGTCGGTGCCGCCGCCGATCTTGACGCCCAGGCGCCGCGCGGTCACCACCGGCGGCATGCGGCGCGCCGCCTCGCCGCGCTGCGCCAGCAGGGCGGCACCGTTGTAGTAGGAGGACATCTGCACCGTCCAGCCCACGCCCAGGGCGGCCATGCGGCGCAGCGTGGCCTCGGAGGCGTTCTCCAGGTGCGCCACCGACCAGCGCAGCGGGGCGATCGGGGTCTCGCGGTCGACCTGCTCGAACAGGTCCAGCAGGTGCTGCACCGAGCTGTCCTCGCTCCAGTGCACGGTCACGGCCATGCGCTGGCGCGCGGCCCAGCGGATGGCCTCGAGGAACTTTGCCTTGACGGCCTCGTTCGGGAAGTTGTTGTTGTACATCGCCAGCGTGATGCGCTCGCCGATGCCGTTGAACTTCAGCATCTCGTCGCCGAAGCCCATCGGCACGAGCTGGGTCGCGGCCTGGTAGTCGGCGAGCTCGGTGTCGCGCCGCTGCGAGAACAGGTGGTAGGCCACGCGCACCGTCATCGCCTTCTCGCGCCAGAGCTGGAACATGGCCGCGAACTGCGGCGCGGAGATGCTGAAGCCGCCGGTGTCGACGAAGCCGGTCACGCCCAGGCGGTTGAGCTCGGCGAAGAACTGCCGCGTGCCGTTGACGTTGTCCTCGTAGGTGGGTTGCGGCAGCGTGTCGAAGAGCTGGGACATGTTGATGATGTTGCCTGCCCACCAGCCGGTGGCCGCGCCGCCGGCGTCGCGCTCCACCGTCAGCCCATGCGGCGGTGCGTCGGCCTTCAACTGCAGCGCCTGGAGCGCCTTCGGGGTCAGCAGCACCGAGTTGTAGAACAACTGCACGTACACCGGGTTGTCGGGCACGGCGGCCATGACCTCGGCCAGCGTCGGGCGCCGCTTCTCGGCGAACTGCTGCTCCGTCCAGCCGCCGGCGACGACGAGCCAGGCCCCGGGGCGCGAGGCCGCGGCCTTGGCCTTGAGCCTGTCCATGGCCTCGGCGATGGTGTAGGTGTTGACCCAGTTGACCTCGGTGGCGTAGCTCAGCGCGGCGCGGATGCCGTGCAGGTGCGAGTCGATCAGCCCCGGGATGAGGGTTCGGCCGCCGGCGTCGAGGGTGCGTGTCGACGGCCCGACATGGCGCGCCACCGTGGCGGCATCGCCTACAGCGAGGAGCCGGCCGTCGCGCACGGCCAGCGCCTGCGCGGTGGTGGAGGCCGCGTCCAGCGTCACGACCTTGGCGTTCGTCACGATCAGATCGGCGGGCTGGGCCCAGGCGCCGGCAGTGGCCGCCAGCGCCAGGCCCAGCAGGGCGCCGCGCCAGGCGCGCAGGAGGGGGTGTCGTTGCATCGGGTGTCTCCTCTTTTGGTCTGTATTCGGGTGGATGGGATCCTCAAGCCCCGACA
>CAIRBF010000162.1 GCA_903876715.1 uncultured beta proteobacterium
AAGACCCTGGTCGCGGCCGTGCAGGCCGCCGGCCTGGTCGACACGCTGAAGAGCCCGGGCCCGTTCACGGTCTTTGCGCCGACCGACGCTGCCTTCGCCAAGATCCCCAAGGCGACGCTCGACGCGCTGCTGGCCGACAAGGCCAAGCTGACCGCGGTGCTGACTTATCACGTCGTTCCCGGCAAGGTCATGGCCAAGGACGTCAAGGCCGGCAAGGTCAAGACGGTCCAGGGCGGCGAACTGACCATCACCACCACGGGTGGTGTCAAGGTCGACGGCGCCAATGTGGTCACGACCGACATCGCGGCCAGCAATGGCGTGATCCACGTGATCGACACCGTCGTCCTGCCGAAGTGACCCGGGGAAGGTCCGTTGCTCGCATCTGAGCGCGCCTACTTGGGCGCGTTCGCGGGTTTCCACCTCACAGCCCGCACTGGCACTCACGGCTGGCGCGGGCTGTTCCGTTTGCGGCGCTCACCGCTCCCCCATCGCTCCCGTCACGGTCTTGATCAAGGGCTTAGTCAGGTAGCGCAGCACCGTGCTGCGGCCGGTGACGATGTCGACGCTGGCCGTCATGCCCGGCTGGATGACCAGATCTTCCTGAGGGCGCTTGCGCAACTGCAGGCCTTGGGTCGTGACGAGACCGCGGTAGTAGGCCTGCTCGTTGGCGCGCAGGCCTTCTTCCAGCGTGTCGGGGCTGAGGTAGCTCAGGGTGCCGTCGAGCATGCCGTAGATGGTGTAGTCGTACGCATCGATCTTCACCTGCGCAGGCAGCCCTGGCTTGAGGTGTGCGATGTCCTGCGGCCGGATGCGCACCTCGACGACGAGATCGTCGCCCCCGGGCACGATCTGCAGCAATTCCTCGCCCGACTTCAGGACGGCGCCCAGCGTGGTGACGCGCACGTTCTTCACCACGCCGGCCAACGGCGCGCGCAGCTCGGTGCGGGACAGTGCGTCCTCGCGCTGGGCGACGCTCTGCCGCACCGAGGCGAGTTCGTCCTCGGCGCGCGCCAGTTCCGCCTGCGCGTCCTGGAACTGCTTGTTGCGCCGCGCCGTCATCTGGCCTTGCAGATCGGAGAGCTGGCGCCGCAGGCGGATCACGTCGACCTCGCTGACATCGCCGGTGGCCAGGAGGGGTTCGTTCAGCGCAAGTTCCCGTCGCACCAGGTCGGCGCTGCGCTCGAGCGCGGCCAGGTCCTCTGCCAGCGCGCTCAGGCGCTTGCGCAGCAGTGCCGTCTGGGCCGCGGCGATGTCGGGGTAGTCGCGCAGGTCGCCGGAAAGCTGCAGCGGCGTGCCGTAGACCTCGGCCTTCAGGCGCGCCACCTGGGCGCCCAGGGCCACTGCCTTCGCGCGCGCCTCCTGGAACTGCGCGTTCAGCCGCGTCTTGTCGAGCACGGCCAGCAGCTGGCCCTGGTCGACGGCGTCGCCTTCGCGCACGTTCAACGTCTCGAGCACCCCGCCCTCCACCGCCTGCACCACCTGGCTGCGGCTGCTGGCGATGACCTTGCCGGACGCGCGCGTGACCTGGTCGATCTCGGAGACCGCTGCCCAGCCCACGGCCAGGGCCAGGCACAGCACCGAGGCCCACAGGACCATGCGGCTGCCGCGGTCGGACTCGTTCATCGTGCGCCTCCTGCGTCCGGCCGGCGCTCCATCAGGCGCTTCATCACCGCCTCACGCGGACCGTCCATGAAGATCTTGCCGCGGTCCATGACGATGATGCGGCTGGCCAGGCGCAGCCACCCCGGCTTGTGCGTGACCACGACGACGGTGGCGGGTCGGCCCCCGCCGCCGCCGGCCTGAGGCCCGAACAGGACCTCCGTCAGGCGCTCCTCCAGCGGCCCGTCGATGGCCGCGGTCGGTTCGTCCAGCAGCAGCACCGGCCGCGGGCGCAGCAGCAGGCGCGTGAGCGTGACGAGCTGCCGCTGCCCGCCCGACAGGCCGTGTCCGCCCTCGGCGATCTCGAGCCCCAGGCCGCGCGG
>CAIRBF010000163.1 GCA_903876715.1 uncultured beta proteobacterium
CCGCGCGGCCTCGACGTCCAGACGCATGCGCCCGCCGAGGAAGAAGTCCGGGTCGTAGTAGCCCAGGACCAGGTTGGCGTCGGTGACCGTGGGTTCGGCGCCACCCATGCCGTAGCAGGCGGGGCCCGGGTCGGAACCGGCCGAGCGCGGTCCCACCTTCAGCAGACCGACCTCGTCGATCGCGGCGATCGAGCCGCCGCCAGCGCCGATCTCGATCATCTCGATCACCGGCGCCTTGATCGGCAGACCGGAGCCGCGCGTGAAACGATGCACGCGCGCGGCCTCCATCAGCGGGGCGACCTCGGCGCGCCCGTCCTCGATCAGGCAGGCCTTGGCGGTGGTGCCACCCATGTCGAAGGAGATCACGTCGGTCTGGCCCGCCAGCGTGCCGAACAGTGCCGTGGCCAGGCCGCCGCCGGCCGGGCCGCTTTCGAGCAGGCGGATCGGCTGCGCGCTCGCCGCCTCCACCGACACCAGCCCACCGGCCGAGTGCATCAGGCGCAGGCTGCCGCCGAAGCCGCGCTGCACCAGCGCCGCCTGCAGCCGCCCGAGATAGCCGGCCATCAGCGGCTGCACGTAGGCGTTGGCGCAGGTCGTGACGCAGCGCGGGTACTCGCCCATCTCGGCCACGACCTCGCTGGACAGCGACACCGCGAGGCTCGGGTACAGGCGTCGCGCCACGGCCGCGGCCTGCTGCTCGTGCGCCGGGTGGGCATAGGAGTGCAGGAAGCAGATGGCGATCGCCTCACAGCCTTCGGCCACGAGCCGATGCACGGCGCGCTCGACCGAGGATTCGTTCAGCGGCATCACCACGCGCCCGAGCGCGTCCACGCGCTCGTCGACCTCGAGCCGGCGGTCGCGCCGCACCAGCGGCTCGGGGAAGGCGACGAAGAGGTCGTAGATGTCGTAGCGCTGCTCCGTGCCCATCTCGAGGATGTCGCGGAAGCCACGGGTGGTCAGCAGCCCCAGCGTGGCGCCCTTGCGCTCGATCACGGCGTTGGTCACGAGCGTTGTGCCGTGCACGATCTCGGCCACGTCGGCCAGGCCGATCTCGCGCATCGCCACCAGCTCGTCCAGGCCCAGCAGCGCGGCTTCGGAAGGGTCGTGCGGCGTCGTCAGCCGCTTGTGCAGCACGACCTCTCCACGCTGCGCGTCGTGCAGGATGAAGTCGGTGAAGGTGCCGCCGATGTCGAAGCCGATACGCCAGCGCGCGGCGTGGCCCGTCGGCGCGGCGCCTGCGCCCAGGGTTGCGGTGTCGTTCATCGGCGGGGCTCCTCGAGGATGTGTGTCAGCCGCTCAGAGGCTGAGCGTTTCCGCCGTGCCAGAAAGGCGCGCCAGAACGGCCCGTATCCAGGCGCAAACCGCAGCCACAGCTCAGGCCATGGCACCGATTTGAATCGAGGGGGCGGGGTGTTTGGCCGTGCGGGGCGGGCATGGGGGAAGACTCTCAGCCTCTCAGGCCGACAGCTCGGCGCGCGCCTGCATCAGCATCTCGATCGCCTGCGCCCGCTCCTGCGGATCGAGAACGGCCATCGGATAGGTCATGCACAGGCTCAGGCGCTCGCCGGTGCGGGCGTCGCGCACCGCCACCGCGAGCGCGCCCACGCCCTTGCCCGCCTCGTCACGCGACTCGGCCCAGCCCTGGCGGCGCACCAGCGCCAGGCGCTGCAGCAGTTCATCGAACGTGGCCGGCGACTGCGGGCCCGCGTGCGAGACCCGGCCGCCCAGCAGCGTGCGAACCTGGTCATCACCCATCTCCGCCAGCAGCGAGCGTCCGGTGGCGCAGGCGTCCACAGCGAGGCGGCCGCCCAGCGGCACGCCCACTTGCAGCGGGTTGTGGCCGAGGTGATGCACGAGACCGACCATGTCAGCGCCGCGCAGCGCCGAGACATAGCCGGTGTAGCCCAAGCGGTCGCACAGCCGACGCACCGCGGCGCTGGCGCGAGCGCCCAGGCTCTGCGCGCCCGCTCCCGGGCCTGCCAGCTGGTGCACGAGCGCACCGAGCCGGTACCCCCGCGCCGGCGCCGCCGACTCCAGCAGCTCGGCGTCCCGCATGCCGCGCAGCAGGCGCGACAGATTGCTCTTGGGCAGGCCCAGCAGTTGGGTGGCCTGCGTCAGCGTCAGCGTGCTGCGCCCGTCATTGAAGCAGCGCAGCACACGGGCGGTATGTTCTAGGGACGCCATCGATCTACGGGCCGTCTTGGGGATGTGCCTGGGAGGTGGAGGTTGGACAGGCGTCTCTGCAAGTCTCTGAAAATGGAACTGTAGTTTCCATTTCCGGCATACTAGCATTGGGCTTTCGGGGACTGCAAGGGCGAAAACCCGCCGCGTTCAGTTGTCACGCACCGCTCGTCGACCGATGGTGCCGCCTGATCCCGTCACCGGATCTGCCACCCCTGGGGCCCGTACACTCGACCCGTGCACCTGCTCAACGCCGACCTCCACAGCCATTCCACCGTCTCCGACGGCACGCTGGAACCCGAGGCGCTGGCCCGCCGCGCGCAGGCGTGCGGCGTCGAGTTGTGGGCGCTGACCGATCACGACGAGGTCGGTGGCCAGCACCGCGCCGCGGCGGCAGCGCGCGCCGCGGGCATGGACTACCTGACCGGCTGCGAGATCTCGGTCACCTTCGCCGATGTCACCGTGCACATCGTCGGCCTGGGTTTCGACCCCGATGACGCGGCCCTGCAGGCCGGCCTGCAAGCCACGCGCGCCGGGCGCTCAGCGCGGGCGCGCGAGATGGCCGACTCGCTCGCCCGGGTGGGCATCCGCGGCGCCTATGAGGGTGCGCTGAAGTACGTCGGCAACCCGGACCTGATCTCGCGCACGCACTTCGGCCGCTTCCTCGTCGAGACCGGCGTCTGCGGCGACACCCACGAGGTCTTCCGGCGCTACCTGACCGAGGGCAAACCCGGCTACGTGCCGCACCGATGGGCGCGGCTGGGCGACGCCGTGCGCTGGATCACCGGCGCCGGCGGCATCGCCGTGGTCGCGCACCCGGCGCGTTACCCCTTCACGCCGACCGTCGAATACGCGCTCTTCACCGAGTTCATCGCCCATGGCGGCCGCGGCGTCGAGGTCGTCACCGGGGCGCACGGCGTGGCCGAGCAGCACAAGTACGCCGACATGGCACTGGAGTTCGGGTTGCTCGCCTCGCGCGGAAGCGACTTCCACGATCCGGACGAGAGCCGCACCGAACTCGGCTCCCTGCCCGACCTGCCGGGGCGGCTGCAGCCGGTGTGGGGGGCGCTGCAGGACCGGATCCGGCGCGCCACGTGAGCGCCGGGAGCCCGGGCCACCCGCTCGCCGGGGCCGCGCTGACGCTGGTCGCGGTCTTCCTGTTCGCGGCGATGGACACGTCCATCCGCGTTGCCGGCGCCCACATCCCGGCGCTGCTGCTGCTGACGCTGCGCTACGGCGTCCAGGCCGGCGCGATGGCCTTGTGGATCGCGAGCCGGCGCGACCTGTCGTTCCGCGTCGCGCACCCACGCTTCCAGGCCCTGCGCGGAACACTGTTGCTCGCAAGCAGTTTCTGTGCCTTCGTCGGCCTGCAGCACATGCCGGTGCCCGAGTTCACGGCGGTGGCGATGCTCGCACCGGTGCTCGTGACACTGCTGTCAGCCCTGATGCTGAAGGAGCCGGTGGCGCCGGCGGGCTGGGTGCTCGTGGCGGTCAGCTTCACCGGCGCACTGATCGTTCTCCGCCCGGGCAGCGGCTTGTTCGGGTGGGCGGCACTGTTCCCGCTGGCCGGAGCGCTCGGCTATGCCAGCTTCCAGGTGCTGACGACGCGCATGTCTCGGCTCGATCCGCCTCTGGCCACACACTTCTGGACGGGCTTCGCCGGCACCTCGCTCGTGCTGCCTCCCCTGCTCGTGCTGCTGCCGTCCTACGCCGACCGCCTGACCCAGGTGCCGGCAGGAATCTGGGCGCTGGCGCTGTTCATCGCGGCCTGTGGCAGCTTCGGACACCTGCTGCTGGTACTGGCCTACCGCCAGGCCTCGGCCGCGACCTTGGCGCCGCTGCACTATGGGCAGATCGCCTTCGCGGTGCTGCTGAGCTGGTTCGCCTTCGAGCGCCTGCCCGACGGGCCGGCATTCGCCGGCATGCTGTTGATCGCGAGCAGCGGGGCGGTGAGCGCCTGGCTGAACCTGCGGGCGCGCTCGACAGGCGCGTAGCACACTGGGGCGTCGAATCCGTCCCCAGGGCCCCTAGAGCGCAGGGCCCGAAACGGACCCGACGCGGCTGCGGCATGGGGAAAGGGATCAGCCGGCGGAGCCCCCGCGGTTGAACACCGCCTCGATCGCAGCGTCGATGACCAGGGCGCACAGGCTGTACAGCAGGGATCCGACGAGCGCGGCGCCGAAGCCGGTGACGTGCAGACCCGCAAGCGCCCAGGCCGCAGACCAGAACATCAGGGCATTGATGACGAAGATGAACAGGCCCAGCGTCAGCAGCGTCACCGGCAGGGTGAGCAGGATCAGCACCGGCCGCACCAGTGTGTTCAACAAGCCCAGCACCAGCGCCGCGACGAGAGCGGCCCAGAAGCTCCTGACCTCCACACCGGCGTAGAGGTGTGCGACCAGCAGCAGAGAGCACGCCAACAAAGCCCAACGGACGAGCAGCTTCATACACCCCAGCATAGCAAAGCAGCCCAAGGCACGCCGCCCCACAATCCTGGCATGGCGCAATACTTCGACGTCCACCCCGAGAACCCGCAAGCGCGGCTGCTGAAGCAGGCGGCGCAGATCCTCCACGCCGGGGGGGTCGCGGCCGTACCCACCGACTCGAGCTACGCGCTGGTGTGCCGTCTCGAAGACAAGGACGCCGCCCAGGCGCTGCGCCGCCTGCGCCAGGTCGACGAAAAGCACCACCTGACGCTGCTGTGCCGCGACCTGGCCGAACTGGCCACCTACGCACGCGTGGACAACCGCCAGTACCGCCTGCTCAAGCGCGGAACGCCCGGGCCCTACACCTTCATCCTCGAGGCGACGAAGGAAGTGCCGCGGCGCCTGAGTCACCCGGCCCGCCGCACCATCGGCCTGCGGGTGCCCGCGCATCCCGTGACGCAGGCGCTGCTGGAGGTGCTGGGCCAGCCCTTGCTGGCCACGACGCTGATCGCCCCGGGCGAGACCGAGCCGATGAACGACGCGCAGGAGATCCGCGAGCGCTTCGAGAAGCAACTCCAGGCGATCGTGGACGCCGGTGCCTGCCCGCGCGAGCCCACCACCGTGGTCGACCTGAGCGGACCCGAGCCCCTGATCACGAGGCTGGGCCGCGGCGACCCGGCTGTGCTGGGGCTGGAGACGCTCTAGACTGCGGCTGTCACCACCATCTCGACGCGCCACTCCGCCTTGGCCAGACGGGCCTGCACGGTGGCGCGCGGGGGGGCGTTGCCAGAGGCGACCCAGCGTTCCCAAACCGCATTCAGGGCCGGGAAGTCGGCCAGGTCGGTGATGAAGATCTGGCACATCAGGATCTTCGACTTGTCGGTGCCGGCACGCGCCAGCAACGCGTCGATCTGGGCCAGCACCTGCGTGGTCTGGCCGGTGATGTCCTGGCTTCCGTCGGCGGCCACCTGGCCGGCCAGGTAGGCCACACCCTGGTGCACGGCCATCTCGGACAGCCGGGCGCCGACATCGAATCTCTGGATCATGAGGAAACTCCGGTGGAGGGTGAATGAACGGTCGGACCAGGCGGCGCCGGCCGGGTGTGCTCAGCGCCGCGGGCCCTTGCCGGTCTGCTGTGGCGGGGCCTGGCCCGCGCCCGGCGCCTTCTGCCCCAGCCGGCTCTCGGTGCCGGCCAGCAGCTTGCGGATGTTGGCCGAGTGGCGCCAGATCAGCAGCAGACTCATCGGCACAAGGGCGATCAGGTAAGACCCGCCGCCCCAGATCAGCATCTGGTAGGCGGGCGCAAACACCGCTGCGATGATCGAAGCGAGCGAGACGTAGCGGAAGAAGCCCACGATGAGCGCGAAGCTGGCGAGCGTGGCCAGCCCCAGCAGCGGGTTCAGCGCCAGCAGCACGCCCGCTGCCGTGGCCACGCCCTTGCCACCCTGGAAGCGGAAGAACACCGGCCAGAGATGGCCGACGAAGGCTGCCAGGCCGACCAGCGCCACGGTCGCCAGCCCGAAGCCCAACGGCTCGCGCCACCAAAGCGCCAGGAACACCGGCACGTAGCCCTTGAGCACGTCGAAGGCCAGCGTCAGCACTGCCGCGCCCTTGTGCCCGGAGCGCAACACGTTCGTCGCCCCGGGGTTGCCTGAACCATAGGTGCGTGGATCGGCCAGCCCGACGACGCGGCTGACGATGACCGCGAACGACAGCGAACCCAGCAGGTAGGCCGCGAAGATCGCCGCCAGGGACAGGAGCAGGCCGTGGGATTCCATGAGGCCGGCAGTTTACGGGAGGCCCTTCACCACCACAGCTTCAGCCGCAGCGTGTCGACCAGCTGGTGCGTCCAGATCCACAGGATGGTGCGGGGGCCGACGTCAATCTGCGCCAGCCCCGTCATGCCCGGACGCCACCAGGCTTCGGCCGCCGGCTCCAGCCGGGCTTTCAGGTGGAACTGCCCGCCCTGCCCGCCCCGCGCCTGGGCGATCGGCACCAGCGTCTCGACCTGGAATGCGATCTCCCGATCGGGCTGGCTGATCAGGCGCAGACGGCCCCGGGCCTGATCGGACAACTCGCGGATGTCGCGCTCGGCCACGTGGATCACCACGTACAGGCTCTCCACGCGCGCCAGCCTGAAAAGCTTGTCGCCCTGGCGCACCGGCGTGCCGGCCAGCTCCCGCCGTTCGCCCTCGACGACGACGCCGTCGAAGGGCGCCAGCACCTCGGCCTGGCGCAGTTGGAACTGCACGCGCTCCAGGCGCGCGCGCGCCTGCGCCGCGCGCGCAAGCCCGATCTGCGTCTCGGCGGCCTGGCCGAGCGCGCGCGCGCGGTCGGCCTCGGCCTCGTGGCGACCCAGCTCGGAGGCCAGGTCTGCCGCCTGCAGCGTCAACTCTCGCGTGTCGAGCTGCGCCAGCACGGCCCCGGCCCGCACCGTGTCGCCGAGGTTGGCGTTGACCTGGCGCAGGTGACCCTCGAAGGGCGCGCTGACGATCTGCACACTGTCAGTGCTGAGCTCGGCCGGCGCCTCCAGGCGGTAGGGCCAGGTGCCGAAGCTGATGCCCAGCACGAACAGCAGCGCCGCCAACGCGAGCAGCTTGCGCCCGGGACGCTCGGGGCTCAGCCCCTCGCGCAGGCTGTGCCGCAGGCGCCCCCAGGACCGGCGCGCCCACCCCTGCGAGCGCTCGCGCAAGGTCGCGAGCCAGGGCTGGAGCAGGTGCATCGCCACCGACACCTGGTGCAGCACCGTCGCGTCGAAGCCCCCCTCGCGCCGACCCAGCAGCAGCGCCATCGGCGGCCGCTGCGGCGACTCGTCGTCGCGCACCACCAGCGTGGCCAGATGGGCATAGCCCATCATGCGTGCCAGGCGGTCGTGTGCGAGCGCGATCGCCGGGCTGTCGGCGGCGAGCGGGAATACCAGGTCGCCGTGCTGGTCCAGCGCCTCCTCCAACGCCGCCTCGAGCAGTTGCACGTTCTCGGCCTTGCGCTCAAAACGGTCGATGTGGCTGATGGCCTCGACCCGCACCTGTCCATGCTCGCCCACGCCCAAGACGACCTGGTCGCACTTCAGCTCGGCCGCCAGCAGGTTCACCAGCGCCAGCGAGGCGGCTCCGGACTGCGTCTCCTTCATCACGCGCGCGACGAGGTCGACGAGAGCGATCGGTTCCTGCGCGGGCACGAGTGCGCTGCCGCCAGCCTGTGGGCCGGTGGGCGCGTTGCTGGCGACGGGAGCGAGCGCCGCGCCGGCCGGCAGGTCGGCCACGAGTTGGGCGCGCACGAGCAGGTCGTTGATGGCGGGGCGCTCGCGCGCCGGGATCTCCAGCAGCGCCAGCGTGGTGCCGTCCGCATCGACCAAGCGCACCGCGGCCACGATCTGGCCCTGGGCATCGGGAGCGTAGGCCTGGCCTTGGGCCAGGGCGCGCGGCGCCAGCTCCACCAGGCGCGCTGCCGCCTGCGCCTGCAGCGTGCTGTCCGCCAGCCCCTGGCTGCCGAGCAATCTCCAGTCCCCGCCCTCCCCAGCGCGCAGCACCATCGCCGCACGCGCCCGGCACAGTTGCGCAAGACAGGCGCACAACTGCGCCCAGTAGTCGGCGTCGCGCGGTGCGCCGCGCAGCGCCCGCAGAGTCTGGAAGACCTGCTGCGCGTCTCCGGGCCGCGGGGCTTCAGTCATGAACTGCCCTCCACGCGCAGGCGCGCCTTGAAGCCGGGGCGCACGCGACGGTCGGCGTTGGGGAATTGCACCCGCACTTCGACGAGCGAGCTCGCCGCGTCCACCACCGGCGAGACGAAGGTCACGCGGCCGGAGACGGCCGCCGGCACGGCCGGGTCGTCGATGCGCACCGCCACCGCCGCGCCGTTGGCGAGCCGGCGCGCCGCAGCCGGGCTGACGTTGACCCGCAGCTCGCACACGGTCTCGTCAACCAGGCGCACGATGGCCTCCCCCGGCGCGGCCCATTCGCCGCCCTGCACCTTGACCATGGTCACGACACCAGCCACCGGCGCGCGCAGCTCGCGCATCGCGAGCTCGCGCTCGGCCAGGTCGAGCTCGACCTGCTCACGCCGCTTGGCCTGGCGCAGTTGCTCGACGCGGCCGGCGGCGGCCTCGAGCTCCAGGCGCAGCTTGGTCACCTCGTCGCGGCTGACCGTGCCCGCGCGCTCGTACAGCGCATTCGCGTCGCGCACGAGCCCCTCGATCAGACGCCGCCGCTGCTCGGTGCTGTCGATCTCGCTGCGGTCCTGCAGGATGACCCGGCGGCGCTCACGCTCGGTCTCCTGCAGGCGCGAATCCTGGCGCAGGATGAGCTGCCCCGCGGCCACGCGCTGCCCGACAGCCACCGGCACCTGTTCCACCACCGCAGCGACGTGCACGCTCAGCGTCAGGTCGCGCACCGGGTAGACGATGCCGACGAACTCGGCCCCCTGGGCGCGGGCCCCGGCCAGCAGCGCGCCGGCCAGGGTTGCGGCCAGCGCACCGGCCCGCAGCCAGCCCCTGCGGGCCAGGCGTGCATGGGCGGAAGGCGCAGTCAGGACGGGCGCGCTCATGGTGGACATGCAATCTCCTCGGTCAGCCGGGGGCTGACGATACCTTGTCGCCCAGGGAAGGCGAACGATGCGGCACCCCTGGGAGACGTGAAGCCCTGGGGCCCCGCTGGGGGCGCCGGGCTGCGGGGCCGCCCTCAAGCCGCCCCCGCACCGGTGAAGGACAGCTGCTTGCGCAGCTCGCGCTCGCGCTGCTGCAGATAGCGGCGCTGCTGGAACGCCCGCGCCTGGGCGCGGCGCTGGGCCCAGGAAACCAGTGGGGCGACCAGTGAGCCGCGCAAGCGAGGCACGCGGCGCGCCAGCGCCAGCAGCGGGGTCAGCCACCATGGCAGATGGCGGCGCAGCAGGTCGTCATCCAGCGCCACGTAGGCCTGGGCGTGGCCGGGCTGCCCCTGGCGCCCGGCGCGGCCGAAGAGCTGCCAGTCCACGCGCACCGACTCGTGCGGCTCGAGCATCAGCACGTGCAGGCCGCCCTGGCTGGCCACCAGCGGGCCCACCAGGATGTCGGTGCCGCGGCCGGCCATGTTGGTGGCCACCGTGATGCGGCCGGTCTGTCCGGCCTCGGCGACGATCTGCGCCTCCTGGTCGTGCTGCTTCGCGTTCAGCACCGAACAATCCAGCCCGCGCGCGCGCAGCCGCTCCTGCAGCGTTTCACTGTCAGCGAGCCGACGCGTGCCCACCAGCACCGGGTGACCTGCCCGGTGCAGCCGCTCCACCGAATCGACGATCGCCGCCCACTTCGACGCGGCGTCGGCGAAGTGCCGCGGCGGCGGCACCTCCAGCCGGCTCGGCAGGCGCGTGGGCACGACGACGGTGAGCAGGCCGTAGGTCCACCACAGTTCCTGTCGCACCCCCTGCAAGGTGCCGCTGGCGCCGCCGAGCCGGTGGTAGTAGCGAAAGAACTCCTGGAAGCTCATGCGCGCCATCGTGCGCGACGGGTGCGTGATCTGCACGCCCTCACGCGCCTCGATCGCCTGGTGCAGTCCGTAGCTCCACGAGCGTCCGGGCATGACGCGGCCCGTGTTCTCGTCCAGGATCTCGACCTTGCCGTCCTGCACGATGTAGTGGCGGTCGCACAGGTAGAGCTCACGCGCCGAGATCGCCTGGCGCACCAGGTCGTCGCGGCGCTCCGGCGCGTGCCATACAGGCGGCAGGCGGCGCGTCAGCGCCTCCAGCCGGGTGCGGCCCTCGGTCGTGAACTCGATGTCCCGAAACTCCAGGTCGACGCGGTAGTCTCGCCCGGCTTGCAGTTCCTCGGCCACCTCGCGCGCAGCCAGTACGGCCGAGACCAGGAGCGGGTTGGGCTGCGGGGCGGAGATGATCAGCGGCGTGTTGGCCTCGTCGACCAGCACACTGTCGGCCTCGTCCACCAGGGCCGTGTGCAGGCCGCGCGTGCGCACCGCGCCGCGCGCGGCCTGCAGCTCGCGGATGCGGCGACGCACGGGATCGATCGCGCCCTCGAGCACGATCTGGTCGAACAGATGGTCGGCCAGGAACTGCTTGCTCGTGCCGTAGACGACGTCGGCGTCGTAGGCTGCGCGCAACTGCTCGGGGGACAGGCCGTGGGCGACGGCACTGACGGCGACGCCGCAGCGTCGGTACAACGTCCCCATCAACTCGGCGTCGCGCTGCGCGAGGTAGTCGTTGGCGGTGACGATGTGACAGGGCTGGCCACTCCAGCCGTGAAGCACCCCGGCCAGCGCCACCGCGATCGTCTTGCCCTCGCCGGCGGCCATCTGCACCAGCAGGCCTTCGTGCATGGCGAGCGCCGCCAGCAGCTGCACCGGGTAAGGGGCCTTGCCCACGGTGCGCTGCGCCGCCAGCGCCACCGCGGCCAGGGCCTGCGCCCGCAGCGTGCCAAAGCCCGCTTCCTGCGGGCGCGTGCGGCGCAGGCCGGCGCGCAGACGAGCCAGCTCGGCGTCGAGGGCCGCGTCGTCCAGCCCGCTCCAGCGCGCGGAGCACTGCTGCGCGGCCTCGGCATCGGCCCCCAGGCGCCTGCGGTGGGCACCCACCGCATGCTCGGCCCATCGCCGCCAATCGACCCAGGCCGCGCCGGTGGCACGCAGGTGCGCGCGCGGCGCGCTCCAGCGAAAGCGGCCGGCCTGCGGCGCCGCCACGCCGGTCTGCATCGCGCTGCGGCTCGGGTCAGGGCTGGCGCTCACAACGCGTAGCGCTTCTGCAGCAACTGGCGCAGGGCACGCTCGCCCTGCTCGAACAGGCTGCTGGGCGGCAGCGGCACGCGCAGCCAGCCGGTCATGCCGTGCAGCGCCGTCACGCGCGAGGCGTCGGCGTCGAACGCCACCTGCAACTCGTAGAAGGATTCGAGCGCACGCAGGCCCTCGGGGTCGTCGGGGCGCACCGGTACCGTGCCACCGGCGTGCCAGCCCAGGGCCGCCGAGGCCAGGCGCTCGCGCTGGTAGGGCAGCAGCACGACCTGGCGCGGCACCAGCACTTCGCCGGCCTGGCCCGACAGGCGCAACTCGGCGCCGCCGGGATCGCGGGCGAACAGCTCGCGCGCCTGCTCCTGCGAGACGACCGCCGCGAAACGCAGCCCGGCCGGGTTGACGAGCTCGCCCAGGGCCTGGCCACGTCCGACCCAGTTGCCCAGGCGCTCGTGCAGCTCACGCGCCGACCAGGTCCCGGCGTGGCGCGCGCGCACCGTCAATTCGGCCTGGCGCGCCTGCAGGTCAGCCAGCCGGTCGCGCGCGGCGACGATGCGCTGTTCCATAGACGCGACATCCGCGGGGGTCTTCTGCAGTGCCTGGTCGCGCATCACCTCGGCCTCGGCCAGCGCCGCGCGCGCGGCAGCGATTTCCCAGCCGAGCTCGGGGTTGGACAGGCGCAGCAGCACCTGCCCTGGCACGACGCGGCTGCCGTGCGGCGCCTCGATGCGCTCGAGCCGGCCGGCCACCCCGGCGTTGATGAGCGTGAACTCCTGCGCCTCGACCACGCCGGGCGCGCGGATCGAGTCCGGCCAGGGCCAGGCGGCCAGGAAACCCACCGGCGCCAGGAACAGCACCGCCACAACCCCGACCGCGCGGCGCCGGTTGCGCAGCGTCGCCGGTCCGCGCAGGTGGCGCCACAGCTTGGTGGCCGGCATCGCCACCGCGATCACGGCCAGGGTCGCAAGGAACACCACCGCCAGCGGCAACCACGTATCGGCGAGCACGACGACGATGGTGGTGAAGACCACGATGCGGTAGGCAAAGCTGAGGGCGCCG
The DNA here is from genome assembly GCA_903876715.1 of uncultured beta proteobacterium. Classification (GTDB taxonomy): domain Bacteria; phylum Pseudomonadota; class Gammaproteobacteria; order Burkholderiales; family Burkholderiaceae_C; genus Rubrivivax. The sequence goes on from CAIRBF010000163.1 coordinate 12,368, forward strand.
TAGCTGGTGAGCCAGAAGCGCTCGCGCGAGTCGCGCGCCGGCGATTCGGTGCGCGGCGTGCCGAGCAGGTAGCGGTCGGCCAGGTACTTCCACTGCTGCCCGGCGCGCTGGTACAGATTGGGGATGTCGAGCAGGTCCGACAGCACGTAGTAGGCATCGAAGCGCAGCAAGGGGTTGCCGTTGAACAGCAGGCTCGAGACGGAGCCGATCACCATCACGTTGAAGGCCAGGCTGTTGACGAGCCCCGGCCCGGTGTGGGCCCAGACCAAGGCGCCGATGGCGGCCAGGACGAGCTCGGCGATGATGCCGGCTGCCCCGACGAGCGCGCGCGCGCGCCGGTCGCGGAAGGACCAGCTGCCGGTGGCGTCCACATAGGGCAACGGCAGCAGCATGAGCAGCATGACGCCGAAGCAGTGCACCTCGCCGCCGAAGCGCTTGACCACGTGCGCGTGCGCCAGCTCGTGCAGCGCCTTCATCACCGCCATGCAGGCGTACAGCAGCACCAGGTTGCCGAAGACGAACAGCCCCTCGGTCTGGCTCCACAGCCGGTCGACCTGGGCGAGCGCAGCCGCCCCACCCCACAGCATCAATGCCACGAGCGCGAGCGCCATCGGCCAGCTCACGAGCGCGTGCGACAGTCCGCGCTGGCCGTCGAGCCAGCGGTTCGGGTCCCACAGCGGGATGCGGATGGACAGGAAGCCCAACACCTTGCCCTGGAACTCGCGCTGCCGCTGTTCGCGGTAGCGGGTGAAGATGGTCAGGCTGTCCGAGGGCGTGTCGTGGTACAGCAGATTGGACTGGTGCATCTGCGACAGCAGCTGCATCACCTCCTCCTGCCCCGGGGCCTGCGCAGGCATGTCGCGCAGGCAGGCCTGCCAGACCTCCTCGACCGTGCGCTGCGGCGCCAGGCGGGCGAGGAAGGCATAGGCCTGCGGCGTGACGCGGAAGAAGCGCTGCGTGTAGGTGTCGCGCAGCACATACCAGTCCTGCCCGCGAAAGCGCTGCTTGTGCACCGCCACCGTGGGCAGGAGGGCCAGCCGCGCGTTGGCGACGCGGTGCCAGGATTCGCTGAAGGTGCCGCTCATGACCAGGAATGTGCCGTGACCTGCGCAGCCGGAGCCGCGTGCCGGTGCGCCACGCTATCGGGGGGTCACCTGCACGTCAAAGGCCTCGAAGAGAGCGCCGTCGATGGTCAGGTAGGCGATGTCGGCCAGCCGCGCCCGCAGCTGCGCCTCCGCCAGGCGCAGGCGACCCTCGTCGAGTCGGTCCTGGGCTTCCATGAGCTGGCGCAGGTGGCTGCGCCCGAGCGCGTGGTTCTCGCGCTCGGCCGCGAGCAGCGCTTCGCGGGCAACGAACTCGCGCTGCAACTGCTCAAGCTCCACCCGGCTGGCCTGCACCTGGCCCCGCCGGGAGGCCCATTCGCTGGAGGCCAGCCGCGCCTCGGCGTCGAGCAAGGCGCGGGCGGCATCGCGCCGCAGGCGCTGCGCTTCGCGCCGCGAGCGGGCGGCACCGTTGTCCAGCGGCATCTCCAGCGCCACGCCCGCCTGCCACCCCTGGTGGGCTGCGCCGAGCGAACGCTGCAGCGCCGAGCCGAAGCGCTCGGACAGGCTGTTGCGGTTCAAGGCCAGCTCCACGCTGACGTCGGGCTGCTCCTGGCGACGCGCGAAGTCCAGCCGCAGTTGTTCCTGCTCCAGCCGCAGGCGCGCGATCTGCCACGCCGGCCAGCGCTCCAGCGATGGCGCCGTCATCACGCTGGGCTGGGTGGCGTCCAAGGTCAGCCACGGGAGCGGCGCCCCCAGCGCGGCGAGGGCCACATCCAACGGCCCTTCGCCGTCGGCGCCCAGCAGGCTGCGCGCGCGCGCCTGGACTTCCAGCACGAGCTGCTGCGCCCGCGCGAGCTCGGTCTGACGCGAAGCGATGGCGAACTCGGCCTCCAGCAAGTCGATGCGGGGCGCAAAGCCGCCCTCGACGCGACGCCGCGCCTCTTGCTGCAACTCCAGCGCCGACTGCACGCCGGCGCGCCGTATGGCCACCATCTGCTGCGCATGGTGCAGGCGCCACCAGGTGCCCGCGGCATCGCCGACCAGCTCGAGCACCTGCTTGACCAGTCGTTGCTGCTCGGCGAACTGCTCCTTCTCGGCCACGCGCAGGTCGGCCTCGGTGGAGTCGCGCCCGTAGCCGCGCAGCAGCGGCTGCTTCAGTGTGAGGGCCAGGGTGCCACGGTACTCCCGCTCGTCCGCGCTCTGCAGCAGGTTGCTCGCGCGGCGGCTGGAATCGTGCGTGACTTCGAAGGTGGCCCCGGTGGGCAGCTTGCCGCGCAGGCCGGCCTGCAGGGTGTCATTGCTCTCGAGCACGACGCTCTTGCGCGTGTTGGGGTCGAGAGGGTTGAGGCTGGCGACCTGCTCGTCATAGGTGCGCGGCCGGTCCGTGCCCTGGCGCCGGACCCGCCCGACGAGGGTCGGGTCGTACAGGGCCCGCTCGGCATCCACCAGCTTGGCGGCGGCTAGCGCCTGCAGCCGCGCGGCCTGGGCGCTGGCGTTGCTGATCACCGTCCGGTGCACGAACTCGGCAGCGCCGAGCGGCCGCGCCGCGGCCTCTGCCGGCCCGCCGTCGGCTGGTGCCACCGGGGCTGGTGCCACCGGAACCGGCTGGGCCAGCGTGGGGCCGTACGCGCACTGGATGGCGAGCGCGGCGGCCAGCGCAGGAAGCCGCCAGCTCGATGGAGGCGACTGCCAGCCGCGTAAACACTCACGCTGAGGGGAGACTGTGCTCATGTCGGCGGCAGCGGGGTGGGATTGAAAACCCGGTTGCGGACGTAGATCAGGCGGGCCTGCGAACTCTTCAACATCGTCGAGACATCGCCGTAGGTGAAGTCGATGACCCAGGACCGGGCGGTGTCGCCGATGAAAATCGACGAGCTCCAGTAGACCACGGATGCCAGTCCGGGACCAGGGATCGCCGGCTGGACTGCCGGGTCCATGGCCGGGTTGGCGTAGGCGCGGTTGACCAAGGTGTCGAGCTCGCTGCGGTTGGGCAGGCGCCAGTCGCTGAAGCTGCCGGGCGCGGTCGCGTTGACGGACGCCACGCTGTCGACGGCTGCAGTCCAGTCGGCGGGGGCGACCACCTTGGGGACCAGCCACATCAGCTCGCGCCGGGTGTCGATGAGGGTGTAGCTGGTGCCGACATCCTGACGCCCATAGGCCGCCGAATCCGGGTCGTCGAGCGCCGAGGTGCCCGCGACCCACAGGGCGCGGCGCTGCTCGACCCCGCCGATGGAGTACTTGCCCGCAATGCCGGCGTTGGAGAAGTCAACGGTCCAGCGCTCGTTCGCCGAGGCATCGCGGTACATCTCTTCAGAGTACAGGCGCGCCGACGCCACGTCGAAGAAATCGGTGTCGATGTACGGCGCCGCGGCGCGTCCGGCATGGACGATGGACAGCAACTCGTGCACGGTGGGCGCGCGCCAGTTGACGCGCTCGCACACGCGTTCGGTCGCCGCGGGCGTGGACCCGGCGTAGGCCTGGTCGGCGCGTCGCCACATCAGGCCGGTGACGTTGTCCCGAACGCAGTCCCAGGTGGCGCCCGAGGGGCAGCCGCCTGCCGCGTCCACCAGATCGCCGGAGCTGCAGATCTTGCTGAAATCGAAGCCGAAGGCCCCGGTCCCGACCTTCGTCAGACGGGTCTGCTCGGCATCACGGCCGCTCTGGCTGTCCGGGGCCCTGGCGGACACCTCGGCCGGCGTGGTGCCGGCGATGCCGGTGTCGTTCAAGCGCGTGGTGTGGCACTCCACCCGCAGGTTCGACACCGAGGCGTTGAGCAGCCCCGACCCCGCCTGCGTCACCGCGCAGATCTGGCCCGCTGGATGGGTCTGAACGGCTACGGAATACGTCTGGCCCACGGAGAACGGGCCGGCGAAGGTGATGGGGAGGACCGCAGGCACGTACCCTGGGGTCGAGACGGTCTGGCGCGTGCCGTTGACGCTGAGCACCAGCACGCCGGTGTTCGGTGCCAGCGCAGGCGCGAGCCCATGCACCTCGCCGCTGAGCGTCGGCGGGGGCGCCCCTCCGCCGCCGCCGCAGCTCGCGAGCAGCCCCGCCAGTAAGGGCACGGCCCAGATCGCGCGCCGAAAAGCCTGGGATCGCTGCATGGTCTTCATGGTCGTCTGTGTCTTCGGTTGGATGCTCACAGGGTGAGGTTCTCGACCCAGTAATCGAACGCTGGACTGCCGGCGGCCAGCAGCCCGGCGGCGGCCGGCTGCCGGGCGGGCTGCCCGAGCAGGAAGGCGCTGCGCAGGCCATCGCCTTGCAGGTCGTCCTCAGTCCAGCCGGCCGCCGTCCAGGTGACGTCGGCCGTGGCGAGCCGAGGGGCGGCAGCCAGCGGTCGTTGACCCACCGACAGGGCCCGCACGGACGCTGCCGAGGACCACTCGCCGTCCCACAGCGAGGCGAAGGCCGCCTGTTGCGTGCGGCCGGTGCTCAGTGCCCAGACCGGGTTGTTGCCGGCGGCGTCAACGATCGGGGCCACGATCCCTTGCGTGCTCTGCACGCTCGGCAAGGTCGTGTTGCCAGTGGCCACCGTGCCGCGCTGCGTGTTGACGAGTTGCAGGGAGTTGACCCCGTCGACCATGACGAGGAAGTGGACGTCGCCATTGGTCTGCGTCTGGCGCAGCACCATGCCCGTGGGCGTGTGAACGTCGACCCGGTCGCTCGCAACGCGCAGGGCGCGCCCGGTGCCGTCCACCGGGCCGCGACCCTCGAGCACCACGTTGGTGGCCACGACGTTGACGCCGGTCCCCGCAACAGGCCGGGCCTCCACGGTCGAGTCTGCGCCCTCGGCACGCACCGTCACGGTCTGCCCGGCCGCCTGGATGCTCCCGACGACGACGTCGCCCGCGGCGCGGATCGTGACGTCCGCGCTGCTGACGATCGAGCTGCCGGGCGCCATCGTCACGGCGCGCCCCCACAACTCGACGCCATCGGAGAACTCGGCCCGGCCCTCGACGCGCAGATCGGCCGCCCGGCTGCTGTGCCCGATCTCGATGCGCGCGAAGCCGTCGCCCAGTGCCGCCAGTTCGCGCGTGCCGACGGCAAAGTCTGCAGCGCCCGCCACGGCGCCGCTGCCGATGACGACCGTCTGTGACGCGTCCTGGGGCAGCAGGGTCAGCCTCGCACTGGCCTGGGCGGCCGTGAGCGAGCCCGCCCCGCCCTCGAACGCCAGCGTGGGCGCGGTGATCGTCACATCACCCGCGAAGCTCGCCGAGCCTTGCAGGACCAGACCGGCGGTCTCGGACAGGATGACCCGCGCGTCCGTCAACCTCAGCGGCGCGTCGCCATCGACGCGCAGCGACTCGGCCCGGAACTCGCCCTTGATCTCGACGTCGGCACCGGCTGCCGTGCGTATCTCCACCGGGTTGGCGAACGCCACACCACCCGAGACCGTGCCGTCGATCGTGATCGTGCCCGTGTAGGCATCGCCGCCGATGACGACCTTCGAGTAGCCCGGCAGCAGGCGGTCCAGGTCCTCTGCGGAGAAGCGCCATTGCCCGGCTGCCGCCGCGCCCTGGCCCCCGATCACCATGTCCTGGGCCGGGTCGAAGGGCAGGATCTGCAGCGCCGCCTGGGGCGCCGGATCGGTGGTCACCGCCCTGCCCTGCGGCCCCCACTGCAGGCTCTGCGCGCTGCGCAGCTCGACGTCGCCCTGCTCGGTCAGGATCTGGCTGTTCACCACGACCGCGCCCGTCTGGCTGACGATGCTGATCCTGCCCGCGCCGGTCGTGCTGACAGCGGTCGGCTCGGCGTTCGGCACCACCAGCCCGCCATTGAGCGTGATGGTGCCGGTGGAGCCGGCCCGCGCACCGGCGACCAGCACGATGTCGCCATCGCCGCCGGCCACCAGGTCCGACTGGGCAGCGTCCGTGATCTCGTCCTGACCCGCGGTGCGCGTGAACTCCTTCACGCTCACCGACACCGCATCCACCGTCAGCGCGTCGTCCTCGGTGACGAAGATGCCCGCCGTCGTCGTGCCCGTGCTGAGCGCCGTCAGCGTCTCGACGTTCGTCGTGATGTGCCGGCCGGCCGCGCCGATAGCATCGTCGGCCTGCAGCCTCAGGTTCGTCGCCGTGACGTTCTTGCTGCTGCCCGCCGCGTTGACGATCGCACCCGTGTCGCTGTCGATGCTGACATCGGTCGCCGTCACGTTGCCCAGCGCGATGTCGCCTTGCGCCCGCAACCTGGCGCTGCTGCCGGTGGCCGTCACGTTGCCCGTACCGGCCATCGTCAGCGTGCCCGCCACCGCGTTCAGGCTCACCGTGCCGGTGCCCGCCGTGGCCACGTCCACGTTCGCGCCCAGGGCCAGGTTCTGACCCGCGCGCAGCGTGATGTCACCCGCGCTGCTGCGGATGTCCGCCGCCGTGCCCGCCGTCACGCTGCCCGCCAGCGCCTCGATGCGCACCGAGCCCGTGCCGTGGGCGCTCACCGCCTGGCCTGC
>CAIRBF010000164.1 GCA_903876715.1 uncultured beta proteobacterium
CCGCCTTGCCGCCGTCGCGGGACGGTGCCGCGGCCCCGTCTGCTGCGCCGGCCTCCTCCGCCCGCGTGACCGCCAGCCCCGGGCCGGGCCCTGGGGTCCCCCCAGGCGGTGCGGCTGCGGCAGCGCCTGATCCCAGCGCTGCGGCCGGGGCTGACGAGCCGCTGCCGACCTACGCGGTGCGCGTGCCACCGGCTTTCACGCAGCGCTACGTGCTGCGCCGCGGCGGGCGGGAGGGCCAGGCCGAACTCGTGCTGGAGCGTGAGGGCGCGCGATACACGATGAGCTTGCGCGGCTGGGTCGACGGTGCCGAGGTGCTGGGCCACGACAGCTCGGGTGGCTTCGACGCGGCCGGTCTCGCGCCGGAGCGCTTTGTCGAGCGCCAGCGCGGGCGCGATCGCGTCGCGGCCAACTTCGACTCTGTGCGCCGCCGCATCACCTATTCGGGGCCGGCGCAGACCCATGCCTTCGCGCCGGGCACGCAGGACAGGCTGAGCTGGCTGGCCCAGCTTGCGTCCATCGTCGGCGCCGATCCCGCGCGCTTCGTGGCGGGTGCGGAGGTCGTGCTCGCGGTCTCGGGCGCGCGCGCCGACCTGGACCGCTGGCGCTTCGCCGCCGGCGCGCCCGAGCCCCTGGCGCTGGCCGATGGGCGCCTGGTGTCGGCTGTGCCCCTGAAGCGCGAACCGACGCGCCCCTACGACCTGCGCGTGCAGGTCTGGCTCGATCCGGCGCGCCACCACCTGCCGGCGATGGTGCGGCTGAGCGTGGTGCCGGGCGGCGCGGCGCTGGAACTGCTGGCCGAGCCAGGTCCTGCGCCCGCAGCGGCGTCGGCGGCAGGCCGCTGAGGCCCTGGCGGCCCGGGCTAGAAATCTGCCTGGCAGATCGCAGCTTCGACACCGTGGAGGCGCGACCATGCAGACGATCTACAACTCCGACCGCTACGTGGTGATGCAGTTCCTCGCGCCCGTCACCGACGACCGCGCGCCGCTCGCTTCGCGGAGCGGCTACGAGATCGTCGACAAGGCCACCCGGCGCGAGGTCTTCCTCGAGGGCGCGCTGGCCGAACGGCTCCGCGCGGGCGTCTAAGCGCTGGTGCGCGAGGGTGAGCGCACGTCCGAGGCCTTCGACGACGACATCGCCGGGTTCAGCGGTCTGGCCCGGCACCCACTGGCGATGGACTGACTGTCGTACGCACGCGCGCGCCGTTCGGCAGGCCTCGCCGTGGCGGCAGCGCAGCGTTCGCGGCCGTGCCCAGACCCGACACTGGCGCCTGAAAGGTGTGCTTTCTAGAATCGGGCCGATGTCGACCCCCACCACCCCGGCGGCGCGCCCGCCTGCCTACACGCGCGGCGCCGCCCTGCCCGCCTTGCTGCAGCAGCGCATCGTCATCATCGACGGTGCGATGGGCACGATGATCCAGCGCGAGAAGCTGGGTGAGGCGGACTTCCGCGGCGCGCGCTTTGCCGACCACCCGAAGGACCTGCGTGGCAACAACGACCTGTTGGTGCTGACCTGTCCCGACGTGGTGCTGCGCATCCACGAGCAGTACCTCGAGGCCGGCGCCGACATCATCGAGACCAACACCTTCGGCGCGACCTCGATCGCGCAGGAGGACTACGGCCTGGGCGCGCACGCGCGCGACATGAACCTGGCTGCCGCTCGCCTGGCGCGCGAGGCCGCCGATCGCCACAGCACCCCACAGCACCCGCGCTTCGTGGCCGGCGCGCTCGGGCCGACGCCGCGCACCGCGAGCATCAGTCCCGATGTCAACGACCCTGGCGCGCGCAACGTCACCTTCGACGAGTTGCGCGCCGCCTACCGTGAGCAGGCGCAGGCCCTGCTGGACGGCGGCGTGGACGTGTTCCTCGTCGAGACCATCTTCGACACGCTCAATGCCAAGGCCGCGCTGTTCGCGCTGGACGAACTGATGGAGGAGCGCGGCGAGCGCCTGCCGCTCATCGTCAGCGGCACCGTCACCGACGCTTCGGGGCGCATCCTGTCGGGCCAGACGGTGGGCGCCTTCTGGCACTCGGTGCGCCACGCGCGGCCGCTGGCTGTGGGCCTGAACTGTGCGCTCGGCGCGGCGTTGATGCGCCCCTACATCGAGGAACTGGCCAAGGTCGCAGCCGACACCTGGATCAGCTGCTATCCCAACGCCGGCCTGCCCAACCCGATGAGCGAGACCGGCTTCGACGAGACCCCCGAGGTCACCGCCGGCCTGATGGAGGGGTTTGCCCGCAACGGCTTCCTCAACATCGCCGGGGGCTGCTGCGGCACCACGCCCGAGCACATCGCCGAGATCGCCCGGCGCGTCAGTCTCTACCGGCCGCGCAGTCGGCAAGATCCGCTGTTCGGGGCGCTGCTGGCGACCTGATCATCCGGCCCGGGGCTCCTTCACCACGCGCCGGCCATGACCCGCAACACAGCCGCCGGGAACACCGAGCCGCCCGCACGCGGCCTGCGACGAATCGGCTCCTGTCTGCTGGACGAGGCTCGCGGCGTGCTGATTGCCGCCGACGGCACCCGCACTGCGCTGCGCCCGAAGACGCTGTCGCTGTTCCAACTGCTGCTGGAGCGCTCGGGCGACGTGGTCACGCGCGACCTGATCCTCGACTTGGTCTGGCCCGGCCTGGTCGTGACCGACGACAACATCACGCAATGCGTGGTCGAGCTGCGCAAGGCGCTCGGCCCGGCCGACGCTGGCATGCTGCGTACGTTGCCGCGCCGCGGGTACCAGCTCCAGGCGGGCATCGGCAAGTACCGCGTGCTGTCCAAGCTCGGCGAAGGCGCGACGAGCGAGGTCTTCCTCGCTCGTGACGACTTCGCCGACCGCGATGTCGCCATCAAGCGCCTGCGCGCCACGGGCGAGACGCCCGCCAGCGAGAGCGCCGACGCTTCGCGCCACGCCGGGCTGTTCTTCGCCGCCGAGGCCGCGCTGGTCGGGCGGCTGCACCACCCCAACGTGGTCGAGATCCTGGACGCGGTGGCCGACGGCCCGATGCCCTACCTGGTGATGGAGTACGTGCCCGGCGTGACGCTGCGTCGCTTCTGCCGGCCCGATGCGCTGCTGCCGCTGGAGCAGGTGACCGAGATCGCGTTCAAGTGCGCGATGGCGCTGGGCTATTGCTGGCGTCAGGGGCTGATCCACCGTGACATCAAGCCAGCCAACGTGCTGGCGCTGATGGAAGGCGAACGCGTGGCTGACGTCAAGATCACCGATTTCGGCAGCGTGCTCGACGTCGGCGCGGAGCGCACGCAGGTGCTGGGCGTGGGCTCGCTGGCCTACATGGCGCCCGAGCAGATCGACGGCGCCGACCTCGACGCACGCACCGACATGTACTCGCTGTCGGTCCTGCTGTACCACCTGATCGCCGGCCGCCCGCCCTTCGACGCGCAGCAGCACACCGTTCTGATGCGCCAGATCCAGCAGGGCCGACCGCCGGCCCTGACCAGCCTGCGGGAGGGGGTCAGCCCTGCGCTGGACGCGCTGGTGCGCAAGGGCATGGCGCGCCAGCGCGAGCATCGCTTCAAGGACTGGGACGAGTACGCCAGCCAGTTGTCGGCGCTGGTCTCCCGCGGTGAGGTCCCGCGCGCCGCCGCAGCCGAGGTGCTGGACTCCGAGCGCTTCACGCTGCTGCGCTCGCTCGAGTTCTTCAGCGGCTTCGGCGACGTTGCGCTGTGGGAGGTGGTGCGCCGCGCGCGCTGGGAGCGCCACCCGCCCGGTCACGCGCTCTACCGCAAGGGCGGCACGAGCAACACCTTCCACATCCTCGCCGAGGGCGCGGTCGAGGTGTGGCGCGACGGCCGCAAGATGGCCAACCTGTTTGCCGGTACCTCGGTGGGCGAGATGGCCTACCTGGCGCCCGACCCGGAACTGACCGTCAACAGCGCCGATGTGACCGTGACCTCAGCCGCGACGATGATCTCCTTCACCCCCGACAGCCTGCGTCAGCTGAGCCTGGCGACCCGGGCCCTGTTCGACAGGGCCTTCATCCGTGTCCTGGTGCGCCGCCTGCACGCCGCCTGGAGCGCGCCGCAGTGGTCTCAGCCCGCGTCATCGGGCTGAAATGTGAACGTCCGCCCCCGGCATTTGGTGCCGCCTGGCGGCTGCTTGAAGACAGAATCGCGTTGCGCGCCAGACTTCGGGTCGGGCGCGCACCCCATCGGTTCCGCCCTGCTGTAGAGGTGCATCACCATGAAGAAGCTCCTTGCCCTGTCCCTGTTGTCACTCGGCCTGATGGCCGCTCCCGCCTACGCCGCCGACGCTGCCGCCGCCTGCGAGGCCAAGGCCGCCGAGAAGAAGCTGGCCGGCGCGGCCAAGAACAGCTTCGTGAAGAAGTGCACCGAGGACGCCAAGGCTGCCGCACCGGCGGCGCCCGCGGCCGGCGAGGCCTGCGAGAAGGCTGCCGCCGAGAAGAAGCTGGCCGGCGCGGCCAAGAACAGCTTCGTCAAGACGTGCACCGAGGACGCGAAGGCCGCCCCGGCGAAGAAGTAAGGGCCG
>CAIRBF010000165.1 GCA_903876715.1 uncultured beta proteobacterium
CAGCTGCTCGTCGAAGAAGGTCTCCTTCTTGTGCACCGACCAGGCCCGGAACCGCCCCATGTGGTACGGGATGGCCCCGCCGCCGTGCGGGATCACGAGCTTGAGGTTGGGGAAGCGGGTGAAGACGTCCGAGGACAGCAGGGACGTGATCGCGATGCTCTCCTCGGTGATGAACTTCAGCGTGTAGGACAGACGCGGCTCGCAGCTGCCGGCCGAGTGCACCAGCGCCGGGATGTCGAGCTCGCACAGTTTCTCGTACAGCGGGAACCAGAACGGGTCACCGAGCCCGGGCGGCGGCGCGCAGTCGCCCTCGGTCGGGTCCGGATTGAGCAGGCAGCCGATGAAGCCCTGCTCCTTGACGCGGAACTCCAGCTCCTCGAAGCAGTTCACCGGCGAGGTGTCGCGGTACTGCGGCAAGCCGGCCACGCCGCGAAAGCGCGTGGGGAACATCTGCACCGTGCGGTGGACCAGGTCATTGATGTGCTTGGTCCACAAAGCCGTCACCTTGGCCGGCTTGACCGAATGCATCTGCATGTAGGGCCGCGGCGACAGGAACTGGATGTCGGTACCGACCCGGTCCATGATGTCGATGATCGTCTGGCCCGCCTTGCGCACGGCCTCGTCCGACAGGGTCGGGATGACGTTCGGGTTGGCGCGGCTGGCCACGAGCTCGGCCATGAACTTGTAGCTCTCCGGGGGAACGACGACGTGGGCGTGGGAGTCGATGATCAAGGGCATCGGGAAACCTCTTCAGTGGATGTGGAGGGCCAAGGGCGTGTTCAGGCGATGACGGCGACGATCTCCAACTGCACCAGCATGCCCGCGGGCAGGTTGTAGACCAGGGTGTGGCGCGCTGGCCTGTCGTGCGGGTCGGGGAAGCATTGCAGCCACTGCTCGTTGACCGCCGCGCGCGCGGAGTCGTCCTTGATGTAGACGGTCATCCGGACCACGTTCGCCAAGGTGGCGCCACCGGCCGCCAGCAGCGCGCGCATGTGCTGGAAGGCAAAGCGGGCCTGCGCCGCCACATCGGGCGGCAGGGCGTCGGTGGCGGGATCCTTGCCCATGATCCCGGACGAGTAGATGACGTTGCCCACCCGGGCCCCCATCGGGATGGGCGCGGTGCCGTGGGAGACGCCAGGGACTTCCAGGCTGCGGCCGCTGCGATCGCTCATGCTTGCTCCTCCGTCACGGGCGTCCTGCGTGCTGGTGCAACGCGGTCGCCATGGGCTTCTTAGTCACCTAAGTCTAGCAAACGGCCGATAGCGATCAAGTCCCGGTGAAAGGCCCCGGATCAGGAATAACCCGCAGCTCACAGCCGCTCCAGGCGGCCCGCGTCAGCCGGTCCGCGCCGCGCGTTCAACGCGGCCGACGCAGCGGCGGCAGGGTCCGGTTCCTGGTGATCTCGTCCTGCTCGAGGTTCTTCATCATCGCGAGCGCCGTGCGCCGGAAGACCACAAGGTCCTCGGCGGGTATCCCGCTCACGGCTACGGCGTTCAGGTCCTCTGCCAACGGGATCAACGTGGGCTTCAGCGCCCGCCCCTGAGGCGTGAGCTCGACGCACACGTTGCGCAGGTTGCTGGGCAGCTTCTTGCGGGTCACATAACCCAGTCTCTCCATGGCGCGCAAGGCGCTGTAGGTCGTGGGCTCGGTGACGCCCGCCATCTCTGCCAGTTCACGCTGAGTGATCCCATCGTGCTCCCAAAGGACGCGCAGGAAGGCCCAGTACCCGTGGGAGACCGAATGGTCCATGAGCCGGATCTGCAGGCCGCGCGTCAAAGAGCGCAGCAGTTCCTTGACGACGTGGCCCAGCCTGTCGTTGGGAATCGCGTCGCGCCAGTTCCGGCGGGAAGACAGAGGGGCCAGCAACGCCAGGGCGTCAGGGTCCGCAACCGGCGCCGTCATGGATTTCTTGCCCTTGCCTGCCCCCCTGCGGCCGCTCGCCAACGGCGCTTCGGGACCCCCTTGCCGGCTGACTTCGGAACTGCGCTTGGAGCGACGGGTGGAGAGTGTCATGTGGGCATCGGTTCGAAGACTGCGCCGCCGGGCGGCGGCGGCCTGCAGATTTTCTGGACTTTACTTAGTGTACAGATGGCCGATGTGAAATTCCGGATCCGGAACGAAGCTTCTCAACAGCGCCCACCCGGCACTCGAGAGCGTCTCCAGGCTCGGGCTGTGCCAAGCTCCAGAGGGGCACTCACAAGTCCAGCACCAGTCGCGGACTGCGGGCGCGCGAGACGCAGATCATGATCTCGTCCGTGGCATCCTCGTCGAGCACGTAATCCCGATGTTCGGGGATACCGTCGAGCACGGTGGTGCGGCACGCGCCGCAGGTGCCGCTTTCGCACGAGCTCGGCGCGGGAAGGCCCCGGTCGCGCAGCGCCTGCAGGATGCTGGTGCCGGCCGCGACCGGAACCTCGAGGCCGCTGCGGGCCAGGCGCACGGTGAACCCCTGCACCGGCGATGGTGCCTGCGGCGCCGCCACGGGTCCGGCGCCGAAGTCCTCGAAGTGCACACTACCCGCAGGCCAGTGACGGCTGAGGGCCCGCACGGACTGCATGAGCGGCACGGGCCCGCAGCAGTAGAGGTGGGTGCCCGGCGCTGGCTCCGCCAGCAGGGAGGCAAAGTCGAAGGCCCGTGCGGGATCGCCCAAGTCGTGGTGAAGGCGGCAGTGCGGCGCCACAGCGGGCGCACGCAGCTCATCGGCAAACGCCGTCGTCTCGGGCGAGCGGGCACAGTAGACAAGCTCAAAAGGCCGCGGCCCGCCCTTCAGGGCGTGCACCATCGCGACGATCGGCGTGATGCCGATGCCCCCGGCGATGAACAGGAAGCGCTGCGCATGCGCGTCCAGCGGGAAGAAGTTCTCCGGCGCGCCCACCGGCAGCAGGTCGCCCACCTGCACCCGATCGACCAGGCTGCGCGAACCACCGAGACCCTGGGCCTCGCGCTTGACGGCGACCTGGTAGCGGTGGCGCTCACCCGGCGCATTGCACAGGGAGTAGCGGCGCGTCAGGCCCACGGGAGTCATCACCACGACGTGGGCGCCGGCCTCGAAGGCCGGCAGCAGGTCCGCGCCCGCTGACGGAACCAGGTCGAACAACACGATGTCGTGCGCGATCTGGCGCCGGCTGGCCACACGCAGCGTCATCATCGCGCCGGGTTCTTCGGCGCCGCTCATGCCCGACTCCCCCCTCGGACCTCGTCGATGCCGACCTGGTGCTTCAGCAGCACGTCCCGGCCGCTGGCCGAGGAGGCGAGCGCGGCGTCGCAAACCTCGAGGTTCGCCAGGCCCCAGCGCGCATCGTGCAGGGCGGGCCGGCGGCCTGTGACGGCGTCGTGGAGTTCATCGAGGACCAGGTCCCGCGGCCCACGGCCTGTGGGCAGCGCGATCTCCCTGCACCCGGACGCGTCGTAGATCAGGAGCCCGTCTGCAGACTGCCGGATGTCGCCGCGCTCGCAACTCACGAGCGTGATGCCGAAGAAAGGCTGGTGGGGCGACGGCGACCAGTCGGCACGACGCGCGCGCGCCTGCTTGGCGCGCAACACCTCCTCTGCCGTCTGGGGGCCCGGCGCCGGGGTGCGCGGGTCGTAGCGCGCCGGCTGGTGGAAGCCCGACTCGGTGATGCCGAAGCACAGGTCTACACTGGAGAAGCCGCCGTAGCCGTTGTAGACGGCCGTGGCGACGGACTCGTCCTCGAAATCGAGGTAGGCGACATGCGCGCCCGTGCCCGGGCGCTGCGGGTTCCAGTCGAAGGTGCGCGCCCTCACGCTGCGCACCCGCCCGCCGCACAGCAGACGCAGCATGTCGAACTGGTGCGCGCCCTGGCGGTAGGTGACGCCCCCGCCCTGGCCGGCGTCGAGCTCGTCAGGCCGCCGCGGGCGGTGCATCCAGTCCGTGTAGCACCAGGTATGGACCATGCGCACGCGGCCGAGTTCGCCACTGGCGACGAGTTCGCGCATGCGCTGCACCGGCAGGTCGTAGCCGTGCGAGTGCCCGACCAGCACGGTGCGGTCCGAGCGCCGGGCGGCATCGACCAGAGGCAAGGCGCGCGCCACGTCTTCAGCCATCGGCTTTTCGACCAGCACGTGCTTGCCGGCGGCCAGGCACTGCAGCACCTGGTCCACGTGGAGGCAGGTCGGCGTGGCGATGTAGACCGCCTGCAGACCGGGGTGCGCGAGCAGGCTGGTCAAGTCGGCATAGGCGGCCACGCCGTTGTCGCGCGCAATCTCGTCGCGCACGGCCTCCACGCAGTCGGCCACCGCGACGAGTTCGAAACCCGGATGGCGCCGGATCGCTGGCAGGAACGACCGTCCGGCCGTGCCGAAACCCACGATGCCCATACCGATCGACCCGTCGTGCTCTTGCATGCGCCTGTCCTTGATGCGGTTGGTGTGGTTATCGCCGGGCCGGCCTGCTCAAGCCTCGGCCGGCTAGGCGATGCACTGTGGCGCCCGGATGCGCACACGCAAGGCTTGCCCCACCTCGACCGCGAAGGACGGATGGGCGCGCATGAGCAACTGACGCTCACCGATGCGCAGCTGAAGGTCCAGGCGCTCGCCGAGGAAGACCTTCTGCACGACCACCCCGCTCAGGGTCGTGAAGCCGTCGTCGACGCCGGTCGCGGGCTCGATGTCCTCCGGGCGGATCGACAGCAGCATCGCCTCGCCGGCGCGCAGCACCCTCGGAGCCTGCACCTCCAGCTCGCCGACGGGCGTGCCCAGGCGGTAGCGATGCGGACCGGCCGCCGGCCCGAGCACCTGCGCGTCGATGAAGTTGGTCGAACCGACGAAGTCGGCCACGAAACGGTTGCAGGGGCGCTCATAGATCTCGCGCGGGGACGCGACCTGCTCGATGCGACCTTCGCGCATCACGGCGATCTCGTGCGAAAGCGCCAGCGCCTCGCTCTGGTCGTGGGTGACGTAGACCGTCGTCAACCCGAGTTCGCGCTGCAGGCGCTGCAACTCGAAGCGCATGCGTTCGCGCAGCTTGGCGTCGAGGTTGGACAGGGGCTCGTCCAGCAGCAGCAGCCGCGGCTCCATCGCCAAGGCCCGGGCCAGCGCCAGGCGCTGCTGTTGTCCGCCGGACAAGGCCGTGGCGTCGCGCTGCGCGTACGCCTCCAGGCCCACCACCGCGAGCACATGCATCACCTTGTCGTGGATCTGGCGGGCTGCGTGCCGTGCCCGGCTCACGCGCAGCGGGAAGGCGGCGTTCTCGAAGACGCTCAGGTGCGGCCAGATTGCGTAGGACTGGAACACCATCCCGATGTTGCGGCGGTTGGCCGCGACGAAGACACCGCGCTGGCTGCACGACACGAGCTCGCCGGCGATGCTGACCCGCCCCGCCACCGGGCGCTCCAGGCCGGCGATGCAGCGCATCGTCGTGGTTTTGCCGCAGCCGCTGGGGCCGAGCAGCGTGAACAGGCTGCCCTCGCGCACCGCGAAGTCCACACCCTGGACGGCGCGCACCACCCTACCCTGCGCATCGACATAGTTGGCCTGCAGGCCCTCGACCTGCAGAAGCGCGCCAGACCCCGGCTCAGAGCTGCTTGACACCGTACTTCCCGCCCAACCATTGCGCCACCATGACGAGGAACAGCAGCGCGACCATGAACATCACCCCGAGCGCCGACAGCTCGACGAGCTGACCGGCCTCCCAGAGTTCCCACACGACGATGGCCAGCACCTCGGACCCCGGGCTGTACAACAAGATCGACGAGGACAGCTCACGCATCGAGACGATGAGGACGAAGATCCAGCCGGCGAGCAGGCCTGGCTTGAGCAGCGGCAGCACGATGCGCCGGAAGGTGGCGCCCCAGGAGGCGCCGGACATCTGCGCCGAGTCCTCGAGCTCCTGGTGGATCTGCAGCAGCGCCGTGGTGTTGTAGCGCATCCCGTAGGGCATGAAGCGGGTGACGTAGGCCAGCAGCAGGATCCACAGCGTGCCGTAGATGCCGACGTCGAAGTTCAGGAAGAACACCATCATCGCCAGACCCACCACCAGACCCGGCAAGGCGATGGGCAGCGAAGCCAGTTGGTCCAGCAACCAGCGGCCCGGCCAGCGCGTACGCACGACGATCCAGCAGACCACCGAGGTCAGCAGCATCACCAGCGTGGCGCTGCCCAGCGCGAGCAAGACGCTGTTGCGCACCGCGGGCCAGAAATTGTCATGGCCGAGCACGGCCCGGTAAGGGTCCAGCGTCAGGTTCCGCAGCGCCTCCAGCGACGGCACCGCGTAGAAGCTCTGGAACGACGACCAAAGCAGCACCAGGAAGGGCAGCAGCACGATGAGGGCGAAGTAGACGACGAACACCGCCGCCGTCAGGTAGCGCCAGCGGCCCAGGTCCAGAACCCGCGGCCGGAAACCCTTGCCCGTGACCGTCACGTAGCGCCGGGAATGGCGCGTCACCCGCGACTGCAGGTAGATGCCGAGCGCGGCCACCACCAGCAGCACGGTGGCGTAGGCGGACGCGAGACCGATGCGGCTGGGATACTGATGGATCGCCTGGTAGATGGCCGAGGTGTACACCTGCAGGCCCACGGGCAGCCCGATCAGCGCGGGGACCTCGAAGGACTCGATGGCGCGGATGAACAGGATCAGCAGCGTGGCCACCGCCGCGGGCCAGCTCAGCCTCAGGCTGATGCGCCGTGCCACCTGCCAGGTGCTGGCGCCGCTCATCAGGGCCGACTCCTCGAGCGAGGGGTCCATGGAGCGGAAGGCGGCGCTCATGATCAGGAAGGCCACCGGCGAGTAGTGCAGGCCGTCGACCCAGATCATGCCGCCCATCGAATACACGTTGACGAACACGTGGCTGGTGCCGGTGAGCGTCTGCAGCGCGAGGTTCACCAGGCCGATCTTCGGGCTGGCCAGCAGGATCCAGGCGATCGTGAAGAGGACACCCGGCACGATCAGCGGCACGACGCTCAGCGCGTAGAACAGCCGCTTGAAGGGCGTGTTCGTGCGCTCGTTCATCCAGGCCAGCAGCGTGCCGACAGCGAAGGCCAGCAGCGCCGTGCCGCCGGCGAACACCAGGGAATGGCCCAGCAGGCGGCCCGTGTCCGCCGCCCCGAGCGCCTCGCGGTGGTTGTCCAGCGTCAGCACGCCGGCCGTCGCGGCGGTGCCCGGCGTGTGCACGCTCTGCCACAGGAGGTAGAGCAGCGGCACCAGGGCGAGGAAGGCCACCACGGCCACGCTGGCGCCCAGCGCCAGCCAGCGGGGCTCGAAAACCCGGCCCAGGCGCCCGGCAGCAAGAGTGCCGGAAGTGGTCACCGCGCCTTCTTGATGAAGGCTTCGTCGTACATCTTCAACCACCGGTCCTGGCGATCGAGGGCCTGGACGGCATCGATCAGCTTGAAGGTCGGCAGCTTGTTCAGATGGGATTCGACCTTCCGGCTGGTCGGACCGTAGTCGGCGTCGGCCATGATCTTCTGGCCCTCGCCGAGCACGAAGTCGTAGAACAGCGTGGCGGCATTGGGGTTGCGGGCCTTGGCCATGACGGCCACGGCTGCCGGGTAGGCGAACAGCGGCTGCAGATACAGCCCTTCCACCGGCGCCCCCTTGCGCTTGAGCTGCTCGGGGTTCCAGCTGTAGACCGTCAGCGCCAGCGGCACCTCCCCCGAAGCCACCATGCCGGCGAGTACCGAGTGGCCCTTGCGCACCGAGATGCCGTTGACGGAGACGATGGTGTCGAACAACTTGCGCGCCACCTCCTCACCCATCTCGGCGCTCAGAGCCCCCCACCAGATGTGGTCGTTCGCCTCGACGGCGAGCTTGCCCTTCCACTTCGGGTCGGTCAGGTCCTGGTAGGACTTCGGCAGGTCCTCCTTGCGGACCAGGCGGGTGTTGTAGGACGCCGTGAACACGTCGAGGTTGAAGGCCGCCCACTGGTGGTGCGCCGGCACCGCGCCGGAAATCAGGTCGGCTTGCACCGAGGAGCGGACCTCCTGCAGCAGCTTCTCGCGCGCCGCAGCCTCGGTGTCCGCGGAGGTGCTGAGGAAGACGTCGACCTCGTGGCGGCCGGCACGCGACTCGGCGAAAATACGCTGCATGATCGCCTCGGAGCCGGCCCGCCAGAGCTTGACCTTGATGCCGTGCTTGCGCGTGAAGGCCTCGGCCATGTCCTTGACGATCGGGTGTGCGTAGTAGACGGAGAGCTCGCCCTCCTTCTTCGCGCCGTCGAGCAGGCGCGCCTGGCGGTCCGCCCCCTCGTAGGTGGCGACCTGGGCCACAGTGCGCCCGTCCTTGCCGGCCTGGGCCCAAGCCGCCGGCAGCGCCTGCGACAACAGGACGGCCAGCGGCAGCAGCAGCCGGATTCGGGAACCCTTCATACTCGTCTCCTTGTCGCGGTACCGGCCTGCAGCAGCGCCCGCCTCACCGCGGAACGAGGCGCAGCTTGCGGCGCAGGTACTCGAAGTTGATGCCGTACTGTTCCGCGGTGTTCATGTCACGGTGCAGGCGCTGGACCAGCTCGGGCGCGAACAGCTCGCCGACTCCGCCGCCAGCCATGGCGAGCAGCTGGATGCGGCAGGCGGTCTCGAGCGTCAGGGCCAGGATGGTGGACTCCTCGATCGACGCGCCGACGACCGCCACGCCGTGGTTGCGCATCAGCACGGCCTTGTGCGGGCCCAGCGCCTGGGCCAGCGCCGCGCCCTTCTGCGGCGAGCGGATCAATTCGATCGTGTCCGTGTAGACCGGCAGCCCGTCATGGAAGGTGACCGCGGGCTGGCTGATGGGCAGCAGGGGCCGGCACGTGGCGGAGAAGGCGACCACATGGGTCGGGTGCGTGTGGATGACGCTGTGGACGTCCGGCCGGACCTTGTAGATCTCCGAATGGATGTAGACCTCGCTGTGCCGACGCCCGCCGCCGGCGATCTTCTCGCCGCCGAGGTTGCAGACGACGATGTTTTCGGCCGTGATCTCGTCGAAGCCACGGCTGTGCGGCTTCATCAGGAAGTGCGTCGGATCGCCTGGCATGCGCACCGATATGTGGCCGCGGGTCAGGTCCCCTTGGCCGTCGGCATCGATGATGTGGCCGGCGTCGATGAGCTTGCGGCAGATGTCGTCGAGCGTGTCCATGGCCTCAGGGTTCGAAGACCAGGCCGAGCGCGTCGGCCACGGGGCTGAAGCGAACGTGGGTGCGCGAGACGAAGGTGCGGAAGCTGCCACGGAAATGCTTCTTGCCGCGCTCGATGGGCAGGTCGATGCGCTCGTTGCGCGCCGCATCGCGGATCACGCCCTTCGGGTCCTGCCCCTGCTGCACCTTCTTGATCTCCCGCCGCAGCATGCGCCGGTACAGCGCTATGCCCATGTCCGACGCCCCCAGGTTCTCCCGCGTGCGGTCCGCCAGCCGCCCCTGCGTCAGCCACGCCATGATGTCCTGGCCGTCGATGTGGTCCACGCGGAGCTGGCCGTTCGGCCACTGCAACGGCACCTCGTGCAAGTGCATGCGCTCCAGCAGCCTGGGCGGTACCACCGCACCCGCCGGCGGCACGTAGGCGTGGTACCAGTAGTGCAGCGTGTTCTCGTCATCCATCGGCACCCGGATCTGGAACACGTACGAGCGCTGGTGCTCGTCCCCGTTGCCCACCGCCAGCATCGTCGGGAACACGATCGGGTGCCCCACCCGCCAGTCGTCACCGTCCTCGCTCTGCCCCTCCAGCAAGCGGTGCTTCGTGATCCCCCACTCGAACTCGCGGAAGTCGATCTTGCGGTGCGTCGCGCTGATGTGCGTGCGGATCCCCTCCTGCTCCTGCAGGAACTCCAGGTTGCGCCCGTGCAGCCACTCCGCGTGCACCGGGTCCAGCGAGGTCTCCACGATCTGCAACCAGTTGCACGGGATCACCGCGTGCCCCAGCAGCCGGATCGCCCCTTGCGCCATGAAGCCGTCATAGTGCGGCAGCAGCGGCGCGGGCAATGGCCCCAGGTAGGCGAACACCATCCCGCCCAACTCCTGCACCGGATAGGCGGTGATCCCCACCTTCTGGCGGAACTGCGGGTTGTCGCCCTCGAAGGGCTGGCTCAGGCACTTCCCACGGGCATCGAACTCCCAGCCGTGGTACGGGCAGCGCAGCCCGTCCTGCGTGGGCAGGCCGTAGAGGAACGAGGCCCGTCGGTGCGGGCACTGGTGCTCGACCAGCCCCAGCCGGCCCTGCCGGTCGCGAAACAGCACCAGGTCTTCACCCAGCAGCCGCACCGCCTTCGTCCAGCGCTCGCGCAACTCCTCGGTCGACGCGATCGGGTGCCAGTAGCGTCTGAGCAGTTCGCCGCAAGGCGTGCCCCGGCCCACCTGGGTCAACAAACGGTTCTGCTCTTCGGTCTCCATGCACGCCCCTGTTGCGTGGTGCCCAGCCCCGCACCGACGAGGAGTATGGTCGCCCCGTCGCCAGGCCAGCGATTAGAGACCTAACTCTAACAAAGACCCTGCATAGATCAAGGGGCGCAAGGAGCCCGACCCCCCGTGGAAACCCTGGGACGATCAGGAGGACGGTTGCGCCATGCCGAAGCCGCGCGCGTACTCGCCGTAGACGACCGCCGCCGAGGCGATCATGCGGCGCTTGCGCTCGTCCAGTTCCGCGACGCGCCGCGCGGGGCGACCCGCCCACATCGAATTCGCCTGCAGGCGCTGGCCCTCGGTGGTCGTGGATCCGGCGGCCAGCAGCACGTCGTCCTCGACGACGGTGCCGGGCGCGAGCCGGCTGCCCATGCCGACCAGCACCCGGGCGCCGACCGTGCAGTCGTGCAGCAGCACGTTGTGCCCGACCGTGGTGTGCGCGCCGACCACCACGGGCGCGCGCTCGGAACGCAGCACGCTGTTGTCCTGCACGTTCGCGGCGGGGCCGACGACGATCCGGCCGAGCGCGCCCTCGACGCGGCAGCCGAACCAGACGCTGCTGCCCTCGGCCAACTCGATGACACCGGGGCCGTGGACCGTAGCCGCCACAAAGCCTGCGCCCGTGGCGGCCGGCACGGCGCGCGTGGAGACCGGTTCGCCGTGCGGCGTGCGGCCGCGGACCGCCGCCTGCGCAGCCGCCAGTTCCGCCGCATCGACCGGCCCGACGACCACGGCCGGCACGCCGGCATAGCGCTGGCCCGGCGCCAGGACGGCGCGCGCGAACACCACCGCGCCGCGCTCGACGATGCTGCCGGCCCCGACGACGGCGGCGTCGAGGATGACCGCATCGTCCTCGACGACGACATCGTCCTGCACCGTGCACGCGTGCACGACGGCATTCGCCCCGACGGCCACCCGATCCCCCACGATGGTGCCGCACTGGCCGTGCGAGATGTGCACCGTGCTGCCGGCACCGAGATGGAAGTCCGCGCCGACCACGATGTCATGCCCGTCGCCGCGCAGCACGGCGTCGCGCGCCAGCGTGGCGCGCGCGCCCAGACGCACGCGACCAAGCACGGCGCTGCCCTGCCCCGCGGCCTGCGGCGGCGTGGCCATCGACGGGTGCTCCGGGCCGTAGGGCAGGACAAGAAGGTGGGATGAAGATGAGGTCATGGCAGGTGCGGGGCAAGCGAGGTCGCGGACTGGTCGGCGCGGCCCGCCAATGGCGGCAGTCCAGGCCAAGGGTCGATCGGTTGGTCAGCGCCGCAGTATCCGACGTCCCCCGGTCCTCTTGACACCCCGGGGCGGCTTCCTACAATGCCACGAATCTCGTATGCGAAATACGAAATTCCGCACACAACCATTCCGGTGACGAAAGGACTTCCTGCCGTGAGCAACAAGATCCGTGTTCTGCTGGCCAAGGTGGGGCTGGACGGCCACGACCGTGGCGTCAAGATCGTCGCGCGGACGCTGCGTGACGCGGGCATGGACGTGATCTACACCGGCCTGCACCGCTCACCCGACGAGGTCGTCGCCGCGGCGGTGCAGGAAGACGTGGACGTGCTGGGCGTGAGCCTGCTGTCCGGCGCGCACATGACCATCTTCCCGAAGCTGCTGGCGGGCCTGAAGGCGCGCGGGGTCGACGACATGATCGTGGTCGGCGGCGGCGTCATGCCCGACGAGGACGTGATCGCCCTGAAGAACATGGGCGTGCACGAGATCCTGCTGCAGGACACGCCGCCCAACGAGATCATCGCGACCATCGAGCGCCTGGTTGCCGAGCGCGGCGAGCGCTGATCCGCCCGCATTCCGAGCCCGCCTGGAAGGAGACCACGATGAGCACGATGGAAGACTGGCACTGGCCGCCGCGCTACGACAACAGCTACATGCCTGCCGCGGGCAGCCGGCACTGGTTCCCGGTGCGCGAGACCATGCACCCGTCGGACCGCGACCAGGCCATCGTGCAGCGCCTGCGCGAGGTCTGCAACTACGCCTACACGCACTGCGACTTCTACCGCAACAAGTGGGACGAGGCCGGCTTCCACCCCAGCCAGGTGCGCTCGCTCGAGGACTTCGAACGCCGCTGCCCCGTCGTGACCAAGGCCGACCTGCGGGCCGCCCAGCACCGCGCGCCGCCCTTCGGCGACTACCTGTGCATCGACCCCTCCGAGATCCACCACATCCACGGCACGTCCGGCACCACCGGGCGGCCGACGGCCTTCGCCATCGGTCGCGACGACTGGAACAGCATCGCCAACGCCCACGCCCGCATCATGTGGGGCATGGGCATCCGGCCGGGCGACATCGTCTTCATCGCCGCGATCTTCAGCCTGTACCTGGGCAGTTGGGGCGCGATGATCGGCGCCGAGCGCCTGCGCGCGAAGGCCTTTCCCTTCGGCGCCGGCGCGCCGGGCATGTCCTCGCGCGCCGTGCAATGGCTGTCTCTGATGCGCCCCAAGGCCTTCTACGGCACGCCCTCCTACGCCCTCTACCTGGCCGAGACGGCCTTGAAGGAAGGCTACAAGCCCGCCGACTTCGGCCTCGAGCGCATGTTCTTCTCTGGCGAGCCCGGTGCGTCCGTGCCCGGCGTGCGCGATCGCATCATGGAAGCCTGGCAGGCGCAGGTGTTCGACTGCGGCTCGATGGCCGAGATGACCCCGTTCATGAACGTCGCGGCCAGCGCCGAGTCCGGCGTGGGCATGCTGTGCTGGCAGGACGTCTGCTACACCGAGGTCTGCGACCCCAAGACCTTCGAGCGCGTGCCCTACGGCCAGCGCGGCACCCCCGTCTACACCCACCTGGAACGCACCTCGCAGCCGATGATCCGGCTCGTCTCGGGCGACCTCGCGCTGTGGACGAACGAGCCCACTGCCTGCGGCCGCACCTACCCCAGCCTGCCCCAGGGCATCTTCGGCCGCATCGACGACATGCTGACGATCCGGGGCGAGAACGTCTACCCGAGCGAGATCGACGCTGCGCTCAACCAACTCGTCGGCTACGGCGGCGAGCACCGCATCATCGTCACGCGCGAGCACAACATGGACGAGCTGCTGCTGCGCGTCGAGGCGGACACCGCGCTCAGCGCGCGTGGCGCCGACGCGCTGCAGGGCTTCCGCGACCAGGTCGCCGACTCCGTGCGCACCCTGCTGGGCCTGCGCACGATGGTCGAGGTGGTTCCCGCGGGCACCTACCCGCGCACCGACTTCAAGGCCCGGCGCGTGGTCGACGACCGCGCGGTATTCCAGGAAATGGCGCAGCGCCTGGGCGCCGGGAGCGCGTGATGGCGCAACCGGTGCCGTCGCTGGAGCTGGTGCCGCGAGCGCTGGCGGGGGAGATCCCCGCGATGGCGCGGCTCATGACGCGCGCCGAGGCCGGGAGCGCCGAATCCCGCCCGGCGCTCGCGCAGCTCTACGCGCGCGCCGGGCGGGCGCACGTGATCGGCGTCACCGGCGTGCCCGGCAGCGGCAAGTCCACGCTGGTGTCGACGTTGGCGCTGCGGCTGCGCGCCGACGGCAAGCGCGTGGGCGTGATCGCGATCGACCCCAGCAGTCCGTATTCGGGCGGCTCGATCATGGGCGACCGCATCCGCATGAACGAGCTCGCCCAGGACCCCGGCATCTTCATCCGCAGCATGGCCACGCGCGGTTCGCAGGGCGGCATGGCGCGGGCCTCGCTCGAGGCCGTGGACGTGCTGGACGCCGCCGGCTACGAAGTCGTCGTGATCGAGACCGTCGGCGTCGGACAGGCCGAGGTCGAGATCGCCCGCGCCGCCCACACCGTGATCGTCGTCTCGGCACCCGGCCTGGGTGACGACATCCAGGCCATCAAGGCCGGGATCCTGGAAATCGCCGACATCCACGTCGTGAGCAAGTGCGACCGCAGCGACGCGAACCGCACCATCGGCGACCTGAAGACCATGCTCGCGATGGGCATGGCCAGCATTCCGCGCGGCCACTGGGTCTCGCCGGTGGTGCCCACCAGCGCGCTGGACGGCACCGGCCTGGACGACCTGATCGCGCAGATCGAGCGCCACGGCGCCTACATGCGCGAGTCCGCGCCCGGGCGTGAACGCGTGCGGCGGATCGCCGAGTTCCGCATGCTCAAGACCGCCGAAGACCTGCTGTACCAGCGCTACCTGGCCACGCGCCAGGGCCGGCTGGACGTGGTGTCAGCCCGACTCGCCCAGCGCGAGATCTCGCCTTACCAGGCCGCCGAGGCGTTGCTCGACGGCCTTCATCTCGAGGACCATCCATGAGCACGTCTTCCGCCACCGCCGACCGCCAGGCCCTGCTGGAGGAGATCCAGTCCTGGGAAGACCACGAGGTCGCCGCCTTCCTCGCCCGGCAGAAGGAAAAGAAGGCGACCTTCCACACCTTCGGCGGTCTGCCGCTGAAGCGCACCTACACCGCCGCCGACCTGCGCCCGGACCTGCAGGACGCGCTCGGCCTGCCGGGCCGCTACCCCTTCACGCGCGGGCCCTACCCGACGATGTACCGCAGCCGCAACTGGACGATGCGCCAGATCGCCGGCTTCGGCACCGGCGAAGACACCAACCAGCGCTTCAAGTACCTGATCGCCCAGGGCCAGACGGGCTTGTCGACGGACTTCGACATGCCCACGCTGATGGGCTACGACTCCGACCACCCGATGTCGGAGGGCGAGGTCGGGCGCGAGGGTGTGGCGATCGACACGATGGCCGACATGGAGGCCCTGCTGGCCGACATCGACCTGGAGAAGATCTCGGTCTCGCTGACGATCAACCCGACGGCCTGGATCCTGCTGGCGATGTACATCGCGCTGGCCAGGAAGCGCGGCTGCGACTTGAACAAGCTCTCGGGCACGGTCCAGGCCGACATCCTCAAGGAGTACATGGCGCAGAAGGAATTCATCTTCCCGATCGCGCCCTCGGTGCGGCTGGTGCGCGACTGCATCACCTACTGCGCGACGCACATGAAGCGCTACAACCCGATCAACGTGTCGGGCTACCACATCTCCGAGGCCGGTTCGTCGCCGCTGCACGAGGTGGCCTTCACGATGTGCAACCTCATCACCTACGTCGAGGAGGTGCGCAAGACCGGGATGGACGTGGACGCCTTCGCGCCGCGGCTCGCCTTCTTCTTCGTCGCCCAGGCCGACCTGTTCGAGGAGGTCGCCAAGTTCCGCGCCGCGCGCCGGGTGTACGCACGCATCATGCGCGAGCGCTTCGGCGCCCGCAACCCGGAATCGATGCGGCTGCGCTTCCACTGCCAGACCGCCGCCGCCACGCTGACCAAGCCGCAGCACAAGATCAACATCGTCCGCACGGCGCTGCAGGCGCTGTCGGCGGTGCTCGGCGGGGCCCAGAGCCTGCACACCAACGGCATGGACGAGGCCTTCTCGATCCCGACCGAGGAAGCGATGAAGATCGCGCTGCGCACGCAGCAGATCCTGGCCGAGGAGGCGCACGTCACCGAGGTCGTCGACCCGCTGGGCGGCTCCTTCTACGTCGAGCACCTGACCGACGAGTACGAGCGCCGCATCTTCGAGATCATCGACGAGGTCGACCGCCTGGGCGGCACGGTCAAGCTGATCGAGGAAGGCTGGTTCCAGCGCCACATCGCCGACTTCGCCTACGAGCAGGCGCTGAACAAGCAGAGCGGGGACAAGCCCGTGATCGGTGTGAACTGCTACCGGGAGCCCGACGAAGTCTTCGACCTGCACACCCACCCTTACGACCCGAGCTCGGCGCAGCGCCAGATCGACCGCCTGCAGCGTGTGCGCCGCGAGCGCGACGAGGCGCATGTGCAGGCGCTGCTGGACCGGCTCGTCGAGCAGGCGCAAGACGAGAGCCAGAACCTGATGCCGGTGACGATCGAGCTGGTGGAGGCCGGCGCGAGCATGGGCGACATCGTCGAGCGCCTGAAGGTCGTCTGGGGCACCTACCGCGAAGTGCCGGTCTTCTGAGCGCCATGAGCCCGCAGGTCGAGCCCGGCACGCCGCCCGACGAGGGCGAGCACAGCACCGCAGCCGTCATCGCGCGCTTCCTGCAGGCGCAGGGGGTGGCGCGCGTCTTCACGCTGTGCGGCGGGCACATCATGCCGATCCTGATGGCGGTCGCGCGCCAGGGGATCGGGGTCGTGGACGTGCGCGACGAGCGCGCGGCGGTCTACATGGCGCACGCGCATGCCGAACTCAGCGGCGAGCTCGGCGTGGCCCTCGTCACGGCGGGTCCGGGCGTGACGAACGCGATGACCGGCATCGCCAACGCGCACCTCTCCCGCGCGCCGGTGCTGGTGCTGTCGGGCACGCCGCCGCGGCCGCAGGACAACCGGGGCGCGCTGCAGGACCTGCCGCACACCGAGCTCGTGCGCCCGCTGACGCGCTACGCGCGCACCGTGCGCGACGCTGTACTGGTCCCCCAGGAGCTGGCCGAGGCCGCGGCGCGCGCCTGGGGCCACGGCGGCGACCCGGGCCCCGTCTACCTCGACTTCCCGACCGACGTGCTGCGCGCCTGTGTGCCCCCGCCGATGCAACTGCCCGAGTGGTTCGCACCGCGCGCCCGGCCGCTGCTTCCACCGGACCCGGCGGCCGTGGCGCAGGCCGTCGACCTGCTGTGGTCGGCGCGCCGTCCTCTCGTGATCAGCGGCCGCGGGGCCCGCGGCGCCGGTCCGCAGCTGTCCGCGCTGCTCGAGCGCACGGGAGCCGTGTACCTCGACACCGGCGAAAGCCGCGGCCTGCTGCCCGACACCCACCCTTCGGTCGTCGCCTCGATGCGCGCCCGTGCCCTGCGCGAGGCCGACCTCGTCGTCACCGTCGGCCGGCGGCTCGACTTCCAGCTCGCCTACGGCTCGCCCGCCGTCTTCGGCACCGCGCGCTTCCTGCGCATCGCCGACGCGCCGGGCGAGATCCGCGACAACCGCCGCGGCGCGGTCGAGCTGTTCGCACAGCCGGCAGCCGCGCTCGCCGCGATGGTGCATGCGGCCGGCGACCGCGCGTCCCAGGCTGACCCTGCGTGGACGCAGGCGCTGCGCCAGGGCCACCGCGAGCGCGCGGCACAGTTCCAGCGCACCCTGCAGGACGCCGCGCCGGACAGCGACGGGCGCATGCACCCGAACCGGCTGCTCGCCGCGCTGCAGCGCCATCTGGCCGACGACGCCATCGTCATCGCCGACGGCGGCGACTTCCTCAGCTTCGCCCGCGTCGCGCTGGGGGGCGGCAGCTACCTGGACCCCGGCCCGCTGGGCTGCATCGGCATCGGCACGCCCTTCGGCGTGGCCGCGGCGCTGGCGCAGCCACAGCGCCAGGTGGTCGTGGCCACGGGCGATGGCGCCTTCGGTTTCAACGCGATGGAGATCGACACCGCCGTGCGCCACCGCGCGCCGGTGCTGATCGTCGTGGCCAACAACGGCGCCTGGCAGATCGAGGTCAACGACCAGCAGGACCGCTACGGCGAGGTGGTGGGCACGCGGCTGCAGTTCGCCGACCACGCGGCCATGGCGCGCGCCTTCGGCATGCACGCCCAGCGCGTGGAGTCGGCAGACTCGCTGGACGACGCGATCGCCACCGCGCTGCAGCGCCTGCCGGCGCTGCTCGACGTGGTGGTGAGCACGCAGGCGCGCTCGTCCGACGGCCGCTCCGGCCTGGCGCGCGTGCCCGACCTGCAGGCCCTGGACGCCTGGGACGAGGCCGAGGCCGCCTGGCGGGCGGGTCGCCCGTGAACCTCAAGACACGCACCGCTGCGCCGGCTGCCGGCCTGCCGCCGCAGCCGCTGGACCTGCCGTGGGTGGCTCCGCCGCTGCACGAACAGGTCTACGCCGCCATCCTCGAAGCCATCTGCGGCGGTGCGCTGCGCTCGGGCGAGCGCATCCACCAGGACGAGCTGGCGGCACGCCTGGGCGTGTCGCGTCAACCCGTGACCCAGGCCCTGACCGTGCTGCGCACACAGGACTTCGTGCAGGACAACGGCCGGCGCGGCCTGGTCGTCGCGCCCTTGCGCAGGAAGTTCTTCGAGTCGCTGTACCAGCTGCGCGAATCGCTGGACCCGATGGCAGCGCGCCTGGCGGCGCGTCAGCACGGTACGCTGTCGCCGGCGGAGGCCCACGCCCTGCTGGAACGCGGCCGCCAGGCGCTGGAACTCGGCGAGCTCGGCGCCCTCACCCGCGCCGACATGGACTTCCACATGTGGATCTATGCCGCCTCGGGCAACCCGCTGCTGGCCGAGACGCTGCGCCTGTACTGGCACCACTTGCGCCGCTCGATGGCGGCGGTGGTCGGACCGGCGCACGACCGTCGGCGTGTCTGGGACGAGCACGAGGCCATCTTGCAGGCCATCCTGGCAGGGAACGAGGCGCAAGCGGAGAGCCTGTCGCTGCGCCACATCCGGGACGCCGCGCTGCGCGTGTTGCAAAGCCTGCCGGAAACCGGCTTCGGACCGGACGCGGACTGACACGCCGACCGGGCACCCGGGCCGAGACATCGCGCCGTCAGGCGCGCCGCGCGTCCTGGGGCGCGAGTTCGGCCGGCCCGCGGCGGGCCTCCTCCTGGATCAGCGTCCAGACCTCGTCCTCGATCGCCTGGAAGCGGGTGTCGCGCTTGAGCGAGAGGCGGCGCGGGCGCTCGAGCCCGACCGGCAGGATCTGGCGCACGCGACCCGGCCGCGCCGTGAAGACGACGACACGGTCAGACAGGAAGATCGCCTCGTCGATCTGGTGCGTGATGAACAGCACGGTCTTGCGCGCCTTGAGCCAGATCTGCAGCAACTCCTCCTGCATCAGCTCGCGGGTCTGCGCGTCCAGGGCCGCGAAGGGCTCGTCCATGAGCAGGATCTGCGGGTCCATCACCAGCGCGCGCGCCAGGTTGACGCGCTGCTGCATGCCGCCGGAGAGTTCGTGCGGGTAGTGCTGCTCGAAACCCGACAGGCCCACCATGTCGATGAAGTGCCGGGCGCGCTCACGCGCCTGGCGTGCAGGCACCCGCTGGCATTCCAGACCGTAGACCACATTGCCCATCACCGTGCGCCAAGGCAGCAGCGAGGCGTCCTGGAACACCATGGCGCGGTCCGGCCCCGGCGCGCTGACCTCGCGGCCGTCGACGGTGATGGTGCCCGCGGTCGCCGGGATCAGCCCGTCGACCACCGACAGGAAGGTCGTCTTGCCGCAGCCCGAGGGGCCGACGATGGACAGGAACTCGCCTTCCATCACCTGCAGGTCCACGTCCTGCAAGGCCGCCTGGCGGATCGTCGTGCGCGGTCGCAGGTAGTCCAGCCGGATGCCCCGGGCCTCGAGTTTGACCGTCATGTCATGCCTTCCCAATGCGACCCGAGCCCGTGCCTCATCCTCCCGACGCCTGCGGGCGCCAGGACTCGAAGCGGCGCTCGAGCAGGTGGATCGCCGCGGTCAGCAGCAGCCCGACGGCAGCGATCACGAAGATGCCCACGAACACGCGGTCCGTCTGGAAGGCGGAGCCGGCGGCGTTGATCATGAAGCCGATGCCGGCGCTGGAGCCGTAGAGCTCGCCGACAACGACGCCCACCATGCCGCGGCCCACACCCAGGCGCAGGCCGGCCAGCAGGTAAGGCACCGAGGTGGGCAGCACGATGTCGCGCACACGCTGCCACTCGGAAGATCCGAAGCTGCGCGCGACCCGCAGCAGCCGCGCGTCGACCGTCCTGGCCGCGGCGATGGCGCTCATCGTCAAGGGGATGAAGGTCACCATCGCGATGACCAGGACCTTGGTCGCCGTGCCGGTGCCGACCCAGATGATCAGCAGCGGGATGAACACCACCTGCGGCGTGGCGTTGTAGGCGGTCAGGAAGGGCTCGAGCGCATGCCCCAGGCGGCGGTACCAGCCCACGGCCAGCCCGAGTGGTATCCCCACGAGCAGCGCGATCGCCCCGCCCAGCCCGAAGGCCACACCACTGGCGGCCAGGTGCTCCCAGAGTTCGCCGCTGGCTGCCATCTGCAGCTGGCGCGTCCACACGCGGGACGGGGCGGAGACGAAGATCGGTTTGACGCGCAGGGCCTGAGCCGAGTCGCCCAGGAGGGGCTGCGCGAGCGTGGCCCACCATCCGGCGGACAGCCCTTCCCAGAATACGAGGAAGCCGACGACGGCCAGCAGCCCCCACAGCAGCGGTTCGGCGCGGCGCCCCAAACCCGTCATCGCCATCACTCTCCGCCCGAGGCCCGGGGCCGCCAGGCATCGAAGCGGCGCTCGATCCGGTCCAGCCCCTCGGTCGTCAGCAGCCCCGCCAGCACGACCAGCAGCACGCCCACGAGCATCTTGTCGGTCTGCAGCGAGTTGGCCGAGGTGGCGATGAAATAGCCGATGCCCGCCGTCGCCGCGTACAACTCGCCCACGATCACGCCCAGCAAGGCCCGGCCCGACCCGTACTTCATGCCGGAGAAGACGAAGGGCACGGTGCCCGGCAGCACGATGGTGGCGAAGATCCGCGGCTGGCTCGCGCCGAAGCTGCGCGCCACGCGCAGGAAGCGCTCCTCGCTGGTGCGCACGCCCGCGCAGGTGCTGATCAGGATGGGGATCACGGCGCCGAGGAAGACGACGATGATCTTGGACCAGATGCCGATGCCGAACCAGATGATGATGACCGGCAGCAGCGTGATGCGCGGGATGGTGTTGAGCGTGTGGATGAAGGGGCTGAAGAACCAGTACAGCCGCCGGTACCACCCCACCGCGAGACCGAAGGGCACGCCCACGGCGATGGCCATCAGGTAGCCGACCAGGAACTCGGTGGCGCTCACCAGCATGTCGGCGCGGAACTCGGCCGACGACAGCACCTCGACCGCGGCCAGCGCCACCATGCTGGGCGCGGAGATGAACTGCGGGTTGACCCAGGCCAGGCGGAACGCCACCTCCCACAGAAGTAGGAAGGCCAGCAACGTGCCGCCGGCGTAGACCGCGCGTTCGTGCCGCTGCAAGAAGCCGGTATCGGTGCGCACCGAATGCCTCCTCATGTGGGGACTGGGCTACGGCGCCGAATCCGTCGCCGGCAGGTCGATCTCGAGGTTCAGGAAGGTGTCGACCCGCGCCGCGTCACCCGGGTACAGCACCGTGGTGGACGTCGGCTCCTCGATGACGGCCGGCCCCTGGACCACCATCCCCGGCTCGAGCCGGGCACGCCGGTACACCGGGGTGTCCAGCGGATGGTCGGGGCCGAACCACACGGCTCGCCGGGCTTCCACCGGCGCCGCGGCCGTGGCGGCCGGGAACTCGCGCAGGCGCGGCTTCGGGATGACCCCGAGCCCCACCACCTTGAAGGTGACGATCTCCAGCGGCTGATCGCCGGCCATGTGCCCGTACCGGCGCAGGTGGGCGGCGTGGAAACGGGCGGCGATGTCGGCGCGCTCGGCCGCGGAGAAGCCCTGCACGGGCACCAGCACCTCGTAGTTCTGGCCGGCGTAGCGCATGCCGGCGTGGCGCAGCAGGCGCAACTGCCCGGCTTGCACGTTCTCGCGCAGCAGGTCGGCCTCGACGCGCGCCTCGAGCTCGCGGTAGGTCGCATCGAGCTGCGCGGAGTCCACTTCGGCCAGGCGTGTCAGGCGCGTCACCGAGCGCTCCTGCTGGATGTCGGTCACGAGCATGCCGTAGGCGCTGAAGGTGCCCGGATCGCGAGGCACGAGGAGGCGCCGCACGCCGAGGTCGGCAGCGATGCGGTTGGCCGTGGTCGGGCCCATGCCGCCGAACGGGATGAGCGTGAACTCGCGCGGGTCGAAGCCGCGCTCCACCGTGATCGTGCGCATGGCCGCCACCACATTGGCCGACAGCACGGTCAGGATGCCCCAGGCCGCCTCGGTGGCCGTCATGCCCAGCGGCGTGCCGACAGACTGCATCACGGCGGCCTGCGATCGGGCGCTGTCGATGGGCATCTTGCCGTCCAGCAGGACCTGCGGGTTGAGGTGGCCGAGCACGACCAGGGCGTCGGTGAGCGTGGCTTCGGTGCCGCCGCGCATGTAGCACGCCGGACCGGGCCAGGCGCCGGCGCTCTGGGGCCCGACCTTGAGCACGCCGCCGAGCTGGATCGACGCCAGGCTGCCGCCACCGGCGCCGATGGTGTCGATGTCCACCGCTTCGCTGCGCACCGGGTGGCGAGCCACCGTCAGTTCGGACTTCGTCAGGGGCCGCCCGGGAATCACCGCCATGTCGGTGCTGGTGCCGCCCACATCGAAGGACAGAAGGTTCTCGATGCCCTTGACGTCGCCGAGGTGGCGGCTGCCGATGACGCCGGCCACGGGGCCGGACATCATGGTCTGCACCGGCGTGGCGCCCAGCATGGCGGCGCTGGCCGCCCCGCCGTCGGACTTCATCATCAGGATGCGCGCCTGCGGGAAGTAGGACCGCGACAGGTCCTCCAGGTCCTGCAGGTAGCGGGCGGTGGGCGGCCCGATGTAGGCGTTGGCGACGGCCGAGGCCGTGCGTTCGTACTCGCGCCACTGCGGGTTGACGTCGCTCGACAGTGACACGTAGACCTGCGGCGCGAGCCGGCGGATCACGGCGGCGGCCTCCTGCTCATGGCGCGGATTCGCGTACGAGAACAGAAAGGACACGGCGATCGCATCGACCTGCTGCGCGAGCATCTGCCCGACCACCTGCTCGACGCTCCCTGCGTCCAGCGGGCGGACGACCTCGCCGCGGAAGTCCAGGCGCTCGTCTACCTCGAACACGCGGTCGCGCGTGAGCAGCATCTTCGGCGCCGGCGCGTACAGGTTGAAGACGTCGGCGCCGCGCCACTGGCGGCCGATCTCGTAGACGTCGCGAAAGCCGCGCGTGGTCAGCAGACCCACGCGCACGCCCTTGCCCTCCAGCATGGTGTTCAGCGCCGCCGTGGAGCCGTGCAGGATCAGCGCGACGGAGCCAGCCCCGAACTCGTCCCGGAAATCGCGCGCGATCTGGTCCATGACCTTCATCGGCTGCGCCGGGTTGGAGGAGTACTTGCGGATGGCGATGACCTCGCCCTGGTCCTCGTCGAACGCGGTCACGTCGGTGAAAGTGCCGCCGACGTCGATGCCGATGCGAAGCTTCATGCCGCGACCTCCGCGCCCGCGCGCAACGCGGCCGTCGCCTGCGCATCGACCTCCAGCGTCAACGGGTCGAGGGCCACGCCGTACTCCGACCGCGCCGCCTCCAGGCTCACATAGCCGCAGACGACATCCTGGCGGACGCGCTCGGGGTCCCGCGTGAGGGGGTCGCCCCAGCCGCCGCCGCCGGCCAGCCGCCAGCTGATCACTTCGCCGGCCTGGACACGCAGCGCCGCGGTCTTCGAATGCAGCGCCCGCTCGTCCGCCTGCCCCGGGTTCAGGAGCGCGCCCCCGGGCCGCGCGGGCCGGGCCCCGAGCGCGCCTGGGGAGGCGTGCTTGAAGCGGTCGGTCCGCAGGTTGAAGAACAGCTCGTTCTCCAGCACCCGCCAGTCGCGCCGCGTTCCCAGGCCGCCGCGGAAGCGGCCGGCGCCAGCGGAATCGGGCAGCAGCTCGTAGCGCTCGATGCGGATCGGGAACTCGGTCTCCATCGCCTCGACCGGCGTGTTCATCACGTTGATCACGAGCTCGTCCTGCGCGCTCACGCCGTCGTCGTGCGGGCGCGCCCCGCCGCCGCCGTTGTAGATCTCGTGGAAGGACGACCAGCGCCCGGTGCGCGGGTTGTGGCCCGAGCCGGTGAGGCCGCCGCTGGCAGCGCTGCCCGGCGCAGGGATGCGGCCCGGCGCCACCCGACCGAGGACACGACAGCACACAGAAGCCACCATCTGGCCGGCGCGCACGTACATGTTCACGGGCGCGGGGTAGCGCGGGTTGAGCAGGGAGCCTTCGGGCGGAAAGGTGATGTCGACGACCCGGCGCATCCCGTCGTTCACGGGCAGCTGCGAACCGAACGCCATCTTGACCCAGCACTCCAGCACCGTGCGCGACACGCAGGGCCGCAGGTTCAGGGGACCGTGCGCCTGGCTGTCGCTGTCGAGGATGAAGTTCAGCTTGTCGCCCTTGATCTCGAGCGAACAGGTGATGCGCAGCGGGCGGTCGCGCGACGCGCCGTCGTCGTCAAGCCAATCCGTCTCCGGCCCGTACACGCCGTCAGGCAGCTTGGCGATCTCCTTGCGCAGCTCGGATTCGCAGATGTCCATCCAGCGGCTCCAGCAGGCCTGGACCTTGTCCACGCCGTGCTTGCGGAACAGGGCACTGAACTTCTGCACCCCGTAGACATTGGTCTGGGCCTGTGCGTTCACGTCGCCCCAGGTCACGTCGGGCGTGCGCGTGTTCGCGAGGATGATCTCGTAGACGTCCTGGTTGAGCTCGCCGGCGATGAACAGGCGCACCGGCGGCAGCAGCAGCCCCTCCTGGAACACCTCGGTCGCGGCCGGGCTGTTCGTGCCAGGCACCATGCCGCCGAAATCCGGCTTGTGCGCGGTATTGCCGATGTAGGCCGCCAACCGGCCTTCGAAGAACACCGGCGAGATCACCGTGACATCCGTGGCGTGGTTCTGGCAAGCCCGGTACGGGTGGTTGACGATGATCGCGTCGCCCGGCTGCAGCCTGCCGTGGAAGACGCGATGGACCTCGCGCACCTGCGCCGAGATCGGGCCGATGTGCAGAGGCTGCGGGATGCCCTGGGCCACGAGCCGCGCCTGCGGGTCGAAGATGCAGAAGGTGAAGTCCTGGCTCTCCTTGATGACGTTGGAGTAGCCCGTACGCATCATGTTGACCGTCAGCTCCCGGGCGATCTGCTGGGTGGACTGGTAGATGACTTCCAGGTCGATGGCGTTCAAGGCGATGTCCGTCGGCAAAGGATGGGCAGGACGGCCGACCCCACAGGCGACATGGCGCCTGACGGGGAGGCTTCACACGTTCGGAGCCGGGGCTCAGATACCGTAGCGCTTCTTCATCTCGTCGAAGAAGCCTTCCTTGCGCAGCGCCTCGACGATGCTCAGGTCCACGTACTGCGCCGCGTCGCGCGAGGACAGCGCCGGGCCCATCGTGTGGACCTCGTTGATGACGTTTCCGACGGCGGCCGCGCTGGGCGTGAAGTCACGCGGGTAGAACCGCTTCAAGGTGTCGTAGGCGTCGTCGATCACGGCTTTGGAGGTGGTCTTGAATTCCTTGGCGATGACCTCGCGCGCCCACTTTTCGTCAGACAGCGCCTTGTAGATGCCCTCGACGTTGGCCTTGACAAAGCGCTTGAGCAGGTCGGGGTTGGACTTCAGCACATCGCGGCTGACGACCAGGCCGTTGAACACCCAGGGTGCGCCGTCCTTGCCCAGGTCCACGAGCAGGTTCAGGCCCCGCTCCTTGGCCATCGCCGTGGCGGGCGAGACATAGGGCGCCGCCAGCACCTGCCCCGACATCTGCGCCGCCAGGCGCTGGGAGGCCCCGCCGAGCGGGACCACCGTGACGTCCTTGCGCGTGAGCTTGAGCTGCTGCAGCGCCAGGCTGACCGCCATGTCGCTTTCCGAGGTGAACGCACTGACGGCGATCTTCTGGCCCTTGAGGTCGGCCGCCGACTTCACGTTCGCGTTGACATAGATGTCCATCGGCATCACGTTGCTGCTCGACGTGATCAGGCGCAGGTCGGCCCCCTCGCGGTTGGCGTTGACGGCCACCGAGAAGCCCACCTGCATCGCCTGCAGCTTGCCGGCCAGCAGCACCTGCACCCCTCGCGATCCTCCCTCGATGGTGACGAGCTCGGCCTTGATGCGGTGGTTGGCGTAGGTCCCTGCCGCCTGAGCGAAGCGCGGTGCGAGCGAGGTGATGTCGCCGGGCACCAGGCCGACGGCAAAAGCATCCTGGGCGAAGGCTGGGGAGGCCGCGCCAAGACCCAGCGCCAGGCCGGCCGCGGCGAACACGGCCCGACGCCGCAGAGAGATCTTCGAGGTGTGCTTCATGCTGGGCTCCTGTGCTGGGTGTCGACGGATGTGTGGGGGGTCATGACACGGGCAGGCGGGCCACACCCCCGCGCTCGCTGTCCTCGAGCAGCCGCACGTAGTGTCGCCAGGTCCACTTGAACACGTCGGCACCATGGGCCTGAGCCTTGCGATCCTGGGTCTCGCGCAACCGCCGGAAGTACTCGGCGTCCTCGGGGCTGATCGGTTGCGGCCGGCCGCCGGCACGCGCGATCTCCAGCGTGATGCTGGCCAGCGTCTCGAGCTGGATCGCGCGGATCGTGGCCTCCTGCACCGAAGCGCCCGTCGCCACGGTGCCGTGGCCGCGCAGGATGCACACCGGCTTCATGCCCAAGGTGCGCGCCAGCTCCGCGCCCACGGCGCGCTCGCGTACCAGGATGGAACGCGGGAAGATGGGCACGCCGTCGACCGACAGCGCCATCGCATTGGGGTCGAAGGCGCCGAAGAGGGGTTGCAGCTCCAGCCCCAGCAGGGTACAGACCAGCGAGGCGCGCGGGTGGGCGTGAACCACGGCACGCACGTCGGGCCGGGCGCGGTAGATCTCGCCGTGGATCGGCAGCTCGGTCGGCGTCTCGTACGACCCGGCGCCGTCGAGATGGGCACCGTCGAAATCGACACGGCGCACCGCCTCGGCCTGGGTGTGGACCAGGCCAGCCTCGAGTTGACCGCGGCAGCGGATCAGCATGCGCTGATCGTCGAGCCGCGCGCTCACATGGCCGGTGGTCTCGCGCACCAAGCCCAGGAAGGCCAGAAGCCGGCACGCGGTCGCTATCGTCTCCTCGACGGGTTCGGGCGCGACTTCCGTCATGTCGGCTCCTTTCTAAGGAATCTAATCCTAAACAGCGTCCTGTCCTGCGTCAACGCCGCCCGCACCGACCGAAGCTAGGCATTTTCCCTAGGGGATGCATCACGAATTTCGGAGCAGCCACGTCTCGCCGAGGCCCGCCAGGGTGGCATCCCCCAGCGGTCTTGCGCGCGCAAGGAAGCCGGCCTGGAACGCAGCGACCCGAGCCGCTGCGCTGGCAAGCGCTTCCAAGGCCTCGCCGGGCCGCCCAGAGCCTTCTTGCGCCCCCCGGGCCAGGCCGGGCGACGACCGGCCCTCGGCGGTGCTCAAGACTTGCTCGACAGACGCATCAGGCTGAAGCCCGCGGCCAACGCCGCCAGCACCGCGCCCAGCCACAGCCCGTGCACCGAGCCCTGCTGCGCGCCGGCCAGGTTGAAGACCGCAACCATCAGCACCGCACCCACGGACTGCCCGGTGAGCCGGGCCGAGCTGAGCATGCCACCTGCCGCGCCTGCGCGCTGCGCCGGTGCGGCGGTCAGGATGGTGTGGTTGTTCGGCGACTGGAACACCCCGTAGCCCAGGCCGCACAAGGCCATCCCGACCGCAATCGCCGTCAATGTCGGCGCGGAGGGCAGCAGCGCGAGAACGACCAGGCCGAGCGCCAGGCAGCCCAGGCCCAGTGCGCCGAGGATCGAACTCGGATACCGGCCGATGAGACGGGTCACCAGGGGCAGCGTGCAGATCAATGCCAGGGGCCAGATCGCCATCAGGAGACCGGCCTCGCCCGGCGTGCGCTGCCAGCCCTCGAACAAGAGGAAGGGCAAGGCGATGTAGGCCAGGGTCTGCGCGCCGAAGGCGCAGACCGAGGTGCACATGGACAGGCGGAACACCGGAAGACGCAGCAGGTCCACCGGGAACAGGGGTTCCGGGCGGCGCAACTGGCGGCGCACATGGAACACGCCCACGGCCACGCCAGCGGCGACCAGCAGCACGGCCAGCCAGGCACTGGCGCCGGGCAAGGCATTGGGGTCAGCGCCGTGCGTCGGCCGCTCGCCTGCGAGATGCACGCCGACGAAGAACAGGCTGAACATGGCCATGTTGAGCAGCACGTCCGCGACCGGCAGCGCGGGCGCAGGCGCCGCGCGCGGCGCGTTGGCGGGAAGCGCCGTGGCGCCGAGCAGCGCCACGGCCGGGCCCAGCACCAAGCCGGGCACGAACAGACCATGCCAGCTTGTCCATGACAGCACCGCCGCGGCCACCGGCGGGCCGCAGACGGAGGTGAAGGCCACCACGGCAGTGTTGATGGCCAGGCCACGCGCCAGCAGCTCGCGCGGATAGATCAGCCGCAGCAGGGCCCCGTTGATGGCCATCATGCTGGCCGCCCCCAGGCCCTGCAGGCCGCGCGCCGCCGCCAGAACCGGCAAGCTGGGCGCCACGATGCACACCGCGCAGGCCAGGGCGAACACCGCCGCCCCGGCCATGTAGACACGGCGGTAGCCCCAGCGGTCCCCCAGCGCAGCGCACGGCAGCAGCATGCCCAGGGCGACGAGTTGGAAGGCATTGACGACCCACACCGAATCAGCGGCGCTGACGCCCAGATCCCGGGCGATGCCCGGCAGCGCCAGGGACATCACCGCCGCGTCGAGCGCGGTGCACACGATGCCCAACATCAAGGTCAGCGCGGCGCGCCGGCGCTGCCGAGCGGCCGCGGCGTGGGTGACGCTCTCCACGTTCAGCCCGGGTTCAAGCGCTGCGTAACCGGCGCCAAGGCGAGGCCGCGGGGCTCATGGCCGCGGCGATGCGGCCGCCGCCGGCGGCGCATTCCATGCGGACGTGTCGGCCATGATCACCACCGTGCCCACGAACCCCAACAGGGCCGCGGTGACGGCCGCCCGCGTGAGCGGCTCGCGCCTGCGGAACAGCAGGTAGGTGATCGCCATCGTCACGAACACCTCCGAGGACACGATGAGCGACGCCCTCGACACGGTGCCGTGGTCGATGGCCACGAAGAACAGCAGCTGCCCGGCCGAGGCCAGCACGCCAGCGCCCAGGAGCCAGGGATTGAAGCGCGTGAAGGCATTGCGCACGGCAGCGCGGTACTCGTTGACGAAAGCGGCCGTGACCACGTACAGCAAGGCCCCGACCAGCGAGCCCAGCATGGCGCCGAACGCCGGATCAGGCATGTCCTGCAGACCGTACTTGCGGGCGATGTTGCCTGCGGCGTAGGCCAGCGACGAGACGGCGCCGAAGAACAGCCCTGGGTTGACCCACGCGCGCCAGTCACGCGCACCGCCGGTCACGGCAGCCCCGCCACCGGTGCCTTCCCGCTGAGCAGCCGCGCTGCTGCTCAGCGACTCGTGGACCAGGACACCGAAGCCGGCGAAGATCAGCGCCGCGCCCATGACCAGCGGTCCGGTCAACGGGTCGCCGAGCATCAGGACGCCCAGCAGCACCGCGAACAGCGGCGCCAGGCGCTTGACCGACGAGCCGCGTACCGCACCGAGCCACTGGATGCTGGAGTGGAAGAACACGCGCCCGATGAAGATCGTCAAGGCGCCGGCCAGCGCGTACCAGAAGATCGCCGCCCAGGTCGGCGCCACCCAACCCCGGCGCGTTGCTTCGGCGACCCAGGCCACGGCCGCGAACGCCGTCGTGATCAGGATGGAGAGGAAGGCGCCGTTGTCCCCACCCCGCCCACCCGAGCCGCGGGCGATGGCAATGTTGGCGCAGGACCAGCAGAAAGCCGCGATCAGGGCGGCGAGGTCGGCGATGGGCATGAGGTGTGTTCAGTGCCGCGGCGCATGGGGCGCAAGCCCGAGCTGCCGCATCGTCTGGGCGTCGGTGGCCCTGCTGCGACCGACGTCGGCAGCGGCGACGTCGCCCAGGTCCTCCCGCGCG
Source organism: uncultured beta proteobacterium (assembly GCA_903876715.1). GTDB lineage: Bacteria > Pseudomonadota > Gammaproteobacteria > Burkholderiales > Burkholderiaceae_C > Rubrivivax. Next base: position 29,888 of record CAIRBF010000165.1, read on the forward strand.
CGCGGACTCAACACGGGCAGCCAAGCCCCCAGGTGGACGATCTGGACCGTCCGATGCTCGCGCAGCACCGCACGCAGGCCTGCGGCGTCGATCGTGTCGCCACGTGGGTTGTCGCAGGCGCCCACGGTGTCGGCCACCCGCATGGGATAGTCGCTGCGCGGCTGCAGCAAGGACCGCGCGCCGCGCGCCACCAGCCGCCGGGCGACGACGAAGCGACCGATGACGCCATTGCCGCCCATCACCCGGGTGCGGCGGCCCGGGGAGCAGCGCCCGGGCGCGCCCGAAGACTGGACCGCCATCCTCAGATCTCGAGCGTGGACGGCGCGAACACCTCCTCCACGGCGATGCGGCGCTCGGTCAGGCCCTGCTCGTGAAGGTACTGGGCGATGGTCTCGATCACCTTGCGCGAGGCCTTCATGCCGTAGCCCTTGGGGTCGGCCTGCAGGCCCTGACGACCGGCAGGATCGATCAAGCCGGTGTCGAAATACGACTGCAGGGTCTCGGCGGTGTCGCGCTCGACCTCCTTCTTCGCCGCAACGAAGGCATGGAAGAGGTTCAGCGCCAGCCAGGGGTGGCGCTCGTGCAGCGAGCGCTTGATGACTACGGCGTGGTTGATCGGGTAGATGCCGGTCTTGGCGTAGTAGCGCCGGGTCTCGGCAGGCTTGTCGGGAAACAGCGGCTGGATGACCTCGTGCGCCGACAGATCGAGCGTGCTGCGGTCGACGAGGTTGCGGTTGTTCAGGTAGAGCAAGGTGGCGTCGAGTTCGCCCGACACCAGCATCTCGCCGATGTTCGTGCTGGGCGGGATCTGGTTCAGCCGCACGCCGGGCGGCGGCTGGAAGCCGGTCGCGCCGCCGTGGCTCTTGTCGGGGCCACGCTCCATGAACCACTCGATGTCACGCGCGGGCACGCCGAACTCGTGCTCGAGGATGCCGCGCGACCACAGCGCAGCCGTCTGCTGGTATTCGGGCACGCCCACACGCTTGCCACGCAGGTCCTGGGGGTGCGCGATCCCGCGGTCGGCGCGCACGAGGATGTTCGTGTGGAAAAAGCTGCGCGAGGTGTAGATCGGCAGGGCCACCCAGTTGCGGTCGCCGCGGGCGGTGGCGATGAACAGCGACGACAACGACATCTCCGAGATGTCGAAGTCGCCGAACTTCAACTGGCGCCAGAACATCTCCGAAGGGTGGACGACCGTCGGTATGAGGCGCACGCCCTGGGGCTGGAAGCGACCCTGCGCGATGGGGCGCGTGCGCTCGTTGTCCGACAAGGCGATGCTCAGGTTCAGCGTTTCCATTCAGGTTCTCCGGCAGACGGGATCAGGGGACTCAAACCGCCACCGCGGTCGTGGCGGGATCGCCCACCCGCGCGCCGACGAAGTCGAAACCGCGCCAGTCGGCTCCCTTGGGCAACAGGCCCTCGAACGACGTGATCTGCGCCTGCGGCCGGGTCAAGGTCGCGTGCGAGCCGAGCGCGGGCTCGCCGCCCTGGAAGCGCCGCACCGCCTCCAGCATCGAGCGGCGGAACTCGACGATGGCCAGGTCGCTCGCGCCCAGGCGCTCGCTGCTGCGGTCGACGATCGGGCCCATGCTTTCCCACATCGCGATGTCCTGGTTCGCGATGCCCTCGATCCCCGAGAAATTGCCGTTGCGCATGGCCAGGCGGTTCTGGCCGTAGTCGTTGGCGGCGTTGCGCGCGAGCTTGCGGTAGCCGCGGTCGAGGTCGATGCCCACCTGCGCGCGCATGAACTTGCGGTACTCCTCCTGGTCGAGCGCGCCATCGCGGGCCTGCGACCAGGAGATGAAGTGGAACGCGGTGTGCGTGTCGTCGATGGGCACGTTGACGTTGGCCGAGTTGTACTGCGCGTTGGGCGGGATCAGCGCCGTGAACGGTGCGACGAAGATCGTCATGCGCACGTAGTCCTGGAGGTCCGCGTTCTGGATCGGGCGTCGGATCGCAGCGTACTTGAACCCGTACTCGGTGGCCTGCACCTGGATGCGCGGGGCCTTGTCGGTGGAGGGACGCTGCATCATCGTGCCGGCCCGGTGCATCGTGCCGCTGACGCGCGCGGGAACGATGTCCGAGGAATGCAGGGAGGAGCTGTGCGCGGAGTCGATCGCGCCCTCCAGCACCTGGGCCCAGTTGCAGTCCACCACCATCTTCACGATACTCACCTTGGTGTCCGCGTTCGGCGCCCAGGGGGGCGGCGCGAACTCGGGCATGGTCTGCGGCGGCCCCATGTAGGTCCACACGACGCCGGCATGCTCGTGCGTGGGATAGGCCCTGATGCGCACCTTGTCCACGAGCGCGCTCTGCGTCGGCTCGGAAGGCATCTCGACGGCCTGGCCGTGGATGTCGAACTTCCAGCCGTGGTACAGGCAGCGCAGGCCATGGGACTCGTTGCGTCCGTACACGAGCGAAGCCTTGCGGTGCGGGCACCGGCGCGCCATCAGCCCGACCCGACCGTCGGAGTCGCGCCAGGCCACCAGATCCTCGCCCAGCAGGCGCACCGGCACCGGCGCGCCATCGGGCTCGGGCAGTTCCTCGCTCAGGCAGGCCGGGAACCAGTGGCGTCGCATCAACTCCCCCATCGGCGCATCACCCTCGACGCGACAGAGCAGGTCGTTCTCTTCGGGCGTGAGCATGGACATGTCTCCTGGTCGGCGAGAAGCCGCAGCCCCGGACCATCGATAGCGGGGGGGGTTATATATTAGTCGTCTAATAATGCCAATGATTCGACCCTGCGTCAACGCAATGACGCCACCGAGCACAAGCTCAGCGCCCGCAGGATGAACGGCATGGAACCCGGGCGCGGCGTCACCGCCTCGGTCCACCAGCGCTTTGCATGCCCCCGGCACGTCGGCCCGGCCACGCCTTGCTCGACGGTGACGGCGGTATCGGGCAGCGGATGAGGGTTGCGCCATCGGACCCATGGGGCAACGGCGTCGTGCGGGACGACCGTGTCAGCCTGAGACTGCGGCTTGCGGCCCGTCCTTGCGGCGCTCAGGCCCTGACCGATGAGGCCCCTGGCGTGGGCGCGTAGCGCTGCATCCATCCCAGCCCGGCCTCGGTCGTCGTCGCGGGGATGTATTCGCAGCCGATCCAGCCGGCGTAGCCGACGCGGTCGATGTGGGCGAAGACGTGATCCCAGGCGATCTCGCCCGTGCCGGGCTCGTGGCGGCCGGGGTTGTCGGCGATCTGCAGGTGGCCGATGCGCTCCAGGTAGCGCGACAGGGTGCCGCACAGTTCGCCGTGGGTGCGCTGGGCATGGTAGAGGTCGTACTGCACAAAGGCGTTGTCGGCACCGATCTCGTCGAGCAGGCTCACCGCGTCGTCGGTGCGGTTGAGCCAGAAGCCAGGCACGTCGAAGCGGTTGATGGGCTCGATCACGAGCACGCGCCCGGCGGCCTTGAGCTCGGCCGCGGCGTGGCGCACGTTCTCGATGAAGGTGCGCCGCAGCGTCGCCGCGTCCATGTCCTTCGGGGCGATGCCGGCCAGACAGTTCAGGCGCGGCACGTCCATGGCGTCGGCGTACTGCAGCGCACGCCGCACGCCGGCGCGGAACTCCTCCTGTCGCCCGGGGTGGCAGGCGATACCGCGTTCGCCCGCAGCCCAGGTGCCGGCCGGCAGGTTGTGCAGCACCATCTCCAGACCGGCCCCACGCAAGGCCGCCGCCACCTCGGCCGCCGGGGCTTCGTATGGAAACTGGATCTCGACCGCGCGAAAGCCCGCACGCGCAGCGCGCTCGAAGCGTTCGAGCATCGGAGCATCGGCAAACAGCATCGAGAGGTTGGCGGCAAAACGGGGCATGGGAGACTCCTGAAAGCTGAGCTGGGATTGTGCGTGTGTCGCAAGGCGAGCCCCGGGGTCGCACGCTGCTCTGCCCCTTGCAGGCGCGGAGTTGCTC
>CAIRBF010000166.1 GCA_903876715.1 uncultured beta proteobacterium
AACAATGACGGCCCGCTGGGCACCTTCTTCCGCTATATCGGCGATACCGGCACCTATATCGCCCGCTACGACGACCTGATCGACGCCAAGGACAATAAAATCGACGTATCAAAGGTCGATGTGTCCATGAACGGCATCGAATTGCAGGACCGCGAGTTCTTCGCCGCCATCCGCGAGGGCCGCGAGCCCAATGCCAGCGTGGCCCAGGTGCTGCCTTGCTACGAGGTGCTGCACGCCTTGGAGCTGCAGCTGTCAACTTGACCGGATCCGCTGTCCGTGGCTGGGCGCGTCTTGGCGCGCATGGAAGCACAGGGCAGCGCGCGCGGGCGAGAATGCACGGATGAAGACACGTCGCATCGGCCCGTTTGAAGTCGCTCCCATCGGCCTGGGGTGCATGAACCTGAGCCACGCTTACGGCGTGCCCCCTACGCCCGAGCAGGGCGAGCGGGTGCTGCTCGAGGCCTTGGATCGAGGGGTGACGCTGTTCGATACGGCGGCGCTGTACGGCTTCGGTGCGAACGAGACGCTCGTGGGGCGGGTGCTCGGGCCCCATCGCCAACGCATCACGCTCGCCAGCAAGGGCGGCATGGCGGGGGTGCAGTTCCCCGAGGGTGTGAAGCGCGTCATTGACGGCCGGCCCGAGGCGATCCAGCGCAACTGCGAGGACAGCCTCAGGCGCCTGGGCACCGATGTCATCGACCTGTACTACCTCCACCGCTGGGACAAGAAGGTGCCGATCGAGGACTCGGTCGGCGCGATGGCGCGCCTCGTCGAGCAGGGCAAGGTGCGCACGCTCGGGCTGAGCGAGGTCTCGGCCGCGACGCTGAAGCGCGCGCACGCGGTGCACCCGATCGCCGCGGTGCAGACCGAGTACTCGCTGTGGACGCGCAACCCCGAGATCGCGGTGCTGCAGGCCTGCCGCGACGTCGGTGCCGCCTTCGTCGCCTTCAGCCCTGTGGCGCGTGCCTTCCTGACGGGTACGTTGCGCGACGTCGCCGACCTGCACGAGAAGGACATCCGCCGGTCGATGCCGCGCTTCGAGACCTCGAACTACGCGCGCAACGTGGCCCTGCTGCCAGCCTACGAGGCGCTGGCGGCCGAGGCTGGCTGCACGCCGGCCCAACTGGCGCTGGCTTGGCTGCTCGCGCAGGGCGAGGACGTGATCCCGATTCCCGGCACGACGAGCCTCGAGCACCTGCGCGAAGACCTTGCCGCCTGGGACTTGCAACTGCCGGCGTACGTTCTCGAACGTGCCGGATCGCTGATCAACCAGGCGACGGTCAGCGGCCCCCGCTATGGGACGCAGGCCACCTCGGAGGTCGACACCGAGGTGTTCTGACAGCTCCCGAGCAAGGGGCCGACCGGCGCGTACTCGCCACTTGTCGGGAATTCACGCGAAAAGGGACTCCTCGACGGCTCGGTGGCGGCGGTCTCCGAGGGCGCCGGCCAACGCGTCGTCCACCTGCTCGAGCCAGACGAAGGTCAGCTGCTTGCGCGCCTCCTCGGGCACGTCGACCAGATCCTTGCGGTTGCGCGCCGGCAGCAGCACGGTGCGCACGCCTGCGCGCAGCGCTGCGAGCACCTTTTCCTTGATGCCGCCCACCGGCAGCACCAGACCGCGCAGGCTGATCTCGCCGGTCATCGCCACGTCGGGCCGCACGGGACGGTTCGAGAACAGCGATGCGAGCGCTATGAACATGGCCACGCCCGCGCTCGGGCCGTCCTTGGGAATGGCGCCGGCAGGCACGTGCACGTGAACGTCCACGTGCTCGAAAGCCGACGAGCCGATGCCGATGGACGAGCCGCGCGACTTCACGAGGGTCAGCGCGGCCTGGACACTCTCCTTCATGACGTCACCAAGCTGCCCGGTGAGGATGAGCCGGTCGCTGCCGGGGACGCGTGTGGCCTCGATGAAGAGGATGTCGCCGCCGGCCGCCGTCCAGGCCAGCCCGGTGGCCACGCCCGGCAGTCCGGCGCGCAGCGCGGTCTCGTGCTCGTAGGGCGGCGGACCGAGCACAGGTTCGAGGTCGGGGGCGTCGATGCGGATCGCCTCGCTGTGCGCCAGCCCCTGCGCCACCTGGGTGGCCGCGTGCCTCAAGGCGCGCCCGAGTTCGCGTTCGAGCTGGCGCACGCCGGCTTCCCGCGTGTAGTGCGAGGCAATCTCGCGCAGCGCCGCCTCGGTGAGCTCGACCTGCGTGGGTTGCAGGCCGCAGGCCTCGCGCTGGCGCTGAACCAGGTAATGGCGCGCGATCTGCAGCTTCTCCTCGAGCGTGTACCCGGGCAGCTCGATGACCTCCATGCGGTCACGCACGGGGGCCGTCACGTTGTCGATGATGTTGGCGGTGGCGATGAAGACGACGCGGCTCAGGTCGAAGGGCAGGCCGAGGTAATGGTCGCGGAAGGTGCCGTTCTGCTCCGGGTCCAGCACCTCCAGCAGCGCGGCGGCCGGGTCGCCGCGCATGCTGCCGCCGAGCTTGTCGACCTCGTCGAGCATCATCACGCAGTCGCGTGCGCCGGCGCGCTTGAGCCCTTGCACCACCAGCCCCGGCAGCGCGCCGATGTAGGTGCGCCGGTGGCCGCGGATCTCGGCCTCGTCGTGCACGCCGCCGAGTGAGACGCGCACAAAGGGTCGCCCCAGGGCGCGCGCGATGCTCTGGCCGAGCGAGGTCTTGCCCACGCCCGGCGGGCCCGCGAAGCACAGGATGGGGGCGCGTCCGGTCGGGTTGAGCTTCTTGACCGCGAGGTACTCGACGATGCGGCGCTTCACCTTGGGCAGGCCGTGGTGATCGGCCTCGAGCGTGGCGCGGGCGGCGTCGAGATCGATGTGCAAGGGCGCAGGCTCGGCCCAGGGCAGCTCGGTCATCCACTCGAGCCAGGTGCGCAGCATCGAAGCTTCGCCGCCGCTCTCACCCATGCGCTTGAGGCGCTGCAACTCCTTGCGCGCCTGCGCGTCCGCCTCTGGCGGCATTTGCGCCTTGGCGATCGCCTCCTCCAGGCGCTGGAAGTCCTGCGCCTGTTCGCCGTTCTCGCCCAGTTCCTTCCTGATCGCGCGCAGTTGCTCCTGCAGCAGGACGCGGCGCTGGCGGTCGTCGAACTGCTCCTTGGTGCGCGCGCCGATCTCCTGCGACAGGCGCAGCACCTGCAGGCGGTGCGTGACGAGGCCGAGCACGCGCTTCAGGCGTTCTTCCAGGCCGTCGGTCTCGAGCAGGTCCTGCTTCAGCGCCGGCTCGACATCGACCAGGCTCGCAGCGAGATCGGCCAGTTGCGCGGGGGCGGTCGTGACCTGCAGCATCTGGCTGATCTCGGCAGGCACGCTGGGCAGCAGCGAGAGGATTTCGGCCCCACGCTCGCGCAGTTGCATCGCCAGCGCTTCTGCCTCGGCCGAGTGCGGGGCTTTCGGGTCGGGCTCGGGCAGGCGTTCGATGCGCGCGGCCAGGAAGGGGTGGCCCTCCACGAGCGCCAGCACCCGCACGCGCTGCACCCCTTCGCAGACGACGTGGATCTGCCCAGGCTCGGCACGCGTCTGTCGCACGACGCGGGCCAGCGTGCCCACGCCGCACAGGTCGGCCAGGCCAGGGTCGTCCTGCTCAGGATTCTTCTGCAGCACCACCGCCAGCGGCCCGCGGGTAGCCGCAGCATGCGCCACCGCCGCCACCGAGCGCGGCCGGCCTATCGTCACGGGTGCCAGCACCTGCGGGAAGAGCACGAGATTGCGCATCGGCACCAAGGGCACGACGTCGTCTGGCAGGGATGCAGGGGTCGCGCGGTGAGCAATGTCGGTCGGTGTCATGCAGGCTCCAGGAACCTGTGCAGACTAGGTTCGGCGATGCCGATGCCGCTTGAGGGCGCGCAAGGCGGGCGATGCCCGGCCTGTCCGGCGGTGCGCCGACTGTGCGCGGCCCGGGGTGGCTGGCGCAGGCACGAAGTATGCTGTGGTCTTCCCGTGCCGAACTCCGCAACGAATTCATCATGCAGACCACCGCTTCGATCTTCAAGGCCTACGACATCCGCGGCGTCGTTGGCCAGACCCTGGACGAACGTTTTGCCGACCACCTTGGGCGGGCCTTCGGCACCGAGGCCCGGGCGGCGGGCGAGAAGGCAGTGGTGGTGGGACGCGACGGCCGCCTGTCGGGCCCGGGCCTGGCGGGGGCGCTGATCCGGGGCCTGGCGTCCACGGGTCTGGATGTCGTCGACCTCGGCGCAGTGACGACGCCGATGCTCTACTACGTGGCGGCCACCCGTGGCGCGCATGGGTGCCGGTCCGGCATTCAAGTCACCGGCAGCCACAACCCAAAGGACTACAACGGCTTCAAGATGGTGCTGGGCGGCCGCGCCATCTACGGCGATGATATCCAGGGCCTGCGCCGACGCATCGAGGCCGAGGACTACGTCCGCGGCCCCGGGCGCATGGCGGCGATGGACGTGCGCGCGGAGTACACCGCGCGCATCGCCCGGGACTGCAAGCTGGCGCGGCCGATGAAGATCGTCGTCGACTCCGGCAACGGCATCCCCGGCGCCACCTCGCCCGGTGTGTTGCGCGCGCTCGGCTGCGAGGTGCGCGAGCTGTATTCCGAGGTCGACGGCGACTTCCCGAACCACCATCCGGACCCGAGCAAGCCCGAGAACCTTGCGGACCTGATCCAGGCCGTGAAGACCACCGACGCCGAGCTCGGCATTGCTTTCGACGGCGACGGCGACCGCCTGGGCCTGGTGACCAAGGAAGGGAACATCATCTACCCGGATCGCCAGCTGATGCTGCTGGCCACCGACGTGCTGCAGCGTCACCCCGGCGCGACCGTGATCTACGACGTCAAGTGCAGCCAGCGTCTGGCGCCGGCCATCCGCGCGGCCGGGGGCGTTCCGATGATGTGGAAGACCGGGCACTCCCTGATCAAGGCCAAGATGAAGGAACTGGGCACACCGATTGCGGGTGAGATGAGCGGCCATATCTTCTTCGGCGAGCGCTGGTACGGCTTTGACGACGCCACCTACTGCGCCGCGCGCGCGCTGGAGATCCTCTCGCGCAGCCGCCACCCGAGCCGGGTGCTGAACGCGCTGCCGACGAGCCACTCCACGCCCGAGCTGAACGTGCCCTGCGAAGAGGGCGAGCCGCGACGCGTCGTCGAGGTCCTGCAGCAGCAGGCGCGCTTTCCCGGCGCCGAGGTCTCGACGATCGACGGCATCCGCGCCGACTACCCCGATGGCTTCGGCCTGATCCGGGCCTCGAACACGACCCCGGTGTTGGTGCTGCGCTTCGAGGGCCATACGCGGCGCGCCCTGGCCCGCATCGAGCGCGATTTCATGGCGGCGCTGCGTGCGGTCAAGCCCGACGCGCAGATCGCGACGGCGGCGCACTGAGGAGGCGCGCGGCCCGACTGACGGCCACCGAGGCCGTCTGCCGCTGGCAGGATCAGGTGCCCAGCCCCGACTCGGCCATGTGCTGCAGAGCCTGCACCAGTGCCAGCGCCTCGTGGCGCAGCGGTGACCGTTCCCAGCGCTCGGCCGTCGCCTGCCGTCCCGTTCGCCACGCGGCGGCGACGGCGGCCTCGATCGCGGCCGGGTCGTCAGCGCGCAGCGCCAGCCCCTCGGCATCCAGCGCCCGGTAGCTCTCGGAGAAGTTGTCCACCCGGGGCCCGTGCAGCACTGCGCAGCCCAGGGCCAGTGGCTCGAAGGGGTTGTGCCCTCCCACCGGCGCCACCGATCCGCCGACGAAGGCGACGTGGGCCACGCGGTACCACAGCCCCATCTCGCCAATGGTGTCGGCGACGTAGACCGAGGTCGCGTCCTCGGGCGTTTCGCCCGTGGCGCGGCGCCGCGTCGCAGCGCCGGCCGCCAGGCCGGCCACCTCGGCACCCCGGGCAGGCAGACGAGGCGCAAGGATGAGCAGGGCCTGCGGGTGGGTGCGGCGCAGGCGCTCGTGCGCGGCAAGCAGCAGGCTCTCCTCACCCGGGTGCGTCGATGCGCCGAGCCACACCGGCCGGTGACCGACGCGGGCGCGCCAGAGCTCCCGTTCGGATTCGTCGCAGGGCAGGGGCCGCGCCAGGGTCTTGACCGTGGCCGACACGCGCACGCGCGCAGACGGCGCGCCCAGCGCCACGAGCGCCCGCGCCGAGTCGTCGTTCTGTGCCCAGAGGGTGTCATAGCAGCGCAGTACCGCGGCGTAGAAGGGTCGCAGGCGCTGCCGGGCGGCCAGGGATGAGGGCTCCACGCGCGCGTTCACCAACGCCATCGGCACCCCGCGGCGCGCGGTCTCGGCGACCAGCAGCGGCCACAGGTCCATCTCGCACCAGACGGCCAGGCTCGGGCGCCAGTGCCCGAGGAAGCGGGCGACCGCCGTCGGGGTGTCGATGGGCGCGAACTGGTGCAGGCAGCGGGGCGGCAGGCCGCGCGCCAGCGCCTGCCCCGAGGTGCGGGCGCTGGAAGTCACCAGGAAGTGGTGCGATGGCAGGTGCTCTCCGAGCACGGCGAACAGCCCCACCAGCGCCTGCGCTTCGCCGACGCCGACGGCATGCCCCCAGACCAGGGGGCCGGGCGGGCGGGGCGCGGGGGACTGCACGAGCTTCTGCGCGATGCTGACCGTGCTCTCCTTGCCGCGCGCGAGCCGGCGCTGCAGCAGCCGCCTCCAGATCGGCGCGAGCAGGGACAGCACGATGCGCGTCGCCGAAAGAACGGCGCGGTCGGCGAGGTAGGGGCGCTTCGCGGCGCTCAGACGAGAGTCCTCCAACCGGGACACAGGCCGGTCGTGCTGCCAGGCCGGGGCCTGTCGCAGGGGTAGCGCACCTTCGGCACGCGTGCAGGACGTGCAGGCGCTGTCATCGCGGCATCCATCGTTGGAGCGTCTCGAGGTGCCTGGCGGCCGCACCGTGGTGGGCCTGGCAGAAGGCAGCGGCCGCCCGCCGCGCCGTCTCGGCCTGGGCGCCGCCGCCCAGCAACTCGAGCACGCGCTCGACCAGCGCCTGAGGCGTGGGCTCCTGGTGGAGCACGCCGGCCTGCAGCGCCTCGACGGCCGGGAACTCGATCGTCCAGGTGACCGGACCGACGACCACCGGCTTGCCCAGCGCAAGCGGCTCGATCACGTTGTGCGAGCCCGCGGGCAGAAAGGAACTGCCCACCGCCACGACATCGGCCAGGGCGAGGTAGAAGAACATCTCCCCCAGCGAGTCGCCCAGCAGCAGTTCGGGCGGGGCCGGATCGGCCGCTGCGTCTTTCGTGTCGTTCGCCCCACCCACCACCCCGTTCGCCGCCACGCGCTGTGGCGGCAAGGCTTGCAGGTGCTCGTCGAGGCAGCGGCTGCGGCGCTGGAAGCGCCAGCCGCGGGCCTCCAAGGCCTGCGCCAGGGCGTCAAAACGCTGCGGGCTGCGGGGCACGAGTACGAACAATGGCGCCGGGCGACCGTCGTCGCGGCTGCGCTCGCGCAGAGCCTGGAGGGCGTCGAGCCACAGGGACTCCTCACCCTGCACGGCGCTTGCCACGGCGAACACCGGCCGGCTGCCGGGCTCGAGGCCCCACCGGGCCGCCAGCGCCGCGGCGGCGCGCACCTGCGTCTCGGGTGGCGGCACGTCGAAACGCGTCTCGCCGGCCACCACCACCTCGGCGCTGCCCGCATCCCGGAACCGTGCGGCGTGGCGCTCGGATTTCGCCAGCACCAGGTCGTAGGCTGCGAACAGCCGGTGCCGGAACCTCCACAGCCTCTGGTCGCGCTGCAGGCTGCGGTCGGAGTACTGGGCGTTGACCATGGCCAGCCGCAGGCCCGCGCACCGTGCGCGCACGAGCAGCACCGGCCAGCTGTCGTTCTCCACCATGAGGGCGCACCGCGGCCCGGTGCGTGCGATGAAACGATCGACGCAGCTCCCCAGTTCGAGGGGTGCGTAGACGACGTCCATCCGGCCGCGGCAGGCGTCCTCGTCCGCCAGCTGCCGGGCCGCGGCCCGGCCGGCGGGTGTCAGCGTGGTCAGGCGCACCGGGAAGCCCGCCGCGCACAGGGCGCGGATCAGCGGGGCGGCGCCACGCAACTCGCCGAGCGAGGCGGCGTGCATCCAGACGGGTCGGTCCCGCCGTGGCGCCACGGTGCCCAGTCGTTCGCTCAGGTGTTGCCGATAGGCGGGCTCCCGGCGGCCCCGCCGCCACAGCCAGGCCAGCGCCGCGGGCAGCCCCAGCACCCAGGCGGCCCGGTAGGCGTGATAGACCAGCCACCAAATGAGGCCGGGTTCGAAGCGGTGTTGCAAGGGAATTTTCCGTGCGGCGGCAGCCTCGGCGCGGGTCGGTAGCGATCGTAACGACAATACGGGGTTGCGCCCGGCTCCGCCTGGCGTCCCCGCAGCTACTCAACGGTCGTTCTTCGATGCCTCCGCGCGTCCTCGTCGTCGGCACCGGCTCCATCGGGCGCCGCCACATCGCCAACCTGGTCGCTCTGGGCGCGCGTGTCTGGGCCTACAGCCACCGGGCAGCCAGCGGACAACCGGCCCCGCCGGTCGCGGCAGGGCTTCCGGCGGGCGTGACCCTCGTGGCGAACTGGGAAGCCCTGCTGCCCGAGATCGATGCCGTCGTCGTGGCCAACCGCACCGACCAGCATGTGCAGGTGGCCGTGACAGCCGCGCGCGCCGGCCGGGCGCTGTTCATCGAGAAGCCGCTGTCGGCCGATCTTCGCGGCGTGCAGGCCTTGCAGGACGCGGTGTCGGACCGCGCGCTGGTGGTGGAGGCCGGCTTCATGCTGCGCCGGCATCCCAATCTGCTCTGGCTGCGCGAGGCCCTGGACCAGGGCCTGATCGGCGAGGTCTACTGCGCACGCGCCGCCGTGGGGCAATGGCTTCCCGACTGGCGGCCCGGCACCGATCATCGCCAGGGCTATGGCGCGTTCCGCGGCACTGGCGGCGGCGTGATCTTCGACCTCGTCCACGAACTGGACCTCGTGCTGTGGCTGCTGGGGCCGGCCGAGGACGTGATCGCGATGACGCGGACGGTGGCGGGCCTGGAGATCGAGACCGAGGCCGTTGCCCAGATCGGACTGCGCCTGGCGGGCGGGGCGCTCGCCCAGGTGCACCTCGACTATGTCCGGCCGGGCTACGGGCGTCACTTCGAGGTGGTGGGGCGGAGCGGCGTGCTCGCCTGGGATTACGTCGCCGGCACGGTCAGCCTCGAGCGCCCGGGCGCGCCGGCGACCGTCGTGCACCGCGTGCCCGAGGGCTTTCAGCGCAATGACATGTTCCGTGAGCACATGCGCTGCTTCCTCGATCGGGTGCAAGGCCTGCCCGTGGCCCCTGTGTCGCCGCTGGGCGACGCCGTTGCGGTGCTGCGCACGGCGCTCGCCGCGCACCAGTCCAGCCGCGACCGCCGGGCCGTGGACCCGCGTTCAGGCATGATCCCGGGTCCGGCCGAAGCCGGGCCGGGCGCGTCTTGGAACACGCCCCCCGAGGGCGGCAAAGACGCTCGGGAACGCCCCTTCGTTTCCTCATGAAGACAGAGTCCATGAACATCACCTGTGTCATCGGCGCCCGCGGCGGCTCGCAAGGCGTGCCCGGCAAGAACATCCGCCCGCTGCTGGGCAAGCCGTTGATCGCCTGGAGCATCGAGCAGGCGCTGGCCTGCCCGCGCATCCGGCGCGTGGTGGTCTCCACCGACAGCCCGGCGATCGCCGACGCGGCGCGTGCCAGCGGCGCCGAGGTGCCGTTCATGCGCCCGGCGGAACTGGCCACCTCGACCGCCGGCAAGTGGGAGGTCTGGCAGCACGCCCTCCAGGCCTGCGACGCGCACTACCGCGACGAGCCCATCGACCTGTTCGTCGACCTGGACTGCACCTCGCCGCTGCGCGAGGTGGCCGACATCGAGCGTGCGATCGAGCAGTTCGAGCGCACCCCCGGCGTCGACGCCGTCTTCAGCGTGTGCGAGGCACGCAAGAATCCCTACTTCAACATGCTGGAGGTCGAAGACGGGCGCCTGCGCATCTGCAAGGCGCTGCCCCGGCCCCTGGTGCGGCGCCAGGACGCGCCACAGGTGCTGGAGCACGTGGCCTCCGTCTATGTGCTGTCGCCGGATTACCTTCGGCGCGGCTCCGGGCTGTTGAGCGGTTTCACCCAGGGCTACATGATGCCGCCCGAGCGTTGCCCGGACATCGACTGCGAGTTCGACTTCGAATGGGTGGAATACCTGATGCGCAGGCGGCTCGGGGTGGCCTGAGCGCCGTCCTGTCGCCACAACTGGAGCTTCACATCGATGAGCAGCGATCGTTTTGATCTTTCGGGCAAGGTCATCGTCGTCACGGGCGGCAATGGCCTGCTCGGTTCGGCCTATTGCCAGGCCTTGGCCGAGCATGGGGCTCGTGTCGTCGTGGCTGACCTTCCGCAGGCCGGCCCTCAGCGTGCGGCCGAAGATCTGGCCGCCCGCACCGGCGTGCCCACTCTTGGCGTGGAGTGCAACGTTGCGATCGAGGGCGAGGTCGTGGCCCTGTTCAGGCAGGCGCTCGAGCGCTTCGGTCGCGTCGACGGCGTGCTCAACAACGCGGCCGCCACGGGCGAGCACCTGATGCGCCAGGGCGCCGTGTTCTCGCCCTTCGAAGACTACCCCCTGGCCGTGTGGGACGAGGTCCTGAGGGTGAACCTGACCGGCGTATTCCTTGTAGCCCGTGAGGGCGGGAAGGCGATGCTCGCGGGCAGCGGCGGCAGTCTGGTCAATGTCTCGAGCGCCTACGGCGTGGTCGGGCCGGACCATCGCATCTACGAGGGCATGAAGTTTGCCTCCTTCCCAGGCTATTCGGCCTCCAAGGCCGGCGTCCACGGCCTGACCCGCTGGCTGGCCACCTATTGGGGTGACAAGGGGATCCGCGTCAACACGCTGGTGCCCGGCGGCGTGGAGAACCAGCACGACCCGGAGTTCGTGCGCCGGTACGCCGAGCGCACTCCGCTGCGGCGTATGGCCCGGCGTGAGGACATGGTGGGCATGGTGATCTACCTGATGTCCGACGCCGCAGCCTACGCCACCGGCCAGCAGTACTTCGTCGACGGTGGCTTCACCGCCATCTGACCCTTGGATGCCCCGGCCGTGCGGCCGTCACCGACCAGGACCTTGCGCATGAAGATCGCCCACCGCCCCATCGGCCCCGAGCATCCGCCGCTCGTCGTGGCCGAGATCGGCATCAACCACGGCGGCAGCCTCGAGGTGGCCAAGACCATGGTCGACCTGGCGCACCGCGCCGGCTGCGAGATGGTCAAGCACCAGACGCACTTCGTCGAGGACGAGATGACCGACGAGGCCAAGGGCATCTTTCCGCCCAACGCCGACGTCTCGATCTGGGAGGTGATGCGGCGCTGCGCCCTCAGCCCCGACGACGAGATCGCGCTCAAGCGCCACACCGAGGCGCTGGGGATGATCTACATCTCCACCCCCTTCTCGCGCGCGGCGGCGAACCTTCTGCACGACATCGGCGTGCCGGCGTTCAAGATCGGCTCGGGCGAGTGCAACCACGTGCCGCTGATCCGGCACATTGCGCGCTTCGGCAAGCCGGTGATCATGAGCACGGGCATGCAGACGATAGCCTCCCTGCGCCCCTCGGTGGCGGCGCTGGACGCTGCCGGGGTGGATTACGCGCTGCTGGAGTGCACCAACCTCTACCCGTCGCCGCCGGAGATCGTGAGCCTGCAGGGCATCACCGAGCTGCGCCAGGCCTTCCCGCGCGCGGTGATCGGCTTCTCCGACCACAGCATCGGGCCGGAGATGGCGCTGGCCTCGGTGGCGCTGGGCGCCTGCATCCTGGAGCGCCACTACACCGACACGCGCTACCGAAAGGGCCCGGACATCGCCTGCTCGATGGACCCGGCAGAGCTGCGCTTCCTGATCGACCGCTCGCGCGAGATCCACACCGCGCTGCGCAACCCCAAGCAGCGCACCGCTCCCGAGGAAGATGTGTACCGCTTCGCGCGCGGCTCGGTCGTGGCCGAGCGCGACCTGCCCGCGGGCCACGTCATCACCGAGGCCGACATCTGGGCCCGGCGCCCGGGCTCGGGCGAGATCTCGGTGCAGCACTTCGATCGCCTCGTCGGCGCGCGCACGGCCCGCGCGCTGAAGCGCAACGAGCAGCTGCGCTGGGCCGATCTGGTGGGCGTGGCCCGGCTGCCCGATTGAGCTCGCGCCACGTCGCCGCCCCAGAGTCCCTGCCGATGACCGTCCCGCTGTCGCCCGAGATGGATGCGCCGCTGCCGCCCTGGTATCGCCTGGGTGGGCGCAAGATCCTGTTCGTCACCGGCACGCGCGCCGACTACGGCAAGCTGGAGCCGCTGGCGATCGCCGTGCGCGAAGCCGGCTTCCGGGTCGGCTTCTTCATCACCGGCATGCACATGATGGCGCGCTACGGCGAGACCAAGCTCGAGGTCAAGCGCTTCGCCGGGGCGGAGTTCTTCGAGTTCGTCAACCAGCGCGCCGGCGACGCGCTGGACTTCATCCTCGCCAAGACGGTGATGGGCTTCTCGGACTTCGTGCACGAGCACCGGCCCGACCTGGTCGTCGTCCACGGCGACCGCGTCGAGGCCATGGCCGCGGCCATCGTCTGTGCGATGAAGTACATCCCTTCCGCGCACGTGGAGGGTGGCGAGGTCTCGGGCACGATCGACGAGAGCATCCGCCACTGCAACACCAAGCTGTGCAGCACCCACTTCGTCAGCTGCGAGGCCGCGCGCGAGCGCGTGCTGGCGCTGGGGGAGGCGCCGGACAGCGTGTTCAACATCGGCTCGCCCGAGCTCGACGCGCATGCGCGCCCCTCGGGCGTGAACCTGGCCGAGGTGCGCCGCCGCTACGACATCGGCTTCGACGACTTCGGCATCGTCGTCTTCCACCCGGTGACGTCCGAGGCCGAGTCGATGGCGCGCCAGGCGCAGGCGCTGTTCGGCGCCCTGCGCGACAGCGGTCGCTCCTTCGTCGTCATCGCCCCGAACAATGACCCGGGCAACGAGGCCATCTTCAGCGTCATCGAGGCGCTGCCGCGTGAGCGGTTCAGGCTCATCCCCTCGATGCGCTTCGCCTACTTTTCGGAACTGATGCGCCACGCCGCGGTGATGGTGGGCAACAGCAGCGCCGGCGTGCGCGAGGCCCCCTTCCTGGGCCTGCCCAGCCTGGACGTGGGCACGCGCCAGAACCAGCGCGCCAGCGCACCGTCCATCACCGCCGTCTCTGCCTTCGACACCGAGGCCGTGGTGTGCTTCCTACGCGAGCAGTGGGGCCAACGCCATCCGCGCGACGCCACCTTCGGCAGCGGTGACGCGGCGCAGCGCTTCGCGCAGGTGCTGGGGCAGGCGGGGTTCTGGCAGCGGTCCCTGCAGAAGGTCTTTACCGGCGAAAAGCCGCCAACATGAGCATGAACTTCGCCTTGATCGGCGCGGCTGGTTACATCGCCCCGCGCCACATGCAGGCTGTGCGCGACACCGGCCACAGGTTGGTTGCCGCCCTCGACCCAAACGATTCGGTCGGCATCATCGACAGCTACTTCCCCGAAGCGCATTTCTTCACCGAGTTCGAGCGCTTCGACCGCCATGTCGACAAGCTGCGCCGCCGTGGCGGCGGCGAGCAGGTGGATTACGTCGCGATCTGCTCGCCCAACTACTTGCACGACTCGCACATCCGCTTCGCGCTGCGCAGCGGCGCCGACGCGATCTGCGAGAAGCCGCTGGTGCTGAACCCCTGGAACATCGATGCCTTGCTGGAGATCGAGGCGGCGACGGGCCGGCGCATCCACACCATCCTGCAATTGAGGTTGCATCCGGCCATCGTCGCGCTGCGCGAGCAGGTACGGGCCGAGGCCCGCGGCGGCAAGCACGAGGTCGACCTGGCTTACATGACCTCGCGCGGACGCTGGTACCACCAGTCGTGGAAGGGCGAGGAGCGCAAATCGGGTGGTGTGGCGACGAACATCGGCGTGCATTTTTTCGACATGCTCGGACACGTCTTCGGGGCGTTGCAGTCGAGCACCGTTCACCACACCGATCCCGACCGGGCAGCTGGCTACCTCGAGTTCGAACGCGCGCGCGTGCGCTGGTTCCTGTCCATCGACGTGGCTGACGTGCCCGCGGCAGCGCGCGCGGCGGGCAAGCGCACCTTTCGCTCCATCACGATGGACGGCCGCGAGATCGAGTTCTCGGAGGGGTTCACCGACCTGCACACGCTGAGCTATCGCGAGATCCTGGCCGGTCGGGGTTTCGGCGCGGGCGAGAGCCTGCAGGCGATCACGGCCGTGGCAGCGATCCGTGAGGCCCAGGCGGTGGGGCTGGTCGGCGACTACCACCCGGCATTGCGGGAGGCCCTGAGCCGTCATGGCTGAAGCGGCGGTCTTCGTCCACCCGAGCGCGATCGTCGACGAAGGCGCGACGCTGGGAGCGGGTTGTCGCGTCTGGCATTTCAGCCACATCAGCGCGGGCGCACACATCGGCAGCGCGTGCTCGTTCGGGCAGAACGTCTACATCGGCAACGACGTGGTCATCGGCAACAACGTCAAGATCCAGAACAACGTCTCGGTCTACGACGCCTTGCGCCTGGAGGACGACGTGTTCTGCGGCCCGAGCATGGTGTTCACCAATGTCTACAACCCGCGTGCGGCGATTGCCCGCAAGGCCGAGTACCGTCAGACCGTGGTCCGTCGTGGCGCGACGCTCGGGGCGAACTGCACCGTCGTCTGCGGCGTGACCATCGGCGAGCACGCTTTCGTCGGGGCGGGCGCGGTCGTCAACCGGGACGTTCCGGCACATGGCTTGATGCTGGGGGTGCCTGCCAGGAGGAGGGGGTGGATGTGCGTTTGTGGGGTGCAGTTGCAGGGTCAGGGGCGGGTGAATTGCTGTTGTGGGGCGGCTTATGAGGTGAGGGAGGGGCGGTGCGATCGCGCGTAGCTTCTTCGCCCAACCGCTGGACCGCAGCGATGGATGCTGGGGATACCAATCTTGCGCCCGCGGGTTGGCTTGTCCAGCACCTGCGTTCGCGGAGTCGGAGCACCAAGCTTTGGATGCTGGCCGGCGTAGACCTGCTGCTGCTCGTGCTGGCGGCATGGCTGGCGTTTTCGGTTCGCCTTGGCGATTTCTTCGAGCCGAGTGTCCGTGTGTTGGGGATGATGGGTGTGGCGTCGGGCGTATCGGTGGCTGCCTTTCATCGACTGGGGCTCTATCGGCCGGTGATTCGCTTCATCGGCCCCGCGCTGGCGGGCAGGGTGGCCCAGGGCATGACGGTGTCGGCGCTGATCTGGGTGCTTCTCGGTTTCATGACGCAATTTGCTGGCTACGAGAACGTTCCCCGCTCGATGCCGCTGATCTTCGGCGTACACGGGTGGGTCTTCCTATGTGCGTCGCGGTACGCGGCGCGCTGGCTGTTGTGGAGGCCGGCTGCTTCAGGCACGACGCTTCGAAAGGTGTTGATCTACGGGGCGGGTGGCGCAGGACGGCAGCTGGCAGCGTCTTTGTGCCTTGGTCGCGAACTCAGGCCGGTAGCCTTCGTGGATGCCGATAGCGCCTTGGCTGGGTGTGAGGTCGACGGCCTGCGTGTGCATGCCCCTGCAGAGCTGGCCAAACTCGTCGAGGTACTCGAGATCGACGAAGTCATCGTCACGACGGAGGCAGTGCCGGCATCGCGCCGTCGCGAGATCGTCGAAGAGATGGAGAGGTGCTCGATACGCGTACGGGTACTGCCGGCCCTGGCTGACATCGCCAGCGGTCGACACGTCGTGAACCTCGTACGCGACGTAGATATCGACGACCTGCTGGGGCGGGACCCGGTGACGCCCGACCCAGCGCTGCTGGCAGCTTGCATCACCGGCAAGGTGGTGCTGGTCACCGGCGCGGGGGGATCCATCGGCTCGGAGATCTGCCGCCAGGTCGCGGCGTTGGCGCCGCAGCGCTTGGTGCTGCTCGAGGCCAGCGAACATGCGCTCTACGAGATTGATCGTCGATTGAGGCAATGGGAAGCCTGCGACATCGTGCCCGTCCTGGGCTCGGTCCAGAATCGTGCCCTCGTCGAAAGCCTGCTGGCTGAACACAACGTGGAGACGATTTATCACACCGCAGCGCACAAGCACGTGCCGCTGGTGCAGAGCAATCCACTCGAAGGTGCGGCGAACAACGTGCTCGGCACCTTGACCGTTGCCGAGGCTGCGTTCGAAGCCGGCGTCGGCACTTTTGTCTTGATTTCCTCAGACAAGGCGGTGCGCCCCACGAGCGTGATGGGGGCCACCAAGCGCTGGGCGGAACTGATCGTGCAACAAGTTTCCGCCCTAGCTCTAGAACGGGGTGCGGGGCAGCACTTCTGCGCTGTGCGCTTCGGCAACGTATTCGGGTCCAACGGATCCGTCGTACCGCTTTTCAAGGAACAGATCGCGCGAGGCGGGCCCGTCACCGTGACACACCCTGAAGTGACGCGATACTTCATGTCCATCCACGAGGCGGTTGCGCTGGTCATACAGGCTGGTAGCTTGGCACGCAGCGGAGAAGTCTTCATGATCGATATGGGGGAGCCCGTGCGGATCATCGATCTGGCAAGAAAAATGATCACGCTGGCGGGTCTGACAGTGCGCGGCGATGGCCATCACCACCCGGAAGGAGCTCTGGAGATTCGCTGCACGGGGCTCAGGCCCGGAGAGAAGCTGTTCGAGGAACTCCTGATAAGAACTGAAAGCACCGCAGCGACTGCACATCCAAAAATCATGAAGATCGAAGATCCAGCCATGCCGCCTGACCTTCTGCGGCACTACCTGCTTCGACTGACCGAACTTATTCATGCACGGCAGCAAACCGCGATCACTAGACTTCTGCTGACGGTGGCTATGTGGACACCTAGTGAGGTAGATGGCCCGGACCGCAGCGAGGAGCCTGTCATGGAAGGCCTTGCATGATGTCTGACCCTCGGCATCTTGTGGTTCCGCCTCGAAGAATTCTTCGAGGCAGCGAAGCAGGCGAGTTCGATGATCGCACCTGATGGCCGGATGAAGGCTGTGAGGGCTGAATGATGGCGGCACTCAAATTTGAAGTGCAACACCCCGCTTCGGGTAAGGTGCACAGAGGCAGACCATACCGACCTACCGCCGGCTTCAGCCAGGGGAGCGCATGACGATTGCGAGCATGCGCCGAACGCATTCGAGCGTGCCAGCCATCGACCGCACGCTCGGACGTTCGCCCGCGACCACCAGCCGTGAGCTCGCGCACAACGCCAGTGCCGGCTCCGTGTACGCGAGCGTGCCGGCGCAGGCGCTGAGCCACATGCGACCGATCCAGGCGCGTGCGGCACCCCAGCTTCACCCCGAGCACGTTCTGTGGGGTACCGTGCTCACATTGCTGGGCTGGAAATGGTCTCCCCAGCAGATCGCCGGTATCCTCAAGCGCGTCTGGACACAGGATCGGGCCATGCATGTCTCGCACGAGACGATCTACACGGCGATCTACGCGTACCCGCGCGGCGAGTTGCGCTGCCAGATCCTCACCCGCATGCGCCACGGGCGCAGCACGCGCATGCCTCGCACACGCGGCGTCGACCGGCGCGGTCAGATCCCCGAGATGGTCAGCATCCATGTGCGTCCGCCCGAGATCGAGGATCGCCTCATGCCGGGCCACTGGGAGGGCGACTTCATCAAGGGCGCTGGCAACAAGTCCTCCGTCGGCGTACTCGTCGAACGCTCGAGTCGT
>CAIRBF010000167.1 GCA_903876715.1 uncultured beta proteobacterium
GCTTCACGGTGGAGCGCGCCATCGAGGTGGGCCACCTGCTTCAAGATCATGGCATCAGCCACTACGAGGAGCCCTGCCCCTACTGGGAGCTGGAGCAGACCCAGGCCGTGACCGCAGCGCTGGACATCGACGTCAGCGGCGGCGAGCAGGACTGCTGGATGCCCACTTGGCGCCAGATGATCGCCATGCGCGCGGTGGACATCGTGCAGCCCGACGTCTGCTACATGGGGGGCATCACCCGTACGCTGCGCGTGGCCCGGCTGGCCGCGCAAGCGGGGCTGCCCTGCACGCCGCACAGCGCCAACCTCTCCATGGTGACTCTGTTCACCATGCACTTGCTGGGCGCCATTCCCAATGCCGGCAAGTACCTGGAGCTGTCCATCGAAGGGCCCGACTACTACCCCTGGCAGGAGGGGCTCTTCCGCCGCTCGCCCTACACGGTGGTGGACGGCCACGTCACCATCCCGAGTGAACCGGGATGGGGCGTCGAGATCGAGCCCGCCTGGCTGGAGCACGCCGCTTACCAGCAAAGCGAGCGCACATGACCCTGTCGGTCATCCTGAGGGCGGGGCAGGAGGCCGAGCTCGTGGCCGGCGTGCTGGCCACGGGCGTGCTGCCGGGCCTGCCCGACGGACACTACATCGACGGTACCTGGGAGCCTGCGACTCGCGGCGCCCGGATGGAGTCCTTCGACCCGAGCGGTGCCCACGCCTTTGCCAGTTTCGCCGCGGGGGATGCGCAGGATGTCGATCGCGCCGTTGCTGCAGCCCGTCGCGCCCTGTCCACCGGATGGCGCCGCACCACCCCGGCCGAACGCGGCCGCATCCTGGCGCGCGCGGCTGCGCTGATCCGCGCGCACTCCGCACCGCTGGCGGTGGTCGAGTGCGTGGATGCGGGCAAGCGGCTGGCCGAAGCGCGTGGTGACGTGGCGTCTGCGGCCCGCACCTTCGAGTACTACGCCGGCGCATGCGACAAGCTGCAGGGGCACACCATCCCCTTGGACGCCGACCACCTGGCCTACACGGTGATGGAGCCCGTAGGAGTATGCGCCCAGGTGGTGCCCTGGAACTACCCCATCGCCACGCTGGCCCGCGGGCTGGCTCCGGCGCTGGCGGCCGGCTGCACGGTCGTGGTCAAGCCGGCCGAGACCACGCCCTTCACGGCGCTGCTGCTGGCCGAGTTGCTCACCGAAGCCGGCCTGCCGCCCGGCGTGTGCAACGTGGTCACAGGCACGGGCTCGCAGGCCGGGGCGGCGCTGGTGGCGCATCCGGGCATCGACCACATCACCTTCACCGGCTCGGTGACCACGGGCATCGACGTGATGCGCGCGGCTGCTGCCCAGGTCACCCACGTGCTGCTCGAGCTCGGTGGAAAGTCGCCCGTGGTGGTGATGGCCGATGCCGATGTGCAGCAGGCGGTGGACGGCGTGTTCGGCGCCATCTTCGAGAACGCCGGGCAGATCTGCTCTGCGGGTTCGCGGTTGGTGGTGGCGCGGCCGTTGCACGCGCAGATGGTGGAGGCGCTGGCTGCGCGGGCGCAAGCCCTGAGCCTGGGCCATGCGCTGACCGATCCCGGGCTCGGGCCGGTGAACTCGGCCGCGCAGCTCGCGCGTATCGCCGGCCATGTGGATCGCGCCCGCCAGCGCGGTGTTCAGGTCGTCACGGGAGGCCGCGCGACCACGGACCCCGCCAACGGCAGCGGCTGGTTCTTCGAGCCCACGCTCCTGGACGGCCTGACGCCGGACGACCCGGCCGTGCAGCAGGAGATCTTCGGGCCCGTGCTGTGCGTGCAGGTCTTCGACGACGTCGAGGAGGCCGTTGCCCTGGCCAACGGCACCGACTTCGCCCTGGCCGCGGGTGTCTACACACGCGACTTCGCCGCGGCCCACCGCATGGCGCGCGACCTGGATGCCGGGCAGGTCTACATCAACGAGTACTTCGCCGGCGGCATCGAGGTGCCCTTCGGCGGCAACCGGCGCTCGGGTTTCGGCCGCGAGAAGGGCCTGGAGGCCTTGCGCAACTATTGCCGCGTCAAGAGCGTCGCGGCCAGGCTGAGCTGAGCGACCGCCATGCGCCCGCTTGTCAGCGCGACCCAACTGCGCAGCCTTGCCGGCCGCCACCCGTGTGCGCCCTCCAAAGCGGTATGGGGCAGCGTTCAAAGTGGCTCTTCCGTGGCGCCCACATTGTTTCGACACTGGACCGAGGACCACCTCGGTCCCCGCGCGCTGCCGCCGTGCAGTTGGCGCATCTCGATCCCTTGACCTGCAACAGTCCCATCACCCCCGAGGAGGAGACATGAAGATCAGAGTCCTTGCAGCGCCCCTGGCAGGCGCACTGCTGGCCGCCGTGGCGTCCGCAGCGAGTGCCCAGACCCTCAACGTGGTGTCCTTCGGCGGTTCGTACCAGGAAGGGCAGAGCAAGGCCCTTTTCCAGCCTGCCGCCAAGGCCATGAGGATCACCGTCAAGGAAGAGACCTACGGCGGCATCGGTGACCTGCGTCTGAAGATGAAGGCCGGCGCCAACACCTGGGACGTGGTCACCAGCGGCTCGGGCAGCGCGGCGCGGGCCGGGGCCGAAGGCCTGCTGGAGAAGCTGGACTACAAGATCATCGACGTCTCGTCCTTCTTCCCGGGTCTTGCCGGGGAGTACTGCGTGGGCGGCGACGTGTTCTCCACCGTCCTGGCCTGGAACACCAAGACCTACGGCGACAAGGGCCCGCAGAGCTGGGCCGACTTCTGGGACGTGAAGAAGTTTCCTGGCAAGCGCTCCTACCGCAAGGGCGTGGCGGGTGCGCTGGAGCCGGCGCTGATGGCCGATGGCGTGCCGCCCAGCAAGGTGTACGAGGTGCTGTCGGCGCCCGGCGGCATCGAACGCGCCATCCGCAAGATCAAGGAGCTCAAGCCGCACATCGCGGTATGGTGGGCCTCCGGCGCGCAGCATGCTCAGTTGATGAAGGACGGCGAGGTCGACATGATCACTGGCTGGAACGGTCGTTTCGACGTCGTGGCCAAGGACGGCGGCAGGGTGGCCTACACCTACAACCAGGGGCTCCTGGACTATGACTGCTACGGGATCCCCAAGGACGCACCCAACAAGGCGCAGGCGATGAGGTTCCTGGCCGAGATTGTCAAGCCCGCCTACCAGGCCGAGTTCACCAAGTACATCACCTACGGCCCCACCAACAAGAAGGCCTACGAGCTGGGCACCATCGACGCGGCCTACGCC
>CAIRBF010000168.1 GCA_903876715.1 uncultured beta proteobacterium
GCTGGGCTTCGACGCGACCGTCGGGCTCGGCGGCCTGGTCAGCGCCAGCGGCAGCTTCAGCCTGGCGCTGCAGGGGCCGCGCGTGGCGACCCTGGACGATGGATCGCGCCGCAGCATGCAGACCACCTTGCTGTCGGGCCAGGACATCGACATCCAGATGGGCGCCGGCGCGGGCACAGACGCCTTCACCGGCGTGACGCTCGAGGGCGCGGGCTTCGGCGTGGCGATCCTGGTGGACCAGGGCGGTGGCGGCACCTTCGTCGGCGCCGAGGCCCGGGCCAGCCGCGCCGCGCTGGTGGGCCTGGACGGGCTGACGCTCGAGGCGGGCGGGCTCGCCCTGTCGCTCAACCTGGGGCCGTCGACGGGCGAGCTGGGCGGCCGGGTGGTCGACTTCACGCAGGGCGACCTGGACGGCGACGGCCAGGCCACGGGCTACACCAGCCTGCGCTTGCGCGGCGACGAGATCGCGCGCATCGACGCGGACCGGGCGCGTGTGGCGGCCGCGGGTACGGTGCAGGTCGCGCTGGCCGATCCCGACGCGGCGCCCGACGCGCTGCCCCTGGTCGCCGGCGGCGGCAGCTTCGTCTTCGAGCAGGAATTGAGCGCCGGCGGCGGCATCCGCGTGGGCGGCACCGGCCTGAACGCCACGATCAGCCTGGGCGGCTACACCGGCGGCATCGTCGACGGCGAATTCGCGGCCGTGCTGCCGTCGGCTGGTGGCATTGCCTTCATGCTCGACGCGACGGCGCAACTGCCCGTGCCGGGGCTGGACGTCAAGCTCTTCGGCGACGTCTCGGTCGGTGCGAACCTGACCGAGGGGCCGGTCGACGCCTCGGTCACGGTCGGCGGGCGCGAGTTGCCGGTGCGCTTTGCGCAGGCGGGCGACACCGACTTCGCATTGACCAACCTCGACGCCTCGCTGGAAGGGCTGTTGGGCCAGGCGCTGCGTTCGACCGCGGGCCAGATGAGCCGGCTGCGTGCCGACCTGGTCTCTGCCGAGCCGCTGCCCCTGATCGACAAGACGCTCGACGAGATCCTCAATCTGTCGTCGACGCTGGTCTTGGGCGACCACGTGCTGGACTACCTGAACCAGCCGGCGAGCTTCCATGGCGTCAAGGGCGTGCCCACGCTGCGCGGCCTGCAGTCCTATCTGCAGACCTTCGTGGCGCCCGAAGACGGCTTCGTGTTCCAGCTCGACGAGGACGGTCTGCGCCTCGGGCTGAAGACCGCGCTCAGCGCCCGCGTCGAGAACCTGGAACTCGACGTCGGGGCCCAGTTCGGGAACATCGGCCTGGAGATCGAAGGCGACCTGCGGGTGGACGCCAGCTTCGCAGCGGGGATCGACTTCGATCTCGCGCTGGACTGGTCGGACGGCTTCAGCGCCTCCTTCGAGCTTCGCGACCTGAGCTTCTCGGGCGCGCTCAGCGCGCAGGACGTGGTGCTGCAGGCCACCCTCGGACCGGTGGCGCTGAGCATCGGACGCGCCGGGAACGCCGAGCCGGCCCAGTTCGACGGCAGCGGCGCCCTCGTCAAGCCCGCCGTGCCCTGGGCACGCGGCCAGCTCCAGGCCGCGCTGGGCGGGCGCATGGCCTGGCAGGGCGGGCAGCTGACGCTGACGCCCACGGCCAGCGAGTTCCTGCTGGAACTGCCGCTGTACGCCTCGGTGGCGGGCTTCGACCTGGTGGCCGCCGGCAGTGCGGTGCCCACCGCCACGCTCAGCGGCGACCCGCTGGCGGGCGAGTTCACGGTGGAGACCGAGCACTTCGAGCAGCTCGCCAACATCAGCAAGATGTCGGTCACCGACCTGCTGCTGGCGCTGCCGGGCATCCTGTCCTACCTGGAAGGGGTCAGTGCCGACAGCCTGGGCCTGGGCGACCTGCCCTTCATCTCCCAGGGCGTGGACGGCCTGCTCGACCTGGCGGGGGTGTTCAAGCGCACGGTGGTCGACCCGATCGACCTCTACCGCCCCATCGTGCTGTGGAAGCCGGCGGCTGGCGATACGGCCGCCGTCAGCGGCACGGCCACGATCCCGAACGCGACGCGCTCCACGCTCGTGGGCTCGGCCGGTCAGTTCGCTGCCTCGATGGCCGGCTACTGGATCACGCTGTCGGCCGAAGGCGGCGGCTGGCTCGCGCCGTCGCAGATCGTCTCGGTCTCGGCCGACGGCTCGACGCTGACGCTGCGCGACGCCTACGCGGCGGGTCGCACCGACGTCGACTACCGGGTGCACGAGCGGCGCGAGAACATCCGCACCATCGACGAGTTCGTCGACGCCTTCAACCTCGCGTTCGAGGGCTCGCCGGTGCTGGGCACCATCTCCTTCGACGCGGCCAGCGGCGATCTGCGGATCCCGCTGCGACTGCGCCAGACTCTGCTGGGCATCGACGCGCCGATCGATCTGGCCCTGGGCGAAGGCCAGGCGCTCACGCTCAGCACCTCGGCCGTGGGCAAGCTCGGCGTCGATGTGGACGCCGGCTTCGACCTCATCCTGGCGTTGGGGGGCGAACGCTTCGAAGTTGCGCTGGAAGGTCTGCACGCACAGGCCGGGCTGGCCCTGGCGGTCACGGATCTCGAGGTCGCGGCCAAGATGGGCTTCCTGGGCCTGAAGGCGGGCGGGGCGGGCACCGGCACCGGTGTCTCGCTGGACGCGGACGTGCGTTTCGCGCTGGACCGCGACCCGGATGCCCAGACCGAGGGCGACACGCGCTTCACGCTGTCGCAACTCGGCTCGACCGAGGCGTTGCAGGCGGTGCGCTTCGACATCGACGGCACGGCCAGCGCCAAGCTCAAGGGCCTGAGCGTGGTCGGCGGCAAGGGCGCGAGCTTCGACATCGCGCCCGAGCTCGAGCTGTCGGTGACCGTACCCGACTTGACCGACCTCGGCAGCGCGGTCGTGGTGCTGCCGGACGTCAAGGATGTCGGCGCGTTGTTCGACCTGAGCAAGCTCAGCTTCGGCGACATCGTCGAAGGCCTGCGCTTCGCGCTGGCCACCATCGACGACGTCGTGGGCGAGCAGCCCTTCTACAACCAGGCCCTGCCCATCCTCGACCGCTCGCTGAACGAGCTGCTCGACCTGGGCGACGTCTTCCTCGGCCGCATCGAGGCCGCGGGCGGCACGCCGGCGGCGGCGCTGGACGAGGTCGAGAAGATCATCGAAGGCGCGCTGGGCATCGGCCCGGATTTCTTCGACCTGACGCTGGGCAGCACCCAGTTGCTGATCGACATCCAGCTCGAGGCGGCCTATGCCGACGACTTCGCGCTGAACCTGCAGCTCGCAGACCTGCTGGCGATGGCGGGTGCCCAGGTGCCCGAGGCGCTGTACGAGCTGGTCGACGCCGGTGGCGAGGCCCAGATCGGCCTGGAGATCGGCGCCGCGCTCGACCTGCGCATCGGCCTGGGCCTGCCCGGCACGAATGCGCCGCCGGTGCAGCTGATGGATGAAGGCACCGAGGTCCGCCTCGAGGTGCGGCTGGTCGCCGAGGACATCGACCTGCGCCTGAAGGCCGGACCCTTCGACATCGGCATCGACAGCGGCTCGGTCGTGTTCGACGCCGACGGACAGGTGGCCGAGACCGCCGAGGCTTCAGGGGCACCCGCCGCGGCAGCCGTCGAGGCGCCGGCATCGCTGACCCTGCGCCTGGAGAACGGCGTGCCCAAGGTCGAGACCGAGGGCGGCTTCTCCATCGAGCTGCCGCTGACCTTCGTGTTCGGCAACCGTACCCTGCAGCTGGGCGACCTGTCGGTGGCGACCAATCCGGTCTACGGCAGCCGCGGGCTCGAGGCTTTCGTGCGCGAGCTGGCCAATGACGCCGCGTTCCCGAGACTTGGGGCTGCGGACGCGCTGGTGGTCAAGCTGCCCGACTTCGACGTCTTCGACGTCAAGCCGCCGACGCTGCTGGACGTGCTCTACGACCCGACGCCGGTGCTCGACGGCATCGACTTCGCGCTCGGCTCGGTGCAGGACGTGTTCGAGAACACGGTCGTGGCCGACCTGCCGCTGATCGGCGACAAGCTGGCGCAGGTCGGGGGCATGGTCGCGGAGCTGCGCAACGGCCTGCTGGCCGACCTGCGCGGGCGCTTCTCCGCGCCAGGCAAGACCGTCGAGGGCTTGCGCGACGCCCTGTTCACGGTGTTCAACGACAAGCTCGGCATCCTGAAGGACGCCGATGGCGACGGCTTGATGACCTTGGCCGACATCGGCATCGACTTCCACGACGTCGACGGCGGCTGGTTGGCGGCCTGGGCGCCGGGCACGGTGATGCCGGGCGAGGCGGATTCGATCCGTTTCGACATGGACCTGGGCGGGCGGGTGCTGGGCACGGGCATCGACATCCCGCTCGACCTCGACCTGCCGGGCTTCGAACTCGCCGTGGATGGCGGCTTCGCGCTCGAGGTGCTGTGGAGCTATGACTTCGGCTTCGGGCTGTCGGTGCAGGAGGGCTTCTTCCTCGCCACCAACGACGACGCCACGCCCGAGCTGCGGCTGGACGTGTCGGCCTACCTCGACGGCTCGCCGCAGGACCCGACGGTCGTGACACCCTTCTCGGGCCGCGGTCAGCTGCTGTTCTTCGAGGCCGGCGTCACCGACCGCGACCTGGACCCCGATGCCCCGGGCTTCCAGCCCAGCGGACTGCGTGGCCAGCTCGGCATCGACCTCAAGGGCGACCGCGCGACAAACCGGCTGACGCTGACCGACCTGCTGTCGAGCCCGGGCACGGCGTTGGCGGCCGATTTCTCGGCCGCGGGCGACCTGCGGCTGGCCGTGTCGTTGAGCGCGCTGGGTCTGCCGGCGCTGACCGCTGATCTGGTCGTCGACTGGGACTGGAGCCTGGCGGACAAGTCGCCCCGCATACCCGCCATCGCGATCGAGAACCTGCGGCTGGACTTCAAGTCGGCGGTGGCGGACTTCCTGCTGCCGATCGCCAACACGGTGGCCGATATCGTCTCGCCCTTCCGCGACATCGTCTACGCGCTGACCGAGCCCGTGCCGGGGCTGGATCTGTTCACCGAGCAGCCGCGCAAGGCGCTCGGCCTGGCGCCGGACCCGACGCTGCGCGGCCTGATCGACGTGATCAACGAGCTGGTGCGCAAGGCCAAGCCCTCGCTGGGCCTGAGCCGCATCGACTGGTCCTTCCTGGACGCGGTGAAGTTCGCGCTCGACATGCCCGAGCAGTTGCGCACGCTGCTGGCCTTCGGCTCGGGCATGCCGTTGGGCAGCATCTACGGCCTGGGCACCTCGGACGTACGCTTTGTCTCGTCTTTCGAGGCGCCCGAGGTCGGCAGCCCGGACAGCGAGCTGTTCAAGGCGATCACCTCGATCACCGGCATGGCATCGGGCGGCACGACGGCGGTGTCCGAGCGCTCCGGCCTGCAGTTCCTGCCCTACCTGCTGGACATCGGCAACTGGGCCAAGATCTTCAGCGGCGGCAACGCCACGCTGTTCACCTACGAGCTGCCGGTGCTCGACTTCCAGTTCGTGTTCCAGGAGATGCTGGCCACGATACCCATCCCCTTCCCGCCGCTGTCGTGGATCTCGCTGAACATCGGCGCGGTGGGCCGGGCGCGCGCCTTCGTCGACCTGTCCTTCGGCGTCGACACCTTCGGCATCCAGAAGGCGATGCAGACGGGCAACGTGTTCGACGTCGTCGACAGCTTCTACGTCAACGACTGGACGCTGCCGACGGTCCGCAACGGGGCCATCGTGCCCGGCACCGGTGGGCGTGAGAAGCCCGAGTTCGGCATCGAGCTTGAGATCGGCCTGCTCGGCGGCGTCGGCGTCACGGGCGTGATGTCCGGCGGCATCGGCGGATCGATCACGATGCGGGTGGATGCCGACCTCAACGACATCAAGCGCGGCACCATCGTGCGCGACGAGAACGGGCAGGTCTCGAGCGTCAACTACCGCGGTGACGGCCGGGTGCGGCTGTCGGAGATCGGCACGATGATGCTCTACCCGGGCGTCATCCCCTTCACCAACATCAGCACCGGCATCCCGGGCGGCCCGCTGAACCTGTTCGACCTGACCTTCAGCGGCGGCATCAGTCCCTACGTCTGGGTGAACACCTTCTTCACCGGGACGATGGCCTTCAAGCTGTTCACCATCCCGCTGCCGTCGATCACGCTCGCGGCGCCCACGGTCACGCCCACGCTGGGCAAGGTCAGCAACGGCGTGCTGACGCTGAACGCCGGCCCGCGCGCGGCCGACCGTCTGTGGGTCAACGCCGTCGACGGCGGCGAGAGCTTTGTCCTCAGCGGCATGGGCAGCGGCGTCGTCGACGTCGAGTTCGACAGTTTCGTCGTGCGCTACACCGGCGTGACCAAGGTCGTCGTCGACCTCGGTGCGGGCAACGACACCTTCGATGCCACCCGGCTGTTCGACAAGACGATCAGCCTGGACGTGCGCGGCGGGGACGGCAACGACACGGTCCTGTTCGGCACCGGCGGCGGCGTGGCGCTGGACCTGGCTGGCCACAACACGCTTGACGCCAGCCGCAGCCAGATGCCGGTGACGCTGGTGGGCGGCCAGGGCGACGACAAGCTCACCGGCGGCTTGGCCGACGACATCCTGCTGGGCGGCGAGGGCACCAACGTGCTCACGGGCGGTGTCGGCAACGACTGGATGTACGCGCTGGCTGGCATCAACCGCCTGACCGGCGGGCGCGGGGTCGACCGCTACGTGTTCGTCGGCGCGGTGGGGGCCAACCGGATCATCGGCGAGACCGACGAGGAGGTCTCCGACCTCGACTTCTCCGGGCGCGTGCCCACAGCGCTGCTGGCGCTGGTGGGGCCGCCGGCCGACATGCCTACGGTGTCGATCCCCACGGAGTTCGGTGCCCTGCGGCCGGTCGGCGACACGCTGTTCACCTCCGACCTGCTGTTCTATGGCAAGCCCTTCGGCGGACCGGCCGACCGGGACCTGAGCGTCACGCTGCGCGTGGGCAGCGGCACGGTGGTCGCCGCCTCCGGCGGCGGCGTCATGGTCAGCGGCAGCGACACCGAGCGCATCTTCACCGGCCGGCTCGACAAGCTCAACGCCTACTTCACGACGCCCGGCAAGGTGCGCTACACCTTCGCCGCCGACGCGCCGCAGCAGGACCTGGCGGTGGAGATCCGCGCCGACTCGAGCCTCAACACCGTGCGCAGCAAGATCCGCGCGGGGGCGGCCACGACCGAGGTGCTGGGCTGGACCGACATCGCCATCGCCCCGGACCGTCAGGTGGCTGTGTCGGTGGCCTCGAAGGACAGCGCAGGGGCGGTGGGCGGGATCTATCTCTCCGAGGACGGCGGCATCAGCTGGGCGCTTGCCACGGGCGCACCCAAGGGGGTCAACTATTCGTCGGTGGCGATCTCCGAGGACGGCCTGACGATCGTGGCCACGGTATCGGGTGGCGGCGTGGTCAGCTCGGCCGACGGCGGCAAGACCTGGACGACGACGCAGGCGATCGCGCTGCAGGGCTCTCCCTTCCTCGGTGGCTCGGCCACGGTCGAGCTCTACGAGAACATCGCCGGCAGCCGGGTGGCGGACCTGACCTTCTCCAACAGCGGGTTCTCGCTGCCTGCGACGCGCCTGGCCGAGATGAGCGGCGCTTTCGACTACTCGGGTGACGCCGACGGCTATGGGGCCCGGATCTCGGGCTGGATCACGCCGCCGGAGACCGGCAGCTACCAGCTTTGGATCGCCGGCGACGATGCCGCCGAGCTCTGGCTGGACGGCTCGGGCACCGGCGAAGGCGCGCTGGCGCGGGTGGCGGCGGTAGACGCGGCCGTCGGGCGCAACAACTGGACGAAGTCGTCCGGCCAGCGCAGCGTGCCGGTGCTGCTGGAGAAGGGCAAGCTCTACCGCTTCGAGGTCCTGCACAAAGAGGGCTTCGGCGGCGACTTCGTCCAGCTCGGCTACTCCCGGGCCGGCAGTACCTCGGTGCAGGTCGTACCCGGAAGCTGGCTCGTGGCCGGGCATACGCCCGATGAGCTGACGGTCACACTGAGCTTGCCGCCCGGCGGCAGCGGCTCGATCAGTGGCGATGAGGTGCTCGGCCTGGACGTGACGGTCGGCGGCAGCCCGGCCCAGCGCACCTTCACCGGCAGTCTGCCGGCGTTGCATGCTTATTTCACCCAACCGGGGAACATCCGGTTCACGGGCGAGGCGCGCACGCTCGACGTGCGGGTGACGAGCGCCAGCCAGGCGCCTGAGCCGGTCACGCTGGCCCCGGCGCTGCCCTCGGGGGCGGTCACGGTCGAGACCTGGAGCAACCTCGGCGGGACGGCGCTGTCGGCGCTGACCGGCTCGGCGAACTTCCCGAACGACTCGAGCTCGGTGCGCGAGATGGCCCTGTCGCCGGTCGACGCGAACGGCAACTACGGCTTCTACGTCAGCCCGGGCGGCGACAACTACGGTGCCCGTGTCAGCGGCTACCTGGCGCCGTCCGAGAGCGGGTCGGTCCACCTGTTGCTGACGGCCGACGACACGGCCGAGCTCTGGCTCGACCTGTCGGGCACCGGCCAGGGCGCTCTCACGCGCGTCGCACAGGTGACGGGTGCGGTGGGCGCCGGCGAATGGACCAAGACGGCCGTTCAGAAGTCGGGGGCGATCAACCTGGAGAGCGGCAAGCTCTACCGCTTCGAAGTCCTGGTCAAGGAGGGTTCGGGCGGCGACTTCGTGCGGGTGGGTGTCCAGAAGCCGGGCGCGACCACAGTGCAGCCCCTGCCGGCGCACTGGGTGTTGCCCGATCTGCCCACCGAGATGTCGGTCACGCTGACCGCGCCGGCCGGCGGGGCGGTCGTGATCGGTGGCTCGGACCGCGCCGGCGGCGTGGCGAACTCGCCCTCCAGCGAAGGCCCGCTGAACGTACTGGACGGCGAATCCCGCAGCAAGTACCTCAACCGCGACAAGGTCAACACCGGTCTCGTCTTCGCCTACCCGCAGGCCTATGCGGCCGACACCTTGCGCCTGGTCAGTGCGAGCGACGCGCCCGAGCGCGACCCGACGCAGTTCGTGCTCTACGGCTCGAACCAGTCGGCGGACTGGGCCGACGCGGGTTGGGTCCCGGTGGCGTCGGGGGCGACCGGCCTCGGCACGGCACGGGGCGCGGCCAGCGAGATCGCGCTTGGCAACGGCACGGCTTACCGCTACTACAAGGTCGTGTTCCCGACCTTGCGCGACGCCGGGCGCGCCTCGGGCATGCAGATTGCCGACGTCACGCTGCTCGGCGCGGGGCGTTCGCTCGCCGCCGTGCCGTTCGGCTCGGTCGACGCCAAGGCGGCCGCCGGTATCACGATCAGCGGCGACGGGGTCAGCCGCACCCTCAGCGGCAACATCCACGCCCTGCATCGTTACCTGAACACGGTGGGCAACGTGCAGTTCACCGGCGTGGGCACGCAGTTGCAGGTCCGAGTGAGCGGCGCCCAGGCGCTGGTGCCGGTGAAAGTCCAGCCCTCGCTCGTCACCGGCTCGGTGACCCTGGAGGTCTGGGACAACCTTGGTGGCACCGCGCTCACCGGGCTGACCGGCTCGCCGGCGTACCCGAACCTGAGCTCGTCCATCCGCGAGGTGGCGCTGACGGCCGGATCGGGCTTCCAGGTCACGCCGGGCGGCGACAACTACGGCGCACGCATCTCCGGCTATTTCGCGCCGACGGAGACGGACAGCGTCAACCTCTACCTCACCGCCGACGACACGGCCGAGCTGTGGGTGGACCTCTCGGGCACCGGCCAGGGCAGCCTGACGCGCGTCGCGCAGGTGACCGGGGCGGTCGGCAGCGGCGACTGGACCCGCACCAGCGGCCAGAAATCGGCGGCCCTCACGTTCGAGCAGGGTCGGCTCTACCGCTTCGAGGTGCTGCTCAAGGAGGCCACGGGTGGCGACTTCGTGCGCGTGGGCTACGCGAAGGTCGGCACCACCACGGTCCAGCCGGTGCCCGCGAACTGGCTCGTGGCCGACACACCGTCCACGGTCACGGTCACCCTGTCGGCGCCAGCCGGCGGCGTCGTCGTCAGCGGGGGCTCCAACGCCTCGGGCAGTCGGGCCAACACACCCGCGGCCGAGTCGGCGGGCAACGTGGCCGACGGCAACACGGCGACGAAGTACCTGAATCTCGACGGTCCGGGCAGCGGGCTGGTGTTCAGCGCACCGCAGCCGGTGGCGGTCGACGCTATCCGCATGGTGACGCGGACGAACGACGACAACTGGCAGTGGGACCCCAAGCGCTGGCAGCTCTGGGGCTCCAACGGCAGTGCCGACTGGAACGCCACCGGCTGGACGCTGGTCGATCAGGGCGACACCGGGCTGGCCAACGAGCGCGGTGCGTCGAACACGGTCGCTGTCGGCGGCAGCGCCGCCTTCCGCCACTACAAGCTCGTCTTCGTCGAGACCAAGGGCGCGAGCGCCGA
>CAIRBF010000169.1 GCA_903876715.1 uncultured beta proteobacterium
GAGCGTGAAGTGCTGGTGCACCATGCCGATGCCCGCGGCCAGCGCTGCCTTGGGCTGCCCCGGCGGCAGGGGCCGGCCGAAGACCTCGATCGAGCCGGCGTCGGCCACGTAGTGGCCGAACAGGATGGACACCAGTGTGCTCTTGCCCGCGCCGTTCTCGCCCAGCAGCGCGAGCACCTCGCCTGCGGCCAGGTCCAGCGAGATGCCGTCGTTGGCCACCAGCGTGCCGAAACGCTTGGTGATGCCGCGCAGGCGCAGGATGGGTTCGGGGGTGGTCATGGAGGCGGGCGCCGGGGGTGACGAGGCAGATTGTGGGCCACGTCTGGCCCGCGGCCCGGGTCGCTCCCGGGTCGCTTATCCTTGCCCGCTGTTGCCCGACACCACCGCACCGATGCCCTTGCTGGTCCGCGCCGCGTGCCTCACGAACTACAGCGAGGTCGCCCGGGCCGGCGGGCTGGACCCTGGCGCGATGCTGGCGCGCGCGGGGCTGAGCCCGGGCATCGAGAGCACGCCGGATCTGATGATCCCGGTCGAGCGCGTCGGGCGCCTGCTGCACGAGTCGGCCCTGCGGGCCGACAACGAGGCTTTCGGCCTGTGCATGGCCGAGTCGCGTCGCCTGTCCAACCTCGGCGCCGTCGGGCTGCTGGTGCGTGACCAGGCGACCTTGCGCGCGTCGCTGGACGTGCTGGTGCGCCACCAGTCGCTGCTGAACGGCTCCCTGACGCTGCTGCTGGAGGAACACGCGGACCTGGTCGTGCTGCGCGAGGAGGTGAGGTCGGCCAGGCCGCTGCAGCCCACGCGCCAGCGCATCGAGCTCGCCCTGGGCGTAATGCTGAGCCTGATGCGGCAGTTCCTCGGCCCCGCCTGGCAGCCGCGGCGCGTGCATCTCGCGCACCCTGCCCCGCGCGACCCGCGCGCCCACCATCGGGTGCTGTGCGAGCGCATCGAGTTCGACAGCGACTTCAACGGCATCGTCTGCGCCCTGGCCGACCTCGACGCGCCCAATCCTTCGGCCGATCCCGCGATGGCTCGCTACGCGGCCGAGTTGCTGGCGCCCACCCTGCCGCGACGGCCGGCGACGCTGGCGCAGGACGTGCGGGGCGCCGTCCTGCGGCTGCTGCCCGAGGGCCGGTGCACCATCGAGCAGGTGGGCGAGCACCTGGGCCTGTCCAAGCGCTCGGCGCAGCGCGCCCTGGCCGCGCAGGGGCTGAGCTTCTCCTGGCTGCTGAACGAAGTCCGCCGCGAGTTGGCGGTGCGGCACGTGCGCGACAGCGACCGGCCCTTGACCGAGGTCGCCCTGCTGCTGGGCTTTGCCGCGCCCAGCGCCTTCTCGCGCTGGCACCAGGCGCAGTTCGCGTGCAGTGCCAGGGCGCTGCGCGCGGCGCGCGGCGCGGGAGGACCGGCTGCGGCTCAGGACGGCGCCTGAGAGCTTGCATCAGCCTCTGAGGGCCGGGCCTCGGCCGGCGCGGCTGCGATGCGCCCTGCCGGCAGCGGCTTGGCACGAGAAGAAAAGTCCGCAGCACGGAATGTCAAGCACGCCTGCGGGCAGCAACGGGATGATGGCGCTGACCCACCGCGGCCCGGGGCCGAGGCGGGTCGCGGGTCGGGTGCCGTGCACCGCGCCAGAGCGCCGACCGCCCGCAGCAGACTGGAGACCACGCATGAACTTTCTCGACGGCCACCTCTATCCCGAGAACCAGCAGCCGCTGATCATCACCGCCGCGCCGTACGCGCCGGGGTGGATCCCTGCCGATTTCCCGGAGGACATCCCCATCACGATGGAGGAGCAGATCCAGAAGGCGGTGGATTGCTACGAGGCCGGGGCCACGGTGCTGCACCTGCACGTGCGCGAGCCTGACGGCAAGGGCAGCAAGCGCCTGTCGATGTTCAACAAGCTCATCGCCGGGGTGCGCGAGGCGGTGCCCGAGATGGTCATCCAGGTGGGCGGCTCCATCAGCTTCGCGCCCGAGGGTGAGGGTGCCGCCGCGAAGTGGCTGAGCGACGACACCCGCCACATGCTGGCCGTGCTCGACCCCAAGCCCGACCAGGTGACGGTCACCGTCAACACCAGCCAGATGAACGTCACCGAGCACGCCGGCATCGACGACTTCAAGGGCGTCTCACGGGGCTTTCCGCACCTCTACGCCACCTACCGCGACATGGTGGTGCCGTCCAACCCGAGCTGGGTCGAGGAGCACATCCGGCGCCTGAGCGCTGCGGGCATCCAGAGCGCCTTCCAGTGCTACAACATCAACAGCTTCGAGACCATCGAGCGGATGATCCGGCGCGGTGTCTACAAGGGCCCGTTGGTCATGAACTGGGTCGCCATCAGCGGCGGCATGGACCAGGCGAACATCTACAACCTCGCGAACTTCCTGCGCGCCGCGCCCGATGGCTCCGTGCTCACGGTGGAGAGCTCGGTCCTCAACGTGCTGCCCGTCAACATGATCGGGATCGCCCTGGGATTGCACGTGCGCTGCGGCATCGAGGACTGCCTGTGGAACCAGACCCGCACGGGCAAGATGACTTCGGTCGAGCAGATCCGGCAGCTGGTGCGCATCTCGGGCGAGTTCGGGCGCCCCATCGCCACGGCCCGCCAGGCGCGCGAGATCCTCAAGCTGGGCGTGTTCTACGAGACGGCGGACGAGACGCTCGCGGCCAACGGCTTCGCGCCCAACCGCAACGGCGGCAACCAGGGGTTCCTGCGCAAGCCCTTCTGACTTACCGCGAACGCCGGGCCCTGAGCGGCCCGGTGCTCAGGCTGATTTCCTGAGATAGCCCTGGTTCCCGCCCCTGCGGTTGGGGGCGAAGCCGTTGGCTTGCAGGGACTCCTCGACGGTGTCGTAGAAGACACCGATCTTCAGGATCTCACGCGCCTCCTTGGCGCTGGCGACCGGGCGCCCGAACTCGCCCGAGACCCGCACCAGCTGCTCGATCTGCTCGACCGTGCTCATCTTGCGGGTGCGGGTCTGGTTCCACAGGCAGTCCTCCGTGCCGCAGCGCACGTGCAGGCCCATGCTCAGGCCCATCATGTTCACGGGCAGGACGTTGCGCACGTTGCTCTCCACCGTGAGCACCGCGCCATCGGGGACTGCGCGCACGAAGTTCGCCAGGCTGTAGACACTGGGCGTGTCCATGCCGCCGGCGATGGCCACCCAGTTCAGCACCAGCGGGCCCTTGTAGAAGCCGCGCCGCATCAGGCGCTCGACGGACTCGAAGCTGTTGAGGTTGTAGCACTGGAAGGCGCTCTGGATTCCCTTGGCGCTGAGCCGGCGCACGTGCTCCTCCACCCAGCCCGGCTGCGCGGGCACGGTCATCTCCTTGTAGGCGTTGAAGATGGCCGGGTTGCTGCGCGAGGTGCCGGCGAAATCCGCGTCCTCCGCCTGGTCGGTGACGTTCATCTGCGTCGTGTTGACGGTCACCGTCACCTGGTCGGGCCGGGGGGCGAGCTCGGCCAGCATGTGGCGGGTGTCGTCGGACAGCCACTTCGCGGCCTCGCCCTCGGTCTCGGGCGCGAAGGAGATCGACCCGCCGACCTGGATGACCATGTCCGGCACGGCCTTGCGCACCCCGGCGATGAGCTCGTTGAACTTCGACAGGCGCTTGCTGCCCTTGCCGTCGGGCTCGCGCACGTGCAGGTGCAGCACGGTGGCGCCGGCGTTGTAGCAGTCGACGGCCTTCTGCACCTGCGCCTGCATCGTCACCGGGATGTCCTCGGGGAAGTCGCCCGGTAGCCAGCCGGGGGCGTAGGGCGCGGCCGTGATGATCAGCGGCGGCTGGTTTTCCGGGAAGAGGTGTCCGTCGAGAAGGTTCATCGGTCTGCCTTGTGTGCGCGTGATCGGCGCCCCCGCGGGAGGGCGCGTGCCGGGCGACGCCCGGCCGGGCTCAGAACGGGATGTCGCCCACGATGCCCGCGCGCTCCATCTTGCGCGGCGCGGGCCAGTAGTCGTGCACGGCGTAGTGCGTGGTGCAGCGGTTGTCCCAGATCGCGACGTCGTCAGGCTGCCAGGACCAGCGCACGTGGTACTCCGGCACCGTCGCCTGGCTGATGAGGTAGTTCAGCAGCAGCGAGGCGCCCGGCGCCTTGTCGAGGCCGAAGCGCACGTTCTTCGGCGTGTGGTAGTTCACGAAGTGGGTCGTGAAGCCGCTGACGAACAAGGACTTCTGCCCCGTCTCGGGGTGGGTGCGCACGATCGGGTGTTCGGCGGGCGGGTGGTCACGCCCGAGCTTGGCGCGCGCCTCGGGTGACATGACCGCGCCGAAGGAGTGCTCGATGCTGTTGCTGGCCCGCAGCGGCAGGATCAGGTCCTTGATGTGCTGCGGCAGGTTCTCGTAGGCCAGCACCATGTTGACCCAGATCGTGTCGCCGCCGATGGGCGGGCACTCGATGCAGCGCAGGACGGCGCCCATGGCCGGGTTGGGCCGCCACATGCCGTCGGCATGGAAGCTGTTCTCGTAGCTCTCGCGGGTGTCCGAGCGGTGGATCAGCACGAGGCCCGGGTGGTCGGGGTCGCTGCCCGCCACGGGGTGGTCCTCCAGGTCGCCGAAGCGGCGTGCGAAGGCCACGTGCTCGGCGCGCGTGATGTGCTGGCTGCGCAGGAACAGCACCTTGTGCTCGAGCAGGGCCCGGCGCAGCTCCAGATACAGGCCCTCGTCACGCGCGGCATCGCCGAGGCTGACGCCCTGGACCTCGGC
>CAIRBF010000170.1 GCA_903876715.1 uncultured beta proteobacterium
CGCCTGCGCATCCAGCGCCTGCGACCACCGGCCCGCCGGTGCCGGAAGACCCGCCAACGGCTGCGCGCCCTGCGCCGCCGCCCGCGGCAAAGTCACGCTGTCGGCGACCAAGGCCTCTGCTCGCGCCACCGCAGGCGACCCCGCAGGCACGGCCGACACGGCAGCACCTGGCTCGGAAGCCTGAGGCGCCGGAAAGCCGGGTCGTCTCAGCCCTGCGCGCTGCTGCTCGAGGACGGTAGCGGGCGAGGGTGAAGCGGGTGCCTGCGCGCTGGCAGGCGCCAGCGCTTGGCGCGGGTCAGCAGGCACCGACGTCCCGTCCAACTCAGGACGGGACAGGACCCTCGCCCCCTCGGACAGCGCCGCGACCTCGACCGGCGCTCTCGCCCCGGATGGTGCTGATGCCGCAGCCTGCGCCCGCTGCGCGACGTCAAGGCGGCTCGACGACGACGCCCGAGCCTGCAAGGCTGCGCCACCGTCGACGCGAACGTCAGGCTGCAGCGACGCGGCGACCGCGGGCCGCCACACGTTGCCGCCGGCCGGCGCCGCAGGCCACACAGCGGCAACGGCAGGCGCCACCTTGGCGGCGACGGACTCGCCGGCCGCTGGGGCCGTGGCCTGGACCATGGGCGGCGGCGGCGGCGGCAGGTCGCCCGCAGCACCCTGCGCGGCCCGCGGTTCGACAGACGCTGCAGCCCACTCGGCATCGGCGGAGGCTTGCGCCCGCAGACCGGTGTCACCACCACTCGCCGGGAGCGCCCGGGCTGGCGCCGCAACGTCCGCGGCAAATGCACGCGCCGCGCGGTCAACGGGCAGACCATCGCCACGTGCCAGAACCTCGGCACGCAAGCTGGCGCCCACCAGGACAGGCGCGCCCTCAGGCCGAGCGCCTCGATGCCGAGGAGCACCCTCTTCCACTGGCGCAGCCTCGGAACCCTGCGGGCGAGCCGAAACCTCCATCGGCGGGCCCGACGGCGCCAGGGCGGACAGGTTCTGGGCTGGCGCAGGCGCAGACGACTCCGCGGCCTGCGGTGAACGGCCGGCCTCAGTGGCGGACGCCGCAAAGGCCCAAGGCCCGGCCGCCGCGCGCGACGCCAGCGCAAGCGCAGTCGCCTCGACGGGCGCGAAGCTGCCGTCTGCCCTGTCCGGGCGGCGCAATGGCACGTCCGCTCCGGGTGGGCCAGCCGCCACCCCTTGGCCCTCATCGAGCGACCAAGCTTCGGCCTGCCCGGCAGACGAATCCTGTGCAGCAGGCAGCGACAACCCGTCGCGCGGCAGCGTGGCCACAAGGGGCTCCAAGGACAAGGATGTCGCCTGCGCCGCCGTGCCCTCGGGCACCACCGAGCCAGCCGCGGCCGCTCCTGACGGCAACACCATGCCGCCTGCCGGCGGCATGACGGCACCCTCGAGGCCAGCACCGGCCCCAGGTACAGCGGCACGCTGAAGCCTGCGAGCGCGCTGCAAGTGCGCATCGAAGCTCTCGGCGCCCCCCTGGGCAGGCGCCGGAACGCCCGGTATGCGGGCCGCCTCGCCGCGCGCAGTCGTCGCCGGCGCCAGGAAATCGGCTCCAGTCCCCGGCGCAGCAGACAAGGACAGCGGATCAGCCATATGCAGGCCCTTTTACGAATTGCACGAAATACACGCCTTGCCCATATGTCTCAGGAAAGCTCTGTGTCATGGCCAAGCAAGAACCGTGACCGGCAAACCCTTGCCGGAAGCCCGCTCCCGAAGCGCCGCAAGAAGGTGGCCCGCAGGGGTGTCGGAAAAGCATGGCACAGCGGTTGCTTCATAGCGTCGCGGCGACCCGCCGCCGACGACACGACCGATGGCCGACACCCTGGCGATCTTCAGGCAGAGCTTGCGCAGGTTCGAGCCCTCGGGCTTGGGCGTGCCGGCATTGGTGCTCGCCATCATGGCGATGCTCGTCGTGCCGCTGCCGCCGCTGCTGCTCGACATCCTCTTCACGTTCAACATCGTGGTCGGGCTGGTCGTGGTCATGGTGGCCATCGCGACCCGGCGCCCGCTGGACTTCTCCTCGTTTCCCTCGGTCCTGCTGTTCGCCACCATGCTGCGCCTGGCAATGAACGTCGCCTCCACGCGCGTCATCCTGGTCGAAGGCCACAAGGGACCTGACGCGGCCGGCCAGGTCATCGCAGCGTTCGGCCATTTCGTGGTCGGCGGAAACTATTTTGTCGGTTTCATCATCTTCATCATATTGATGATTGTGAACTTCTTCGTCGTGACGAAGGGGGCCGGTCGAGTCTCGGAGGTCAACGCCCGCTTCACGCTGGACGCGATGCCCGGCAAGCAGATGTCGATCGATGCCGACCTCAATGCGGGGGTGATCGACCAGGAGACCGCCAAGCGCCGGCGCGAGGAGCTGTCCCAGGAGGCGGACTTCTTCGGCTCGATGGACGGCGCCTCCAAGTTCGTCAGCGGCGACGCGATCGCCGGCCTGCTGATCCTCATCATCAACATCGTCGGCGGCCTGGCCGTGGGGCTGGCCCAGCACGACCTCCCACTTTCCGAGGCGACCCGGATCTACGTCCTGCTGACGATCGGCGACGGCTTGGTGGCACAGGTGCCGGCGCTGCTGCTGTCGCTGGCCACGGCCATCATCGTCACCCGGGTCACCACCTCGGAATCGATGACCGAGCAGGCGCAGAGCCAGCTCGCCAACCCCTCGGCCTTGTTGATCGCCGCGGGCATCCTGACGCTGATCGGCATCGTGCCGGGCATGCCGCACATGGTGTTCCTGCTGCTGGCCGCCGGCACAGCCGCCATCGCAGCCGCCATCGTGCGCAGCCGCGCGGTCGCGGCGGAGCGACCCGCCGCCCCGGCAGCGGCCGCAGGGTCGTCCGCGCCCGAAGCCGCCCGGGACCTCGACTGGGACGACGTGGAACACGTCGACCCCATCGGCATGGAGATCGGCTACGGCCTGATACCGCTGGTGAACCCCGAGAGCGGCGGCCAGATGATGACGCGCATCAAGGGTGTCCGCAAGAAGCTGTCCTCGGAGCTCGGCTTCCTGGTGCAGCCCGTGCGCATCCGGGACGCGCTGAACCTGCCGCCGGACGCGTATCACATCGTGCTGAACGGCGTCGTCCGGGGCCGGGGCGAGGTCAAGGTGGGGCGCGAACTCGCCATCAACCCGGGAACGGTCTACGGCAAGCTCGAAGGGCAGCCCACCAAGGAGCCGGCATTCGGTCTGGACGCCACCTGGATCGACCCGTCGCAGCGGGACTACGCACGCACGCTGGGCTACACGGTGGTCGATCCGGCGACGGCGATCGCCACGCACTTGAACAAGGTGCTGCTGGACAACGCCGCGGAGTTGCTGAGCCACGACGAGACGCAGAAGCTCCTGGACAAGGTCGCGGCGAAGTCGCCCAAGCTGATCGGGGAGCTCGTGCCCGGCAAGCTCTCGCTGGGCGTGGTCACCCGCACGCTGCAGAACCTGCTGGCCGAGGGGGTGACCATCCGCGACATGCGCACGATCGCGGAAACGCTCAGCGACGCCGGTGGCACGACCCAGGATCCGGATCAGTTGACGGCCATCGTCAGGCCGCGGTTGGGTCGGATGATCGTGCAGGGCCTGGTCGACAGCGGC
This sequence comes from uncultured beta proteobacterium, assembly GCA_903876715.1. Taxonomy (GTDB): domain Bacteria; phylum Pseudomonadota; class Gammaproteobacteria; order Burkholderiales; family Burkholderiaceae_C; genus Rubrivivax. The sequence continues at coordinate 3,608 of CAIRBF010000170.1, forward strand.
GATGTCCTCACCGTGATGGCGCTGGACCAGGGACTCGAGCAGTTGCTGCACAACGTCGTCCAGCAGAGCAACCCGCGCGCCGGCGTGATGCTGGAGCCCGGTCTCGCCGAGCGCTTGTTCGGCGCGCTGCGGGAGAGCGCTGCGGAGATGGAGGCGCAGGGGCTGTCGCCCGTCCTCGTGGTCTCCCCGAGCATCCGCACCTGGCTCGCGCGGGCGGCGCGGCATCGCATTCCCACGCTGACCGTGCTGTCTTATGCCGAGATCCCTGACGAGCAGTCGGTCAAGGTGATCCGCACCGTCGCAGCCGAGAGCGCCAGCCGTCTGGCCTGAACCGCAGCACCACGCCTCGAGACGCCATGGAACTCAAACGCATCGTCGCCCGGGATCTGCGCGCCGCATCGGAACGGGCGGTTCTCGAGCATGGCAAGGACGCGCTCTTCATCTCCAGCGCAGAGCTGGAGGGAATGACCGAGCTGATCATCGCCGTGGAGACAGTGCAGGCACCGTCGACGGTCCCCGACACGGCCATGAACGCCGAAGTCGAGGCAACACCGGCGGTGGCCGGAACGCACGAGCGCACTCACCCGGCCACGCCGGCGCCGGCCCTGCGGGATCGCGACATCGTGGACACCATCAAGTCCGAGATCGCCCAACTGCGTCAGGACATGATGTGGAGCAGCCGGCTCGGCGCCGACCACGCGATCGCCACGGCCCACCCCGAGGTCCGGGCCGTGGTGAACGCGATGCTCGACGAGGGCGTGCCCTCGCGCCTGCAGGCGCGGCTGGCGCCCGCGCTGGCGCAGGCGCAGACCGCCGCCGAGGCTTTCGGTCGCCTCGGCGAGCACCTGGGCAGGCTGCTGGAGCCGATGTTCTGCACGTCTTCCGATACGGACTGGTCCGGCATCCACGTGCTCTACGGACCGGCGGGCGCGGGCAAGACGCTGATGTGCGCCCGCCTCGTGGCCCAGGCCGCCTCGCGCCTGGGAGCCGACCACGTGGCGTGGATCAGCTACCAGGACACGCGCATGGGCGCCTGGAGCCAGATCCAGGCCCTGGCGTCACAGTGCGGCGTCGACGCCTACCGGGCCCGCGACCCGGAAGCGCTGAGCGTGCTGCTCGACGAACTCTCGGACCGGTCCGCCGTGTTCGTCGATACCGCGCACAGCGACGGCCGACAACTGGCGGCCGACCTGGCCACTTTCCTCCATGCCGACACCGATGCCCAATTCCACGCAGTGGTCGCCGCCGACGCCTCGGTCCAGACCCTGCGCCGGGTGGCAGCCACCGCCGAAGGCCCGAACATGCTCGTGACCCGACTCGACATCGCGGAGCGCCCCTGGCCTCTGATCGACCACCTCCTCGACGGCAGGCCGTGGCAGGTGCGCGCGGTCTCGGGAACCCGCTGGGCCACCTCCGGGGAGACATCTTTGACCGTGAATACGCGTAAACTGATTGAAGATACCCTAACTCCATTACTCGAAAATCGAAGCGAGACAGGTGTGCCAACAGGCGATGTTGAAGGAGCGGGGGTGCGTCATGCCTGACTCTTCACGGCCCATGGTCATCGGTGTGGCCAGCGGCAAGGGCGGCGTGGGCAAGACCACGGTCTCGGTCAACCTCGCCATCGCGCTGGCCGAGCGGGGGCTTCGTGTCATGGTGCTCGACGCGGATCTCGGCTTGGCGAACGCCCAACTGGCGCTTGGTGTGCGGGCAGCTTTCAACATGGGCCACGTGCTGCGCGGCGAGAAGGCGCTGACC